>CACHVD010000004.1 GCA_902583265.1 uncultured Prochlorococcus sp.
AATGGAGCACCTTACGAAAGAGTAATAGAAACCAACGAAGATCTAAAAGAAATTATTCAGAATCCAAACATCATAAAAAATTCTATTTGCATAATCGAACCAGCAGATCATGTTGGAAAGAATTTAATTGGAGAAGATGTAAGAGCTTCTTCTAATATTGCATCTCTATGCCAATTCATATCAGATTGCGACTCAATACTTATACCTTTATGGAAGACAGGAACACTCGACAATAAATTATTAATTGATTTATTACAAAACTCATTAGCAGTTTTTGTTGAAGGAGGACATCCAACAGTAAAAGATGCAAATAGTTTTAAAGATTTAAATATATCATTAGATGAATTACAAGAATTTACTGAAGAATTAATACTTTCAAGAGGACTCAAAACTGCTCCATCTATATTTATTTGTCTTGGCCATCAATTAGCTGCTCAGGCTCATATTAGGCTTATAAAAAAGGCAGTCAATCAGATCGTAAATTTGATGAAGCCAGAAGTTATCTGTTCCAAGTGTCATTACGAAAATCTCTTAAATACTTGCAAAGAAATAATAAATACTGGAGAAAATTTATCTATTTATAAGGATGATGATACTCAAGATGATATTCCCGAAATAGAAGTAGCTAAAGGTTGGGATGATCCATGTTTTGCTGTAGCCCTAAATGAAGTTCCTGAAGTCGGTCAAGTTGAACTATTACATTATTCTCATGATGGCATTCATCAAAGTAAAGATTTTTCAAAATTACTATTGCATCATGAATTAACGAGTGAACAAAATGTAGGAATTGTTGAACAGTCAGTAACTTTCGAAAAAAATTTAAACATAGTTATGTTTCATAGTGACGAGGTAAATGAAGAAGCAATATTATTTGCTAATTGGGCTTACGGGAAACTCCATAATTCAATTGCTCCAATAAGGAAGAATATCTCAGTTTCTGAATTTTCTTGGCTTTTAAGTTTACCAGATTCAATTGAAATCGTTTGTTCCACTAGTGCACAAGGGAAGCTATGTACTCAAGTTTCTGCTACTTGCATCAACTACACAGATTATGAGACACAACATAAAAGGAGATCTTTCACCTTCCAATTTCATCCTGAATTACTTGAAGATCTTAGGGAATTTAATAAATCTGGAATGCCATCCTATGAAAAACTAAAAAATGATGATGGAATAAGAATGTTGATTAGGGTTATATACGAATCGATTACTGATTAATTTTTATAATTAAATTTTTTGAATAACATTTTACTGAGTAAAAAATCCTATTTTTATATTCTTGTATTTTTGAATACTTATCAAGGGGTTACCTAAATCAGATTATAAAATGAGTCGCATTTTCAACATGACTCAAAATTCCATGAATACTCCTTATGCAAAAAGAGTAGCTGAAAAATTTAGAGAGGCTCAAAACTATTTAAAAACTAATGGTTTTAGTAGATCAACTAAACATTTACTGGAAGATATTGAAAATTCTGCTGAAAAATAATGCCGATACCCCCTCACTTACCACAACTACAATATGGCTACGATGATGGCTTTACAACCATTGTTTTTGGGTTATTAGGAAGTTGCTTAGGATGTATTTTAATTTTATTAATTTCTTTTTTTGAATTTAAATTAAAAAAGCAAAATAGTAAGCCCTAAGAGACTTACTAAACGTTAAATAAGAACTCCATTACATCACCTTCGTTAACAATATATTCCTTACCTTCACTTCTTAAAAGACCTTTAGTTTTTGCATTGGCAATTGAACCTGAATCAATTAAATTTTGATACGAAATAGTCTGAGCTCTAATAAATCCTTTTTCAAAATCAGTATGAATTACTCCTGCTGCCTGTGGCGCAGTCATCCCATCTTTTATTGTCCAAGCTTTTGTCTCCTTTTCTCCGGTGGTGAAATAAGTTTTTAATCCCAATAATTTATATGTTGATCTAATTAAGGAACTTAATCCCCCTTCTTCTACTCCTAAGCCAATAAGGTAGTCTTTTTTATCTTCTGGTTCTAACTCTATTAATTCAGATTCGACTTGCGCTGATATTTTTATACATTCTGTATTTTCATTGCTTGCAAAACTCTGAACTATTGATGAAAAATTATTACCTTCAGCTAAATCATTTTCATTCAAATTAGTTGCGTAAATAATTGGTTTAGCAGTAAGGAAGCCTAATTGCTTTATTATTAAATTTTCATCTTCATTCAAAGATATTGATCTAACTGAAAGACCTTTCTCTAGCTCTTCTTCAATTTTTTCTAGTAAGGTATCTTCTTTAGCTGCCTCTTTACTAGTTCTAACCTGTTTTTTAATTCTTTCTCTTCTTTTTTGGAGTTGAGATAAATCAGCTAAATTCAATTCCAGATTAATTATCTCAATATCATCTAGGGGATCTACTTTTCCAGAAACATGAATTACATCACTATCTTCAAAGCACCTTACAACATGAACTATTGCATCAACCTCCCTAATATTTGATAAAAATTTATTTCCCAAACCTTCGCCTTTACTTGCTCCTTTTACTAGTCCTGCGATATCTACAAATTCAATTTTTGTTGGGATAATATTTTGGCTAGAACTTAAATTACCTAACTCTTGCAACCTTTGATCTGGGACTGAAACTATACCTTTATTAGGTTCTATAGTACAAAAGGGAAAATTAGCAGCTTGGGCCTTAGCATTTTCTACAAGTGCATTAAATAGAGTTGATTTTCCAACATTTGGTAATCCAATAATACCTGCTTTTAACATTTGAAAAAACTTATGGAAAAATTCAAGAAAACATCTTCTAGTAATATAGTATTTACTTAACCAATCTTGGATAAGTTAATTATAATCGTTTTGATTATTTATTTAGTTCCTAAATATTCTCTACTTCTGCTTTTAAAAAGAAATGTTTGATTTAATAAAAAAAAATATAAATCTAAGAAGTGGAATTATATTGCTTTCTCTAGCTATATTTTTCGTTTTTATAAGCAATTCCTTCAAGAAAAATAAGTCAAAAGATATTTCTGATTTTGTAGTTCAAGTTGAAAAAGGAATCCTCTCAGATTCAATTAATACTAGTGGTGAAATAAAAGCAATAAGGACAAGCAATATTGGGCCTCGGAAGCAAGGCGTAATAAAAGAAATCAAAGTAGATGAGGGTGATCTTGTAAAAAAAGATCAGGTTTTAGCTTTTCTTGATGATGCAGACTTTATCTATAAAATTGAAGAACTTGAATTAAATGTAGAAAAACAAAAATCTGAATTTTTAAGAAGGGAATATTTATATCAAGAAGGCGCTGTAAGTAAAGAAGACTATGAAAGTTATAAAAATAACTACAACATTAGTAGCGCAAAACTTAATGATGCAAAAGCTGAAAAAAGTTTCTATCTAATTAAAGCTCCTTATGGAGGAAAGATCACTGCAAAATATGCTGAGATAGGATCTTATGTCACACCAAGTACAAACTTAAGTTCAGACTCTAAAACTAAAAACTTTATTTTTGAACTATCAGAAGGCCTAGAAATTGTTGCTAAAGTTCCCGAGAGTGACATTGGCAGAATAAAAATAGGTCAAGAAGCCTCAGTAAGAATTGAGGCTTATCCCTCAAAAAAATATAGTGCCATAGTTAAAAAAATAGCTACAAGAGCAGTAAAAGATAATAATGTAACCTCATTCGAAGTAACTTTAAATTTTAAAGATATTTCTGAAGAAATTAAAATTGGAATGACTGCAGATCTTGAATTTAGAGTCGAAGGTAATGAAGAAAAAATCTTAGTGCCTACAGTTTCTATTGTCACTGAAAAAGGTGAAAAAGGAATTTTGAAAGTTGATAAAAACAATTCTCCCAAATTTGAAAAAATCGAAATTGGTATTAGTAGTGGAAATAAAACTTCAGTAATTGATGGATTAGAACCTGGAGAGCAAATCTTTATTGATATTCCACCTTGGGCTAAGAAGAGAAAATGAGTTTAAAATCTGAAAACTCTAAAAAACCAATTTTGCTTTTAGTCGATGGCCACTCACTTGCTTTTAGAAGCTTCTATGCATTTAGCAAAGGTATTGATGGAGGTTTAACCACCAAAGAGGGCTTTCCAACAAGTGTCACTTATGGATTCCTAAAAAGTCTTTTGGATAATTGCAAAAATATTAGTCCTGAGGGTGTTTGTATTACGTTTGATACCGAAAAACCAACTTTCAGACATGAATTAGATCCAAATTATAAGGCCAATAGAGATGTGGCACCAGATGTTTTTTTTCAGGATATTGAACAACTAGAAATCATCTTAGAAGAAAGCCTTAATTTACCAATTTTTAAATCTCCAGGATACGAAGCAGATGATCTCCTAGGCACAATTGCAAATGATGCTTCTTCTAAAGGATGGTGCGTGAATATTCTTTCTGGAGATAGGGACTTATTTCAATTAGTAGATGATCAAAAAGATATTTATGTACTTTATATGGGTGGTGGTCCATATGCGAAAAGTGGAAATCCAACTCTTATGAATGAAAATGGAGTAAAAGAAAAATTAGGTGTTGCGCCAGAAAGAGTAGTTGATCTTAAAGCCCTAACTGGTGATAGTTCTGATAATATTCCAGGTATTAAAGGGGTAGGTCCAAAAACTGCAATTAATCTACTAAAAGAGAACGACACTCTTGACGGAATCTATCAGGCTTTGGACAAGATTCTACAAAATAATGATAAAAAATATAAAGGATTCATCAAAGGTTCAGTTATAGAAAAGCTAAGAAACGATAAAAATAATGCTTTTCTTTCCAGGGATTTAGCAAAAATAAATACTGAGGTGCCTTTAATTTTAAGTAACGGTTATGAATTAAAAAATATAAATCAAGAACTACTTTCAGAGTCACTGAAAAAATTAGAACTATCAACACTACTTAGACAAATTGATATTTTCAATTCAACTTTCAGCAAAGGTGGTTTTGACAAAAATAATGTAACTAAAGAGGACAAGGCACCAAAAGTCGCAGGCAATAATGAATTAGAAAATAGTGAAAATAAAATGCCTAAAATCAACGTAACTGTTGTAAATGATTTCGAATTACTAGATAAATTAATCCAAAGATTAGATAAGACAAATCAAATAGTTTCTTTAGATACAGAGACCAATAGTTTGAATCCAATCGATGCAGAACTTGTTGGGATAGGGTTATGTCTTGGAGAAGAAAATGATGATTTATTTTATATACCTCTTGGCCATAAAACAAAAAAAGAAACTTCCAATCAATTATCAATTGAAGATGTTTTCTCAAAGCTAAGAAATTGGCTAGAAGATCCAAACAAAGAAAAGGCACTCCAAAATTCTAAATTTGATAGGCAAATATTTTTTAATCATGGACTTGATCTTAAAGGCGTAACCTTTGACACCTTGTTAGCAGACTACCTTCTTAATAATCAGGAGAAACATGGGTTAAGTGAAATTAGTTTTAGATTATTTGGATTTAAGCCCCCCTCATTTAAGGAAACCGTTGGGAAGAATAAAGACTTTTCATTTGTTGATATTGATGAAGCAAGTATTTACTGCGGTTATGATGTTTTTCTAACTTTTAAGATTGTCAAAATTTTTAAAGAAAGTTTTTCAAAGGAAAAAGATGAATTAATCAAATTGTTCGAAGAAATCGAGCTGCCTTTAGAGCCGGTATTGTCCCAAATGGAAATGAATGGCATAACCATCGACATCCCTTATTTGGATAAACTCTCAAAAGAATTAAAAAGTACCTTAGAAGATATTGAAAGTAAAGTTTATGAGTTAGCAGAGGAGAGTTTCAATCTATCTTCACCAAAACAACTTGGTGAGATCTTGTTTGAAAAATTAAATTTGGATAAGAAAAAATCGCGGAAAACAAAAACAGGATGGAGTACAGATGCAGTAGTTCTGGAAAGATTAGTTGACGAACATGAAATAATCCAACATTTAATAAAACATAGAACACTTAGCAAATTACTTAGCACCTATATTGATGCTCTTCCAAATCTTATTAACGAAAAAACAGGAAGAGTTCATACAAACTTTAATCAAGCTGCTACAGCGACTGGGAGACTAAGTAGTAGCAATCCTAATCTTCAAAATATCCCAGTAAGGACTGAATTTAGTAGGAGAATCAGAAAAGCATTCTTGCCTGAAAAAAATTGGAAACTTTTATCAGCTGATTATTCTCAGATCGAATTAAGAATACTCGCTCACTTGGCGGATGAAGAAATACTAATAAATGCATTTCATAAAAATGATGACATTCATTCTTTGACTGCAAGATTAATTTTTGAGAAAGAAGAAATTTCCTCTGATGAGAGAAGAGTTGGGAAAACAATAAATTTCGGAGTTATCTATGGTATGGGGATAAAAAAGTTTGCCCGTTCAACAGGAGTAAGTACTCCAGAAGCAAAAGAATTCCTAATAAAATACAAAGAAAGATATTCAAAAATTTTCAAATTTCTTGAACTTCAAGAAAGGCTTGCCTTATCAAAAGGTTATGTAAAAACAATTTTTGGTCGAAAAAGAGAATTTAAGTTTGATAAAAATGGACTTGGAAGACTAATAGGAAAAGATCCTTACGAAATTGACTTGCAATCCGCAAGAAGAGCTGGCATGGAAGCACAGTCACTAAGAGCCGCAGCCAATGCCCCAATTCAGGGCTCAAGTGCAGATATTATTAAAATTGCAATGGTTCAACTAAATAAAAAATTCATAGAAATGAATGTTCCAGCAAAAATGCTTTTACAAGTACATGATGAATTATTGTTTGAAGTTGAACCAGATTCTTTGGAAATTACGACGAAATTAGTAAAGAAGACTATGGAAGATTGTGTAAAATTAAATGTGCCTCTTTTAGTTGATATTGGAATTGGAGACAATTGGATGGAGACAAAATAAACCTTATGAAATACTTATTTTAAGATGATCAAACTTTTTAATACTTTAAGCAAAAAAGTTGAGGTTTTTAAGCCTATTGATGATGTAGTAAAAATTTATTGTTGTGGAGTAACTGTTTATGATTTATGTCATCTTGGTCATGCCAGAAGTTATATCGCTTGGGATGTATTGAGAAGATTTTTAATTTACAGTGATTTCAAAGTGAAGTATGTTCAGAATTTTACAGATATTGATGACAAGATCTTAAAAAGAGCGAAAGAAGAAAGCAGTTCAATGAAGGAAGTATCTGAAAAAAATATCATTGAATTTCATAAAGATATGGATTCTTTAGGGATAATGCGTCCGGATAGCATGCCAAGAGCAACGAATCATATATGCAATATCTGCTCCTTCATAACAATCCTTGAGGACAAAGGTTATGCATACTCTAGGGATGGAGATGTTTATTATTCTGTTTTCAAAAATAAAAATTATGGAAAGCTAAGTAATCAAAATTTACAAGAACAAAATATCAATCAGCAAGGAAGAATGGTTAATGAAGAAAATAGTAAAAAACTTAATCCGCAAGATTTTGCGCTATGGAAAAAAGCCAAAGATGATGAACCATTTTTTGATTCGCCATGGGGTAAAGGTAGGCCAGGATGGCATATTGAATGTTCGGCGATGGTTAAAGATGAATTAGGAGATACTATCGATATCCATTTAGGTGGTTCTGATTTAATTTTTCCACATCATGAGAATGAAATCGCCCAATCAGAAGCAGCCAATGGCAAAAAGCTAGCGAACTATTGGTTACACAATGGGATGGTCAATGTAAATGGGCAAAAGATGAGTAAATCCCTTAAAAATTTTAAAACCATCAGAGAGCTAATTAAGTCAGGTATAAGCCCTATGACTTTGCGATATTTTGTTATGACTGTGAATTATAGGAAACCACTTGATTTTACTGAAGAAGCTTTAAGGAGTGCTTCAGAAGCTTGGAAAAACATCAATGTAGCCCTTTCATTTATGGACCTTACAAAAGGTGCTTTTAGATCTATTGATAAAAATGAATCTATCGAAGAAGATTATAAAGAGAAAATAATTTTTGAATTATTGCAAAAAAAGCTTAAATTTTCTGAAGCTCTTGGAAATGACCTTAATACAGCAGGTGCTATTGCAATTATTTACGATTTAGCGAAACCATTAAAAAACTTTTTAAACCAATTTCAAAGGGTTGAAGATTTTAAGATAGACCTAAATCAAAAATTCTTTCTGCTTGAAAATTTTAAAACTCTTGTAAATTTGACTGAGGTACTTGGTCTTAAAAAAGAAGTTTTAGTAAAAGAAAGTAAAATAACAGAAGAAGAAATATCATCTCTTATTAATAAAAGATTGAAAGCAAAAATGGAAAAGAATTATGCGAAGGCCGATGAAATAAGAAATTTGTTAAAAGAAAAAGGTATTGAACTTATTGATCAATCAAAGGAAATAACAACATGGATAAGGGGCTAAATTTTAAGAAAAAAACCAATTTGAAATTTTTGTTTTTTAAATACCCCTTTAAATGGGAAGATATTAGAAATATCAGAGAAAATTGAAATACATTACTGTGCTCGGTTCTACTGGTTCAATAGGGACTCAAACTCTCGAAATAGCTAGTGAGCAGCCTAATAAGTTTAAAGCCGTAGCTCTTTCTGCAGGAAGAAATATTAATTTATTAACTGAACAAGTTAAAACACATAAACCAGAGGTAGTTGCAATTGAGGATGAAAATCTTATAGAAGATTTAAAAGATAATATTAATAACTTAGATTTGGATGATGTTCCCTTGGTTTTAGGTGGAAAGCAGGGGATTAACGCAGTTGCAGCATGGGATAAGGCAGATACTGTGGTAACAGGGATAGTAGGCTGTGCAGGCTTAATTCCAACAATGTCAGCAATTAATGCGGGGAAAAATATTGCACTTGCTAACAAAGAAACTTTAATTGCGGCAGGACCAATTGTTATTCCTGCATTAAAGAAAAATAATAGTAGGCTTTTACCTGCTGATTCAGAACACTCTGCTATCTTTCAATGTTTACAAGGATTACCTAATTATGAAAATGCAGATTTTTCAACAGGAGAGATACCTAAAGGTTTAAAAGCCATACACTTAACAGCTTCTGGTGGTGCTTTCAGAGATTGGGCCGTTGAGGATTTAAAGCATGTCACAGTAGAAGATGCGACTTCACATCCTAATTGGGATATGGGAAAAAAAATAACTGTAGATTCTGCAACTCTTATGAATAAAGGATTAGAAGTTATAGAAGCTCATTATTTATTTGGGACCTCTTACGAAAATATCGAAATAGTTATCCACCCTCAAAGTATTATTCATTCAATGATTGAGATGGAAGATTCTTCAGTATTAGCTCAATTAGGTTGGCCAGATATGAAACTACCCATTTTATATGCGATGAGTTGGCCTGAAAGATTTAAAACAAATTGGAAAAGATTAAACCTAAGTGAAATTGGAAAATTAACTTTTAAAGAGCCAGACGAGTTTAAATACCCATGCATGGGACTTGCCTATGCTGCAGGAAAATCTTCTGGGACTATGCCTGCAGTCTTAAATGCTGCTAATGAAATGGCTGTTGAACAATTCCTCAAAGAAAAAATTTCTTTTCAAGAAATTCCAACATTTATAAGTAAAGCTTGTGAATCACATATGGAGAATTTGAATTTGAGTCCCGAATTGGAGGATATTCTTGAAGTAGACAATTGGGCCAGACTTTTTGTTAAGCAAGAAATTAAAAAAGGGAAAAAATACGTAAGTATTGGATAAAAGTGAATATAAAAAAACATCTTCTACTATGCGCAACCCCCACAAAACAGAAATGCTTTAAAGGCAATGAAGGTCAAAAAGCATGGGAATGTCTGAAAAAGACTTTAAAAAAATTTGAGAATGATCCCTCTACAAAAAACGTTCATATATTAAGATCAAAAGCTGACTGTTTAAGGGTATGTAAGAACGGCCCGATTCTTCTTGTTTGGCCTGATGGTATTTGGTATGAGAAAGTTTCTCCAGAAAAAATTTCTGAAATTTTTACCTCACATATTATTAACGGTAAGCCAATAGAAAAATGGATTTTCAAAAAAACACCATTTTTAAATAGTCCTAGATACTCATAAACCAATTCTTTACGACTTCGTCTGACCAGCAGCCATTAATCGAATGAAAACCATTATGACCTCCTTTTTCAGTTATAAAAATAGTGAATTTATCAATAGATTCTTTTCTTAAATTCAAAGTATCCTTATATGGAACCCAGGGATCATCCTTGGCATGAATAAAAAGCATTGGAGGTAATTTTTTTATTGAGTTTTGGATTCTAAATATTGGAGAAGCTTTATTATAATAATCCTCTAAAGAATTAAATCCCCAACTAGGAGCTGTAAATTTCTCATCAAATTCTCTTATACTTTTTAAATTTCTAATTTTTATTCTTAATTTCTCGTTATCAAGGAGTTTGCCTTCATCATTAAAGCCCTCCCATAACTGATTTTTTAAGCGGTGAAGTAACCATTTTTGGTAGATAGAATTTCTAGGTTTTTCAATACAGAGACTGCATGAAGATAAATCTAAAGGGGTACTCACGCAGGCAAGGCCATCTAAAAGTTTTTCTCCTATGTTTTCATCGTAATCTAAGCAGGCATTTAAAAGAATTGTTCCGCCTAAAGATAATCCAACTCCGTAAATTGGAAGATTTTTATTCCTTTTCATAAGATCTTTGAACTCTAAATTAATCAATTTTTTAAAATAATTAATTGCTGCAATAACATCACTGGAGCATCTGGCACAATAATTTCCTTTAGCTAAATATCTTGATGATCCAGATCCTCTTAGATTTAATTTAAGAACTCCAAAACCATTATTTGCTAATTTCCTAGATATTCTTCTTAAACCAAACCGTTTAGTTGAGCCCCCTAACCCATGTGTAACGATTACAAAACCCCTAATTGAGTTTAAGTTTTCAGGTAATTCTAAAAAACCTAAAAGATAATCAAATTCAAAATTTTTAGAAAGAATTTTATTAATCGGAAAGAATATTTTTTTATTTTTCTTTGATTTACCAAAATCAATTACAAAAGTATCTCTCAAAGTTTGTAAGTCGCCACCTATCCAAGGTAAGACTTCTCGAAATGGCTTATTTTTTAAGTAATCTGAAAAACTAAAAGATATACTATTATTTCTCCCCAACTCCAAGATCCTTTAATTCTCCAATCAAATCATTCAGTACCTTTTTTGCATCACCAAAGACCATTGAAGTATTTGGCAGATCAAATAAATCATTTTTTATTCCGGAGTAACCTGCACTCATTCCACGTTTAATTACAAATACCGTTCTTGCTTCCTGCACATCAAGAACTGGCATGCCATATAAAGGAGAAGAGCTATCATTTTTAGCTTGAGGATTAACTACATCATTTGCTCCTAAAACCAAAACAACATCCGTTGCTGGAAAATCAGGATTTACAACGTCCATCTCTTTAAGTTGTTCGTAAGGAACATCTGCTTCTGCTAAAAGTACATTCATATGTCCAGGCATCCTCCCTGCTACAGGATGAATTGCGTAAACAACTTCAATACCATTTTGCTCTAGTTTTTTTGTAACTTCCCTTAAAGTATGTTGAGCTTGAGCTACTGCTAGACCATAACCAGGAACAATAATTACCTTGTTGGCTGCCTCTAAAGTCAATGCGCATTCTTCAACACTGCAAGAAGTTATATTTGTATATTCTCCTGAACCAGAAGATGCTGGACTTTGTGCCGATAAAGATCCTCCAAAAAGAACAGAGACCAATGATCTATTCATACCCTTGCACATTACTTGAGTAAGTATTAGACCTGCCGCTCCAACCATTGCGCCTGCTACTATCAAAAGCTGACTATCTACTACAAAACCTGCTGCTGCTGCTGCAATCCCTGAATAGCTATTTAATAAAGATATAACGACTGGCATATCAGCTCCACCAATTGGCAAAGTAACTCCAATACCTAATAAAGAAGAAACTATAACTAAAAGCCAAATAGAACTTGTATTACCGTTTATCAAATCAAAAAAGGCTATCAAGGAAGCAACTGCAAAAACAATATTTACAAAATGTCTAACTTTGCTCTGAGTCCATCCTGGAGTTGACAACCAACCCTGTAACTTTGCCATCGCCACAATTGAACCTGTGAAAGTTATGGCACCAACAAATATAGAAACAGATATTGAAACTTCGTTAATCAGTAACTTAAAAAAATCAAGATTTTCTACACTATTAGAAATAGGGAAAATAGCTACTCCTAAGGCCACCAAAAGTGATGACATTCCTCCACAACCATTGAACAATGCCACTGTTTCAGGCATTGAGGTCATAGGTACTTTTTTAGCAAGAATTGCTCCGAATAAACTACCTATTATTGATCCAATTATTATCCAAATCCAAGACTGAATAGCAATTCCAGAAGTGCCTAAATAATAAGAAAGTAACCCTACTACTGATAGCGACATTGCAAATGCAGCTAATCTATTGGCATCCCTCGCTGATTTTACTTTTGACAATCCTTTTATTCCCAAAGCCAGTAAAAGTACTGCTAGAAGATCAATAACGAATTTAATGATTACTGGTAGATTCATTTTAAAAATTACTTTTTATTTGATGGTTTACGACTAAACATCGCTAGCATTCGATCAGTTACAAAGAAACCTCCTACAACATTGAAAAGAGCAAATCCAAGAGAAACTGAACCAATGATTAGAAGTGGTACGTTACCTCCTGCTTTTACAATTAAAGTCAAGGCTGCAAGCATTGTTATTCCCGAAATTGCATTTGCTCCACTCATTAGAGGTGTGTGAAGAGTAGGAGGAACTTTTCCAATTAACTCGAGGCCTAATAAACTACCAAGTAAAAGAACCCAAAGAAGACTTATAAAAGACATAATTTTAAAACCTCAATTTTCAAAAACTTTATTTTGAAGAACAACTCCTTCATCGCTTAATAAACATCCAGAAATGAGTTCATCCTCTTTATCTAATTTAATTAGACCATCTTTTATAAATGGTGTAATCAAAGATGTTAAGTTCTTAGCATAAAGTGAACTTGCATCATAAGGAACTGAAGAGGGTAATTCCCCCGCTCCTATAAGTTTTACCCCATCTTTGATAATAGTTTCATTTGATTTTGTTCCTTCGCAGTTTCCTCCCTGAGAAACTGCTAAATCAATAACTACTGCTCCAGGCCTCATTTTTTTAATCATAGGTGAGTCTATTAAAACAGGAGCCTTCTTACCTAGAACTTGCGCAGTACATATAGCAACATCAGCTTCAGATAAATATTTAGTTAAAGTTGCCTTCTGTTTTGAGAGGAATTCGGGTGTCACAGCTTTTGCATAACCTCCTGCCTCTCCAGGCTTTTCCTCAACTTCAGGAAGTTCTATGAATCTTGCTCCGAGAGACTCTACTTGTTCTTTAACAGCAGGTCTAATATCAGATACAAATACTATTGCTCCAAGTCTTTTTGCTGTCGCAACTGCCTGTAATCCTGCAACGCCTCCACCAAGAACAACTACTTTGGCAGGTTGTACTGTCCCAGCTGCAGTCATAAGCATTGGGAAATATCTATCTAACTCACTTGCAGCCAAAAGAACTGCTTTATATCCAGCAATATTGGCCTGTGAAGAAAGAACATCAGAAGACTGAGCTCTACTAATCCTCGGAAGCAACTCCAGTGATAAAGCTGAAATCTTATTACTATTTATAATCCTCAGAAGCTCCTTATTACCATATGGGTTAAGAAGACCGAGAAGAACAGCGCCTTTCTTTAACTTAGTTAAATTATCCTCTGATGGAGTTTGAACACAAAATATTAAGTCCGCTTCACCCCAAATTTTTTGATCTAAGTTATTTATTATTGTTCCGCCCGATTCTTCGTATGATAAGTCACTAAATCCTGATAATTTCCCTGCTGAACTTTCAATATAAACATCACATCCAAGGCTTTTTAATTTCTTTACCGCTTCTGGCGTAGCTGAAACTCTCCTTTCACCAGAGCTTGTTTCGGAAGGAATAAGTATCTTTGTCAATTTATTTATTTTTTTAACATACTAAATATAAATTGAAGAAAGTCAAAAGTCTTGGATTTTTGTTAAAAATATATTTTCTTTTCTATAAAAAATAGCTATCTAGAATATATAAGTACTAAATAATCCAATGAGTATAAAAGCAATCGAATGTCCTGATGGAGTTTGCCACAGTCATCATGGCGGTCATGCTGTTCCAAGGCAAGCTATGCAGAAAAATCTAGAAAAGCATGGTAAAGACTGGTGCGAGAAATTAGCAGAGAGAATTTATGAAATGTCAGTTGATACTTATTCACAGACAGTCATGCCCAGTCTCCATTCGGCAGGTTGGCAAAGAAGACATTTAGATTGGGAATTTAAGCTGGCAGAAAATGATTCTGAACCTGATGAAGCTCTTGTTGAAGGAATTATTAATGCCACAGAAAGCTTTCTAAGGAGTAGTGAGGTTCATCGATTATTTATTCAAGAATTAGTTCAGGGCACATTCGAGGAAGCGAATGATAAAAAAATAATTTCTAAAGCAATAAAATCTATCATTGAAGAAGAAATTGTTAGTTCACTAAGAGAAAAGAAAGAAACTCTTTTAAAGAAAATATCCGCAAAATTAATATTAGAAGAAAAAGTTAGCGAGGAACTTGCAATAAATTCAGCTAAAGAGGGTTTTGAGGAAGTTGAAAGACTACTTGCAAATCACAGCGAGGCAGTCTAACTCTATATCTTTATATTTTCTTTATAATTACCCCAAAAATTGTCTCAAATATAAATTAAAGATTAAATTATTGTTTGGAAGTACAAAGTTGTAACTTATTAGACAATACATAGTTTCTCTAATGTGTTTATCTATATACAACTTAAGTCTTCCAATGGATAATTTCATTAGAAAAAGAATCGACATAGCGACCTGTTGGGCAACCAATAGAATTTCTGCAATGGACACTTTAGAAAGGTATGAAGACAGTTATGCAATCGCTGAAGAATTTAGAGAGTGGATATTGCATATTGGAGAAAAGAACGAAAATTTAAAAGATTCTGTTTTAAACTTCCCAAAGGAATTAAAAAAGTTATTAGACCAAAAAGTCAACGATTGAGTAATAAATCTTTCGAGTGAAATCCGCCCTACATTATTTGCGTTAGTTTATTATTATTAATAGTGAAATTAGCAAATAAATGGAAAATAAAGAGAAGATTTCAAACGTAGAAAATGTTGTAATTATAGGTTCGGGACCTGCAGGTTACACCGCTGCAATATATGCCGCACGTGCAAATCTTCAACCATTACTTGTAACAGGATTTAATTCTGGTGGAATTCCTGGCGGTCAATTAATGACTACAACATTCGTTGAAAATTATCCAGGTTTCCCAGATGGAGTACTAGGTCCTGAATTGATGGATCTAATGAAAGCTCAAGCAGAAAGATGGGGTACTAATCTATACGAAAGTGATGTTGTCTCTATAAATACCGATTCTCATCCCTTTGAATTAAAAACTTTAGAGGGGACTGTCAAAGCTAACTCAATTATTATTGCAACTGGAGCAAGTGCGAATAGATTAGGCGTGATTAATGAAGATAAATTCTGGAGTAAAGGGATAAGTGCTTGTGCAATTTGTGATGGAGCAACCCCACAATTCAGAAATGAAGAATTAGCTGTTATAGGAGGAGGCGATTCTGCATGTGAAGAAGCAGCATACCTAACAAAATATGGTAGCAAAGTTCATTTGATTGTTAGATCTGAAAAATTAAGGGCTAGCGCAGCAATGGTTGATAGAGTAAAAGCTAATCCAAAGATAGAAATCCATTGGAATACAAAGGTTGATAAAGCTGATGGTTCTGAATGGCTTGAGAAAATAGAAACTATTCACTCTGAAGAAGGTAAAGGGGAAATCAATATAAAGGGTCTTTTTTACGCGATAGGGCACACACCAAATACGAAGTTCTTAGGCAATAAAATTGATTTAGATAATAAAGGATATATTGCTTGCAAATCAGGAAGACCAGAAACATCTATTGAAGGCATTTTTGCAGCAGGTGATGTTGTTGATTCTGAGTGGAGACAAGGAGTTACCGCTGCAGGAACTGGATGCATGGCAGCATTAGCTACCGAAAGATGGCTCGCGGAGAAAAACTTAGCAAAAATTATAGTCAGAGAAACACCAGAACCAGAGAAAAAGCTTAATTCATCAGATTTTAATGAAGAAGAAGTTAATGAAGATACTTTCGATTCAAATTCTGAATGGCAAAAAGGAAGTTATGCATTAAGAAAACTTTATCACGAGAGTAAAAAACCTATCTTAGTAATTTTTAGTTCCCCAAGCTGCGGTCCATGTCATGTTTTAAAACCTCAGTTAAAAAGAATAATTAAAGAACTTGATGGTGCAGTTCTTGGCGTTGAAATAAATATTGATAAAGATCAAGATATTGCAAAACAAGCTGGTATTAATGGCACGCCAACAGTTCAACTTTTTAAAGAAAAATTATTAAAAAAACAATGGCAAGGTGTTAAACAAAGAAGTGAGTTTAAAGAAGCAATAAAAAATATTATCTAAATTAACTTTTTATTTATTATTTCTCTTGGGATTATTTTTATTAGTAGTAGGTCTAGCACCACCTGCATTCCTCTCTCGATAAGTTATCCTCCCTCTAGAAAGATCATAAGGACTTATTTCAACTAAAACTTTGTCTCCAGCTAATAATTTAATCCTAAATTTAGTCAATTTACCTGCAGCTCTACATAAACATTGATGTCCTTCAGGTTGTTCTAAGGTAACTAAATAAAATCCATTCCCCTGCTCTTTTTCAATTACACCTGAAGTTTCAATCATTAATTAATCTTTTACTAAGTACATATTATCAGAAAAAGATTGGTCAAAATTGATTTAAAAAAAATTACATACGTTAAATATGCAATTCAATTCAAATTGAAAATTTAATTTCATTAATTATTTGAAGTTGACCATAGTAAAAATTTGCTTTTGCAATTTTTTCAGAATCTTCTAATTGATCAAAAAAAACAAACCCAAGGCTTTCCCATAATGAAGATCCGCAAACATTATTTAATTCATTTTTTGCTTCTTTTGCAAAATTATCTAGTTTTCGTTCAAGGTTTTTAGACTTAGAAACAGACATAGGTCAATAGCATTTTATATAGTACAAATATACTATTTTATTCTAAAATTGCAATATTAAAAAGGTAATCTCTTTTTTTCTTCAATATTAAGGTCTGCTTCCATTTCCCTTAATCTTTTAAGTATTTGTTGATAATACTCCTTTATATAACTCTCTAGTGATGTCATATCTTCTTTTTTAAGTTCCAATATTTCATAAGTTTTGTTCATGTCAGCATCTAATGATTCACCACTACTAGTTACTTCAGCAAAAGCCAATCGCTCAGCAACATTAAGAGAATCTTGGAAAAAAGAAACTACTTTTTGAGTGACACTGATAAGGAAGGGGGAAACTCTAAAAATTTTCGCCTTTTTTTCACTAAATTTTTCACATAAAGATATAACTTCGTTTGAATCCCATGCTTTGGGGCCTACTAATGGCAGTGATGTTCTGTAAGTTTTTGGATTATTTACTGCTGCTACAACAATTTTCGCCATATCTTGAGTATTCATATAAGCAATTTTAGTTGGAGTCCCACTCATCCACACTGCTTGACTATCTAAGATTGGGATGGCGAATTGACCAATAACTCCTTGCATAAAAGCTGCGCATTTGAAGATTGTATAGTCTAAAGCAGATTTCTCAAGAAGTTTTTCAGTGCAAAATTTAATATCCATCAAAGGGACATTTCTAAACTTTTCTGTTAGAAGAATAGATAGGAATATTACCCTTTTTACATTTAAAGATTCACAAGCATTGAATAAGTTAAGTTTTCCATCCCAATCTATTTCATAAATACTTTTGGGATCATCTGGCCTGCTAGTCGCCGCATCTATAACCACTTCAATATCTTGCAATGAATACTCAATATCAGAAGAATTTAATAAATTACCTTTTGTTAGTTCACATCCCCATTCTTGTAGAAAGGAAGCTTTTCTTGGGTTTCTGACAAAGCATCTTACTTCATGTCCATCTTCTATAGCTTGCTTTGCTATTTGTCTACCAAGTGTCCCTGTTGCTCCTACTAAAAGAATCTTCATATTTAAGATTTATTTAACTTTTAGACCATAACTAAAATTGTAATGTATTCGTGAGAATCAATCTCCCTGAAACTTTAATAACAGAGCACCACCAACCAATCCTATTGGTATCAGTATCCAAAAAACTGCTGCGATACTAAAAATTTCTTTAGCCATAGTAAAATTCAATGATTACTATAATTTACATTCAATATACATTTATTTGTTAAAAAAGTAGATAATGCAAATATCTTGAAAATTTTTGAATATATGAATAATAATTTCGAAGAAAATATAAACTTTCCTAATTACTGGATTTGGAATGGTTTTAAAATTTGTTGGAGTGTTGCAGGCGAAGATAATGCAGTTCCAATTATCTTTCTCCATGGATTTGGCGCTAGTCGAAAACATTGGAGAAATAATTTAAAATATTTTGCGAAAAGGAATTGCGCCTCATATTCTTTAGATTTAATAGGATTTGGGGATTCAGATCAACCTGGGATTAGACAAATTGGAAAACTAGATAATGAGATTTGGTCTAATCAAGTGAAAGACTTTATTGCACAGGTGATAAGACCAAAGAATTCTGGGAAAGTAATTCTTATTGGTAATTCCCTTGGATCACTAGTAGCTTTAACTTGTGCTGTTACATTAGAGGATCAGATTGCAAAAGTTATTGCATCTCCGCTGCCAGATCAAATTCAAGAAAATAAAAATTCGAAAACAAAAAAATTGTCTTTTAAGAAATTTCAAGATAAATTCATAAGAATATTTTTTATGTTTTTTCCTTTGGAGATTATTTTATTTTTAATAACCAAATTAGGTGTTATAAAACTGGGACTAAATTCTGCTTATTTCAAAAAAGATAATATTGATAGCGAATTAATAGATTTGGTAACAAAACCAGTTCTAAGGACAACTTCAGCTAGATCATTAAGAGCAATGTGTATTGGAATGTCTTCAAGAGATGAAAAATTTCAAGCTTCTTACCTTTTGAGAAAACTGAGCGCCTCAAAAAAAGTGCCTTTTTTATTGATTTGGGGAGAAAAAGATAATTTCATACCTTTGTTTGTTGGTAAAAAGATTGCAAATTTCCATAGATGGGTAAAATTAAAAATAGTACCCAGTTCGGGCCATTGTATCCATGATGAAGACCCTTCAATATTCAATAGAATTTCTTATGAATGGATTAGAGATTTAAAAACCTTTTAAAATATGAAACATACATTATCAGTTCTTGTAGAAGATGAATCTGGAGCC
This sequence comes from uncultured Prochlorococcus sp., assembly GCA_902583265.1. GTDB lineage: Bacteria > Cyanobacteriota > Cyanobacteriia > PCC-6307 > Cyanobiaceae > Prochlorococcus_A. The sequence goes on from CACHVD010000004.1 coordinate 19,348, forward strand.
TTGAGTAGAATCTCAGGTCTCTTTGCTAGAAGGGGATTCAATATAGATAGCCTTGCAGTAGGACCTGCAGAATCTAAAGGAATTTCAAGGTTAACAATGGTAGTAGAAGGTGATGATGCAACTCTTCAACAAATGACTAAGCAACTTAACAAATTATTTAATGTTCTAGGAGTTGTAGATTTCACTAATCTCGCAGCTGTTGAGAGGGAATTGATGTTACTAAAAGTTTCATCGAAAGAAGATACTAGGAGTAATATCCTTGATATAGTACAGATTTTCCGTGCAAAAGTTGTTGATGTATCAGATATGGCCTTAACTTTAGAGGTAGTAGGAGATCCAGGGAAGTTAGTTGCTCTAGAGAAATTACTTGAGCCATACGGCATCCTTGAAATAGCGCGGACTGGTAAGGTAGCTCTTAAACGCTCTTCAGGAGTTAATACAGAAATGTTGAAAATAAACAAATATTCTCTAGAAATTTAATTAGATATCTGGACTGCCTTGATATAGTCTTCTTTATTGATTTTTTCAAGTACGTCTAATCCTTTAATAATCTTTCCAAAAATAGAATATCTTCCATCTAGTTCTGGGATCTTACTAGTTACAAAAAAAAATTCAGTAGATGAAGACTTACTCTTACCGCTCTTAACCATAGCGATTGACCCACTCTCAAAAATATTAACTAAATTTTCTGTTTCATTGGGATTTTTTATTTGATAGTTATATCTTGGTTTTATTTCTTCTTTAAATTTTATTTCTAAAGGTATTGATGGGATTGTCTTATTCAGGTTTTGTTTTCGTTCAATATAAAATTTATTTTCTGGATTAACACCACCATGTATAAACCTAATTTGGGGATAATTTATAATTTTGTAAAATTTTTGATTTACATAAATTTTATTGTCTATGTTTTCCAGAAAGTTTGATACTGTTACTGGGTTATCTTTACCAAACAATTTGACCTCAAAATCACCTTTTGAAGTTTTAAAATGAACTACTTTATTACCCTCAATACAACTAAATTTAAGTTTTTGGCAGTAGTAATTTGAATCAATCTTATTTTTATAACTACAAGCTTGAACCAAAAACAAAACTTGTATAAAAGATAATGTTTTTAAAAAATATTTTTTTTTTATTTTAAGCCCTCCAAATTAACATCTAAAAATTTAGCTAGACGAGCTCCTTCTTCTTCAACTTGAAGAAGTGGTTTAAGTTCACCTGCTCCGCTTAAAGGGAGAGGTTTTTTTCTACCTTTTAATACTAAAGCAATTCTTCTTCTAGGATTAAATCCCTCACTTATATCCAACTTAACAGATTTAATTTCATCGAAATTTAATTTAACTTCAATATCTTTAAATAATCCTTTTCTTTTTATTTCCACAGATTTTGATGATTTATCAAAATAGTTACTTCCTGAACCAAAGTTTATATAAACCAAATACCACAAGTAAAAATTTAATAAATTGGCTATTACGCCGTATGCTCCCATTATTATTCCTTGAGGGATAAACAATAAAGTTGAAGGATTTCCTAAAGGTAATAAATCCCTTCCTGTGTAACTAGATATAGAGGCCAAAAGGAAACCAATACCTCCTATCGTTAACATTCCTCCAATAATATAATTTGAAATTTTTCTTGAACCACCAATTTTTTGTTCGATTTTATCGAAAGACGTGAGGTCTGAATTCATTTTTATTTTTTTTTGAGCCTAATTCAGATAATTTAACAAACTAAGGGAGTATTCTTACCTAATTTTTAATAAAAAAGTCAGGAAAGCTTTACAAGGCATTTCAGATATACAAATATTTCCCCACTTTACTCTCAATCTTTGTTACAGTCACTGCGTATCCCGAAGCTAAAAAACGATTTCTCATGACGATCGCAGTTGGTAGCGCCCCACAAAGAGGATGGTTTGATGTCCTCGATGATTGGTTGAAGCGTGACCGCTTTGTATTTATTGGTTGGTCCGGATTACTTTTACTTCCTTGTGCATATCTTGCTATAGGCGGTTGGTTTGTCGGAACAACATTTGTTACCTCTTGGTACACACACGGAGTTGCAAGCTCATACCTTGAAGGTTGTAACTTCTTAACAGCAGCTGTAAGTACCCCTGGTGATGCCATGGGACACAGTCTTCTATTTTTATGGGGTCCAGAAGCCCAAGGTAGTTTCGTAAGATGGCTACAACTTGGAGGTCTTTGGAACTTTGTAGCATTACATGGAGTATTTGGCCTAATTGGTTTTATGCTTCGTCAGTTTGAAATTGCTGGCCTTGTTGGAATTAGACCATACAATGCATTAGCTTTCTCAGCAGTAATTGCAGTTTTCACAAGTATTTTCCTCATTTATCCTTTAGGACAGCATAGTTGGTTCTTCGCACCTTCATTCGGTGTTGCAGCAATCTTCCGTTATATTCTGTTCATTCAAGGTTTTCACAACATTACTTTAAATCCATTCCATATGATGGGAGTAGCTGGAATTCTTGGTGGTGCTCTACTCTGCGCTATCCACGGAGCTACAGTACAGAATACTTTGTATGAAGATACAAGTATTTATACAGATGGTAAGGTTCAAAGTTCAACATTTAGAGCATTTGACCCTACTCAAGAAGAAGAAACTTATTCAATGATTACAGCGAATAGATTCTGGAGTCAAATCTTCGGGATTGCTTTCTCAAACAAGCGTTTTTTACATTTCTTGATGCTATTTGTCCCAGTTATGGGTATGTGGACATCTTCAATTGGTATTGTCGGCTTAGCACTAAACTTAAGAGCTTATGATTTTGTAAGCCAAGAAATTCGTGCAGCAGAAGATCCAGAATTTGAAACTTTCTATACAAAAAATATACTTTTGAACGAAGGTATGCGAGCATGGATGTCTTCTGTGGATCAACCACACGAAAACTTTGTATTCCCTGAGGAGGTTCTTCCACGTGGAAACGCCCTTTAATAACTTATTAAGAGCTCCGAACCAAAGTATTGAGGAAACTGGTTATGCCTGGTATGTAGGTAATGCTAGATTAATCAATCTATCTGGACGTTTACTAGGAGCTCACATTGCTCACTCTGGACTAATAGTCTTTTGGGCAGGAGCAATGATGCTCTTTGAGGTTAATCATTTTACTTTTGATAAACCAATGTGGGAGCAAGGCTTAATCTGTATGCCACACGTTGCAATGTTTGGATATGGAATAGGTCCAGGTGGGGAAGTTACAGATATCATGCCTTTCTTCCAAGCAGGCGTGGTTCACTTGATAGCTTCCGCTGTCCTCGGTTTTGGTGGTATTTACCATTCATTAGCAGGACCTGAAAAACTTGAAGAAGATTTTCCATTTTTCTCTACTGACTGGAGAGATAAAAATCAAATGACTAATATACTTGGATATCATTTGATTGTTCTAGGAGTAGGTGCACTAGCATGGTCAATAAACTGGTGTTTTATTGGCGGTGCATATGATACATGGGCTCCTGGTGGTGGTGAAGTTCGACTTGTAAACCCAACTTTAGATCCGAGAGTAATTCTTGGTTATCTATTCAGATCTCCATGGGGTGGAGCTGGTTCAATAATTGGTGTTAACTCCATTGAAGATATTGTTGGTGGACACGTTTATGTGGGTATTACTGCAATTATTGGAGGAATATTCCATATCTTTACCAAACCCTTTGGTTGGGCAAGGAGAGCATTTATCTGGAATGGTGAAGGACTATTAAGTTATGCTCTTGGTGGAATTTGTGTGGCAAGCTTTATTGCTTCAACATTCATCTGGTTTAACAACACTGCTTACCCTTCAGAGTTTTATGGTCCAACAAATGCGGAAGCTTCACAGGCTCAAAGCTTTACTTTCCTAGTGAGAGACCAAAGAATTGGAGCTAACGTAGGTTCAACAATGGGACCAACAGGTCTAGGTAAGTATCTCATGAGATCTCCTACAGGTGAAATTATATTTGGTGGTGAAACAATGAGATTTTGGGACTTCAGAGGTCCATGGTTAGAGCCTCTAAGAGGTCCTAATGGATTGAGCCTTGAGAAAATCCAAAACGATATTCAGCCATGGCAAGTAAGAAGAGCAGCTGAATACATGACTCATGCTCCTAACGCTTCTATCAACTCTGTTGGTGGAATCATTACAGAGCCAAACGCTGTTAACTTCGTTAATTTAAGACAATGGTTAGCTGCAGCTCAATTCTTCCTAGGATGGTTTACATTCATCGGTCACCTTTGGCATGCTGGTCGTGCTAGAGCAGCCGCTGCTGGTTTCGAAAAAGGAATCGACAGAAAGAGTGAACCAGCTCTAGAAATGCCTGATTTAGATTAATTTCTTTATCCAAAAAAGCCCTATCTCTTAGATAGGGTTTTTTTTGCTCAATTTTCCTATTTATACAAATTTTTTCGGAGCCATGGCAAACTTAAACCCATTACGTTACTAAAACAACCATCTATTTTTTCTATATATTTACCGCCTATACCTTCCAAAGCAAATCCTCCGGCGCAATATAAAGGTTCATTTGTATCTACATAACTCTTGATTTCCCAATCTTCCAACTTAGAAAAATAAACTCGTGAACTTAATGTTTTTTTTATTATTTTAGTGATTTTAAAAATTTTGAAAGTTGAATCAAGATTACCAATTATTAGAGTATGACCGGTATGTAAGAATCCAAATTCTCCAGACATTTTTTTCCATCTAAAAAATGCCTCCTCTTTATTAGATGGTTTTCCATAAGCTTCTCCTTTAAATTCAAAAATTGAATCGCACCCAAGTATTTCCAAAGGACCATAATTAAATTCTTCGGGCAATGATATGTTTTGAATATTCTCAGATAAACTATTAGCCTTTTGAAAAGATAATTCCAACGCTAATTTATTGATATTTTTTTCTTTTACTAACTTTTCATCAAAATCACTTGGTATTTGAATAAATTCAATTTGACAATTTTCAAGTAATTTCTTTCGGGATTGTGAAGCAGAGGCTAGAATTAACACAAATTTTTTATCAAATTATAATTCAATTCACTTATTAATAAATTTCAAAATTAATATAAATTACGAATGGAGTTAAAAGCGAAATTACATACAATAAAAAAACCAATAATGGTCTTAGGTACTTCTAGTGGAGCAGGAAAATCATTAACGGTTACTGCTATTTGCAGGATTCTTAAAAACTTAGGAGAAGAACCAATTCCTTTTAAAGGTCAAAATATGAGTAATAACGCTTGGGTTGATTGGGGAGGTGGAGAGATGGCATATTCACAAGCACTTCAAGCCTTCGCATGTGGTATAAATCCTTCTTCAGAGATGAATCCCGTCTTATTAAAACCACAAGGGAATTCAATAAGCGAGGTGATTCACCTGGGCAAAAGTATGGGAACTACAACTGCGAAAAATTACTACAAAGATTGGTTTAATCCAGGATGGGAAGTAATTAAAAAAAGTTTAAACCTTATTTATAAACGAAATCCAAATTGTCGTTTAATTATTGAAGGAGCTGGCAGCCCAGTAGAAATGAACTTAATTCATAGAGACCTTACTAATTTAAGAATTGCAAAGTATTTGAAAGCCAACTGCATTTTAGTTACAGATATTGAAAGGGGGGGGGGTATTTGCGCAAATAATAGGAACCCTCGAATTAATGAAACCTGAAGAAAAGAAACTTATTAAGGGGATTATTGTAAATAGATTCAGAGGTGACCTTTCATTATTTAAAGAAGGGAAAAATTGGATAGAGCATAAAACTCAAATTCCTGTTATTGGTATTATTCCATGGTTAAATGATTCATTCCCTCCAGAAGATTCTTTAGACTTATTAGAAAAAAAATCTCGTTTTACAAATCCTGAAATTAAAGTTGGAATCATAAAATTACCATCTATAAGTAACTTCTCAGATTTTGATCCATTAGAAAATGAGGAATCAATATTAATTGAATGGATTAAAGAATCGCAAAACTTAAGCAAGTATGACTTTGTTATTCTTCCCGGTAGTAAGCAAACTATTAAAGATCAAATATTCCTCGAAAAGTCTGGTCTATCTCATGACGTAAGGGAATATTCAAATAATAAAGGCAATATTATTGGGATTTGTGGAGGCTTACAAATGTTAGGTAAAACACTTGAAGATCCATATTTTAAAGAGGGTTCCAAAAATTATTCTGATCAAAAAATTAATGGGATTGGATTGCTACCTTTAAAAACGACTTTCTCTGAAAAAAAATTAACACGTCAAATAAACTCTGAATCTGTATGGCCATGTCAATCAAAAATTGATGGGTTTGAAATTCATAATGGTCAAACTAAATTGGAGAATATAAAAAGCGCACAAAAGATTAAAACTATTTTTAAAGACTTAGATCTAGGTTGGTACAAAGAAAATAATGGGGGTGGGACTATTGCAGGAACATATATTCATGGGATCTTTGAAAATGACCATTGGAGAGATCAATATATTAATTTAATAAGGAAGAGTAAAAACTTGCCGATATTAAATAAAAAATCAACATCTTATAAAAAGAAAAGAGAATCCATTATCAATAATCTTGCAAATGAATTCGATAAACATCTAAATCTCACATCATTTATTAATTGAAAGAAAAAAACATTAAAATTTTGTGGCCAAACAATAATGAAACATTTGTTTCAGAGGGAGATGATTGGTTTTCTAGTGCAGAAAAAGCAGGTTTAGAAATCCCAACTGGTTGTCTTACAGGCAGTTGTGGAGCCTGTGAAATAGATGTAAATGGTGAAACAGTAAGAGCTTGTATCAATGATATTAAAAAAAATAAAAAGAATATATTAAAGGTTTCTTTGACTACAGATCCCTTCTGGGAAGACTAAATATTCTTTTATTATTAATAAGATACTAAATTTAAATTTCAATTAAGCCGAAATTTGCACATAGCGATTAATCTAAAAATCTTTGAAAATTCATGATCCTTATTTTAAACTGGAATAATTTGAATTGAAATAAGAATTTCATTAATAGTACTAAATATGCATAAAAAAAGACCCCTAATTAAAGAGATCTTTTTCTGGTTTTACTAAATAAAGTGTTTCCTTGTTTCCACTAATTAAATAAAACAACTCCTCTACTTTTTAAAAGTAGTCAAATTATTTCTTTAATGTGAAAAGAGAGAATAGAATGTTACCTAAATGCAACAAATAAAGTTTATTGATTTCAGTAATTTTGGGAAAAACCGCCACTATAAAATTTGTTCTGCAAGTTGGAAGAAGATATGTCTACTACAAAGCACTAAAAGATTTAATAAGATAAAAAATGACTTTAAAATTTTGCCTACTTGGAAATAAGTAGACTTATAAAGACGGAGAGGGTGTAAGTCGATTTGCTTCTGTCAGACACTGTCAGACACCATCAGACACTATGTTTAAAGAAATAGGAGTAAATTCTCCCAACATTTCTCCCAACACTTTTTTTTAGTTATTGACAGGATATTTAAACTAAGTAGAAAGGCAATAATTTTGAAAAAACTATTTCTTCTATTTTTAATATTTGGTTTTAATGCACCTGCTAATTCAGAACAATATCAAAGACACAAATATACCTGCCCAGAATCGCAAGGTGAATGTTCTGAAGGAGAAAGAGCAGCAATTAAATTAGTTAATGAAACTTACTGGGAGATCCTTACAGAAAGAATTAAGGAGAATAAATTTTACAAATATCCTTGGTATTGGGTTTATCAAAAAGATGTCTTCAATGAGTGTAAATATACAGTTGCGGCAAAAGAGGATATGCGAACTCATACTGCAAATATGGAATGGATAGATGTTGATATTTGCGATAAGACCACGAAGTTAATAGATCTAGGTCGTCGTAGGTAATGAAACTCTTACTCCTTTTGCCACTCTTATTAGGTCTGATCCCTTCAGTAAAGGCAGATTCAGTTTGTGTCCTAACTAGTGAGATAGAACCAGATGTCACAATAAAATTGCAAAAAATAAAGGGTTTAGGTAAGTCTTTTGGAACTTTAGATTATAAAAATAAACCTGCTTATAGATTTCGCACAGCAGTTCAGAATGGTTATTGGAAGCATTATTATGTAATTTCTGAGTTATCTTCTGATGATTCCAAAAAGAATGTAGATGTTGGACGGTTTCTTGAATTTGTTGGTAATCAACCTGCACCGGGAACTCCTAAAGAGAATAGAAAACCTGGAAAACTAAGAGTGATACTTCCAGACATGTCATCAACTTATTATTATCACTTGGACAATGTTCCAAATGAAGAGGGATATGGAAGATTCAATCAGTCTCCATTGATGGAATCAATTTTAAAAGCGAGTGATAATTTCTTTGTTGCTTCAAATGAAGAATGTTCTAATGGATATTTCATATACGGAGGAAACGGATGGAAAAAATAAAGCAAATTATTCTTATTTCTTTTCTATTTTTTGTTAGTCCCATTAATGCTAAAGAGTTATGCACTCTCACAAGTGAAGAGGAACCTGATGTAAAAATTACCATGAAATATGTTCTTGCTTCAGGTGGAGGAGTAGGAACTCTTAATTATAAAAATAAACCTTCTTTATATTTTGAAGTTGGAGTATGGAATGGATATGGAGGTCAATATTATGTTGCAAGATCCTATTCATCAGAATCATTTACTCAAGGAAAAACATATGTAGAGAGGACAAAAAATACTGAGAAAATCAGTTCTGGTAGGTTTATTATTTTCGTTGGGAATCAAATAGGAAGAGTAATTGATAGAGAAGAGAGAAAATCTGGAAAATTAAGAGCATTCATGCCAACTCTCCCTCAAGGTTATTACTACTCAATTCCCTTTACTGAAAAAGGTGAATACGGAAGACAGAAATTATCAAAAGAAATGAAAACTATTCTTGATGCATCTGAAGGATTTTTTGTAGATACTGGTGGGTGTAGTAAATTCTTTGGTTATGGAGGGGATTGATGAGAAGAATAATATTTCCAAAGAATAAAAAATTAAAAATTTTAATAAATATTCTGCTTATTGTTTTATGGGAAAGATGTGCGGATTATATTTTATTCTGGAGGAATTTATTTGGAATTGGTCGTAATTTGGAAATATTATCAAATAAACTTTATTTAAAATATTGCATGTTTGATTATAAACCTTCTCAATTGACTTGTTTGGGAGATCTGTTTGTGAATTTTTTATCATTTATTCCAACTCTTATAGGTATATTTTTAATTACATATCTTCTTTGGAATAGAAGAATTAGACCAAGACCAAAGATTACGAAATCAATAAGATGATTAATAAATTTGTTCTCTTAATAATTATTTTGTATGGATTTATTTCACCCATTAATTCTGAAACAAGGAAAAAAAAGGAATATGGTGAATATTCTTTTTATTCAAAATGCTTAGATGATGCTTTGCCAAAAAAAATGAATACTGGATTGGTTTGGGAATGCTCAACAAAAGCATCAAAACAACTTGATTCTTTAATTCAAAAGCAAATATCCTCAAAAGGTGATTGCGATGAAGAAGGATTTGAATCACATGCCTGCCAATTAAAGAGAAGTCAAACTGCGTTTAAGACTTATTATCAAACCGAATGCACTTGGAATAAATATGGTCCTCATTATCCGTATTGTGAAATGATGCTCAAAAAAGATAGGTTAAAATGGTTAGATAAGACTCTAGGAACCATTAAAAATAATTGAATGGACTTAATGAAGAACAAAATAAGAAATTTTCTTTTAACACTTTTATTCTTTGCCCCAATTACTTCTGCGAGCAGTAGCGAACAGGGATTTCCACCTGCTGTTCCTTTGTCTCAAGACGATATCGAAGATCCCCAGAAGGGTTATATGCATATTCCTCAAGGGATGGAAGGAGGAACATTTATGTATGCAAAAAAGGGAGATCCAACTGGGAAAACAGAAAAAGTTGAACTTGAAAAATTTACTTTTCTAGAGGGATTTAGAACAGAAGTCATTAATGGATTCACCCCAACAATTGGTGTCTGCATATTCATGGATAAATGGTCATGCTTTATTGCAGATTCAGAGGAAGTAATAAATAAAACTTTAAGTCAGGAATTAACAAATAATCTTTCTCCAATCCATGAATCAGATATGATTTTTTGCGAAGATTGCAAACCAACTCCTGTTCCACTTTTCTCAAGAATTTGTCCAGGTTATTATCGAGCACATATTACTGATGAAGTTGTTGAAGATAAAACTTTGCCTACTTATCCAGAGTTTTTTAGTAAGGAAGGTAACTGTATATATGAGGAACCTTGGTTTATTTCATCTAGTAAGAAAGAAAAAGAAAAAAACAATAATGGTATAGAAAAAATTGATCAAATGGTAATACTTCAATCTGCTTTTAATAGATGCATGCTTGAGGAAAAATTATTAACAAAACAACAGTTGATAACAATGACAAGTGAAGGAGCAAAAGTAACTCCTCAATTATTTAATCCAGTTATGCAAATACTCAAAAATGGTGAAACAAAATCTCAAAAAGAGGCACAAGATATTCTCATTAATAAGTTGGGTGGTTGTAAGAATTTTGTAAGGACTTTCATCACTATGACCATGAAAGAGGATTCTAAAGAGATGATGAAACTACTTGATAAGCAAGGATTTAATGATGATTTGTTAGGCAGACCTAAATCATATTTTGATCAAAATTTAAAAATGGTCTTTTGCAAAGAACCAATACCAGAATTTACTCTTAATTATGATTCAAATCCAACGGATAAAGAAGTAGCAAACCTTTGCTCTTGTATTTGGAATAAATTTCCTGAGGGTAGATGGGAAAGAGATGAAATGAGAAGAATATTTAAAGGTGGCGATCCAACTTGGCAAACACAAGGGATGTTTAATAGATTTGGAAAAGCAATGAAAGTTTGCGGAGGTTATGAATTATGAGTGGGAAAAATAGATTAAAAAATTCTCTTATATGGTTTATTAGATGGATCGTTTATATACCCTTAATTTTAATTGTTATTTCCCTACTAAAAACATTAACTCTAGGATTTTTAGCAAATTTAGCATGGTGGATTGCTTTATTGATATGGACTATTTTTGGTATAGGACCTGTGATTTGTTTAGGAAGTATCTATCTAACTGGATGGGTTTGTCCAAATCAAAAATTTGGTAATTTATTGTTTTTAGGATTATTTTTAGTTACGGAAATATTTTCTTTCTATGCTGAATTTGGGATATCTACTGCTTTAGAAAATATCCTCAGATTCTTTTCAGACTTTTATATAGTTGGAGGATTTATTGTTGCAGCAACTATTGATCGCAAAATTGATAAAGATTTAGAAGGATTTTAAATTTGGAATTTCTGGAAAATTTTTTTAAAGATAAGAAAAATAGAGAATTAATTTTTGCAATATTAGGATTTATTGGGATTATTATTTTCCCACCTTTATGGATTTTATTTTTAACAGTTACTGTAATTGCAATGATGTATGCCGCAGTTAATAAAGATTTAAAGAACCAAGATTACAATGAAGGGAAAAGTAAAGAAATAAAATATGTAGATCCTGATCTTGAAGAGTTGCGGAATATAACAGAGGAACTTCAAGAAATTGATGTAGAAAAAGATTATTCAAAACTTAAAAATATAACTGACAGGATTCCCAGTTTGATGGAGGACGTAATGACTCCTAAAACTTTCTATGAAATTGTTGGTGACTTAACTTTAAAAACAACGCATTATTATTTTGAAGATCTAGAGAAACAAGATAAAAATGCAAAAAAATATCCTTCTCTAGAAAGTGATTTTCAAAAGGCAAAGGATGTATGTGATAGATTTTTCGATGGTAATGAATATGTAAAAGTTTGGGTGATTTATAGATCCCTTCTGCAAAAACAAGTTCCTGAAGAAAAAATAAATAAGAATTTTCCCGAGTTAATTTCTACGTTGAAAGATATAAGAGATCAAAAATGGAAAGATGTTGCATGGGCATATCATATTGCTGATGAAGTTGAAAAAGTCACAGGTAAAGATTCATGCACTAAAGAAAGATATAAAAAATTAGCAGCACATTTTGATGAAGATGACAGTAAAGAAAAGATGACTGAAAAGCAGAATGATGAATTTAAAAATGATTACAAACTTTTACTAGAATTCGATCCTGAAAAAATCAAAGCAAAAGAAATAGAAATTTCTGAAAATTTTTTAAAGTCATTTGATGTCAGCAATTTTGAAGGGAAACCAAAGAAAATAAAAAGCAAAATTAAATGGAAATTAGAGGATGCAATAAAATTTGCCAAGATCATACAAAGTGAATATTCAGAAGTATCTAAATTAAGTGCATTTGCAGAATTTGGAGGGGATGATGAAGTAATAAGAAAGGGTTACCAATATGCTGGATTATTAAGAAGTGAAGAATATTATGAATCACTTTATGGAGAGAAATTCTTGGATCAGATTCAAGATTTAGATAGAATCTCTGATTTTTATCAGTTTGAGATGTTTGATGAAGATCCTATTCAATCAGCAATAGAAAACAAAGATATTGAGCGAATTATGTTTTATTCATTAATTCAAATACCAAAATATACAATCACGAAGATAGAAGAAGTTTCAAAAGACGATCCTATTAAAAGAGCACCATATTTCAGCATAATGTATGAGCACATGACAATTATTCTGAATATTCTTGAAAGACTTGAAATTTTTAATAATGATGAAATAGTTATTAGGTCTTGGATTTTTAATCAAATTACAGATCCTTTAGATAAAGGTGAATCTCAAATATCACTTTCAAAAAAGAATAAAAAAGGTCGTCCATATGACAGAAAATATATTGAGGAATTATGGGTTCCTTTATATCGCTTCATAGATTTACAGTTATCTCACCCAGATGGTTTAGTGGGTGATGTTGAAAAGGCATATGAAATAATCGGACGAATTCCAATTAATCTTTTATATAACTATTTCGTAGGAGATCCAGAGCAGGCATATGCAACAATGAAACCAATGTTAGATTTATTGAAGGAGCAAGAGAAGAATTCAGAATCAAAAGAATAAAAATTATTAAATACTTTTATGGAAAAGAAACGCAATTACGATAATGATGGATTAGATCCATCAGAAGAATATTTTAGAAAGAAGAAAAAAGGTATTGATAAGGATACCTATTTCCCTCCAGAAGAATCAGAACCTCCTCATTATTAATTTGTAAAATCGAACCCACTCTCCCAACACTTTCAAAATTCTCCCAACACTTCTCCCAACACTTCTCCCAACACTTTGAGATAAAAATAATCTGACATTAACAGAATCTACCTGACACCATAAGACACTATTATTAAGAAGATAATTGAAAAAACTCTTACTAATACAGGTTTTTATAAAGATTGTGAAACTACCAGAATCCTTCAGACACTGTTAGACACTAAAAATAATCCGGAGAGGGTGGGATTCGAACCCACGAATAGTTCCCTATTAAACGATTTCGAGTCGTTCGCTTTCGACCTCTCAGCCACCTCTCCTTACTAATATATAAATATTATATATAAATTATATTTAGGAATTATCTCTAAGGCTTTTATTCGACTTTAATCCCAGCCTGCATCTTTCATCAATTTTATTGCAAGAGAATTATTAACACCAAGATCTTCTACAGTAACTTTATCAGGAGTAAATGGTCCAAAGTCTTTGACAATAGGATTCTGATTGACCTCCTTTAATGGATGTTCAAAAGTAGGATCTGCTAACCCCTGACTTCCACTAGGAGATGCTAAATATTCAAGTAGCTTTATAGCTGCAGTTTTGTTTGTTGCATATCTAGCTACACCACCAGCACTAATATTGACATGTGCAGGATTAGGAGTAAGGACAGTTGTTTTTTTTGCATATAAAGCATCTCTTCTCCCATTTACGCCAGCCAACATTCTTGCAACATAATAATGGTTTACAATTCCTATTCCACACTTTCTCTTAGAAACCGCTCTTACGATGGAAATATCCCCTGGGAAAAAAGGTTTAGATACATTTGAGATCATCCCATTAAGCCAATTTTTTTGTAGCCTCTTCACCCTTATTAATTATTTGATTAGCTACTAAAGATTGATTATAGGGACTTTTTCTATTCCTCAAACATACTTTTCCTTTTAAAGATGGGTCCGCTAAATCAGTATAATCATTTATTTTACTTACATCTACCACCTTTGGATTTGCGACCATAACTCTTACTCTTCTTGTTAATGCATACCATTCCTTATCAGGATCTTTTAATCCCACAGGGACATCATTTTCTAAATTATTAGACTCAATGCTCTGCAGCAATCCTAACTTAGCAGCATTAGTAATTCTTGCAGCATCAACAAGCAAAATTAGATCGGCTTGAGAATTTTTCCCCTCTCTTTTAAGTCTTTCAATTAAGGATATACCAGCAGCTTCAATTAGTCGAACTTTTATACCAGTTTCTTGTGCAAATTTTTTATATACACTTCTATCTGTGTTGTAATGTCTCCCTGAAAAAACTTTGACTTCTTTTTCTGTTGAATTAACAGGTATATTAACGTTCAATAAAAATGTAAATGCTAATGCTGAATAAATTACTTTTTTAAGTTTTTGCACTTTTTAAAAATAGTATCTATGGTTACTTTATACCTATAAAAACAGTTCAAACTTTAAAAGCGAACTTCTATACATTGAGATGTATCATTTTTTATATTTCAAATGAATTATTTAATCCATCAGTTATTAAACACTGAAGAAATAAATTTAATAAAAAGAGAATTAGAGAAATGTACCCAAGATTGGGAAGATGGGAAAAAAACTGCCGGTAGTCACGCTTCAATAGTAAAAAATAACTTGCAACTAAATAGAAATTCTGAGACATCAAGAAAAAACTCTCAACTAATAAATAAAAAAATCCTCTCTAACCAACTAATAAAAAGTTTCTCATTGCCTAAAATAATCCATGGAATAATGTTTACAAAATCATCAGAAAATATGCATTATGGCAGACATATTGATAATCCATACATGTCTTCAGGTAGATCAGATTTATCTTTTACTCTCTCATTAACGAATAAAGATTTTTACAAAGGTGGAGATTTAATTATTGAAACAATGAATTCAGAAGAGAAATTTAAATTAAATGCTGGAGAGATTATTATTTATCCAAGTTCTTACTTACATTCAGTGAATGAAGTAATTTATGGTGAAAGATTAGTTTGTGTAGGCTGGATAGAAAGTTATGTTAAGTCAACTGAGGAAAGAGAATATTTATTTGATCTTGATGCAGGAGCAAGAGGAATCTTAGCAAAATATGGGAGATCAGATGAGGTTGATTTAATTTTCAAGTCTTATTCTAATTTGTTAAGAATATTAGGTAATTAATAGATCATTTTATACATCAAATAGAAAAAGTTATTGGAGATATTTAGAATAATTAGTATACATAAAAGAAAAAAATGCCAAGAAAAAGTTCGATTGCAATATTCATAGCAGCAACTAGTGCGCTAGCAATTTCATCACCTGTAAATGCAGGAGAACAAGATTTAGGGGGCCTGAAGGAATGGAATACTGATATGTCAATTGATGCAGATTTTATTCTTGATAAAGATGCTCAAAAAATTGCTGACGAGGCAGCAAAATCAAGTACATGCATTCCTGTTGGGGAAGGGGAGAACTGCTGGTGATTATGAATAAGAAATTTTAAATATCGCTTTAGCAATTAAAGGTGTAAAAAATAAAAATTTTTATAGATTATTTAAAAATTGAGTATTTTTTTAAAATTTACTTATTTAAATTTTTTTCATTTTTTGTAAAAGAAATTATATTTTTTTTTAATTAACAATTAATAAAAATCTAAATAAGAACTCTTTTTAGTACTTTAAATTGAAAAAAAAACGCCTCTTATTGAGGCGTTTTTAATATTCAAAAAAGATTAGAATTTGAATGTTGTTTGTAGGAGATAACCACTCATATCAGCTTCAACACCACTTGAATTTTTAGATGTTCCACCAAAAATTGTGGGTGTAATGGAAACTGAATCATTTACTTTATATTTGTAGTAAATTTCGTATAAAAATGGATCAATAGTTTCTCCTTCAACTTTTTGAGGCTGACCAAAAGCTATACCTATTTTGTCATCAGGATTAATTGTATCTGTCCAATTTAGTCCTACAAAATAAGCAGTTGTATTAGAATTTGTTGCAGCATCTGTTTCTGAAGTGTCGAAGCCAAGAGAAATTGAAGGCATTGCAGTTCCAGAATCTTCTGGTCTCCACCAACCTCTTAATCCTACGTTGGTACTATTACCATCACCTGATCTTGCTTTACCGTCAGTTGACATAAAGTAAGAATCAGTCCAACCATTATATTTCATATTAACTAAAGCCGAAACAGAATAGTTAGGCTTTGTATAACCAACTTGAGTTGCCCAACTTTGTTTAGCTTCATCAGTTAAAATTGGGTTTTTAGATGTGATGTTAGAACTAATTGCAAAACCATTATCTGCGGTATATGCCCAACCAGCTCCTGGACTTGTGCTTGCACCATAACCTGCTGCATTACCACCAAGGGTAAATGCCTTCAGTACTGGTTCATATATTGAAGGAGTTGTTGCATGCATATAGTAGTTTTCAATCTTTGGACCGAAAGTTACTGTATGATTGCTATCCCCAACTGGAGTTGTATACCAAAGTTTATCAACCTTGAGGACATCACCATTTCCGTTACCAGAACTTAGATAAGTGTTGTAAACAGATTTTGTTTTAGACCAAGAGGAATGATTCCCAGTCTTGATTCTTGTATAGAGATTATCATCACCAGTGAAGCTAGTATTTAAGTTCAACGTATAAGTGTACATGAACTGTGTTTCACCAGTGTAAGTGTCGTCATCAGTATCAACACTACCTATGTCAAAGATTGCTTTTCCATCTAAAACTGTTGTATCAGAGAAGCCACCAGCTTCAAATTCATTTAATCTGGATTCAATACCATCAACTCTCTCATTTGCATTTGCAACTTCATTGGAGAAAGTTTTACTATCGAACTGTTTGTTTGAAGATTTGCTGCTACGTGAATAGCTATTCATTTCTTCAATATTAACGTCAGATGCTTGTGCAACTAATGGAGTGATTAAACTCAAAGAAGCACCTGCAACCAACATTTGTTGGAAGAGTTTCATTTTACCTCACACTTAAAATGCCCACAAAAGTGGGTATATAAATTGTATCGAAGGTAACTTTTTAAAGTAGACATATTAGATTCATCTTAATGTAACAAATCTTACCTTATCTACTCAAAAACTCATTCAAAAGTTTTTTATTTTTTTAGTAAGGGAAAATTCAAGGAATTTCTCTCTTCCATCCAAGAAGATGCGACTTCTCTAGCTAATTTTCTAATTTTTTCTATATATTGAGCACGATCAGTTACTGATATTACGCCTCTCGCATCAAGTAAATTAAAAGTATGACTGCATTTCAAAACATAATCAAGCGCAGGAAATGTTAGCTTTTTTTCAATTAATAAATTCGCTTCATCTTGATAGATTTCAAATAATTTCCTAAGATTTTCGGGATTTGATTCAGAAAAATTATATGAGCATTGCCCTTTCTCAAATTGGAGCCAAACATCGCTATATTTCATATTTTGATTCCAGTTTAAATCCCAAATACTTTCCTTATCTTGCAAAAACATTGCAATTCTCTCTAAACCATATGTAATTTCAATTGGTATTGGTTGACAATCTACTCCGCCGCATTGTTGAAAATATGTAAATTGAGTAACTTCCATACCGTCCAACCAAACTTCCCAACCTACTCCCCAAGCACCAAGAGTTGGCGACTCCCAATTATCTTCAACAAATCTAATATCATGATCTCTCGGATTTATTCCAAGAGATTCTAGAGATTTCAAATATTTTTCTTGTATCCCATCAGGAGAAGGCTTAATTATTACCTGATATTGAAAGTAATGTTGGGCACGATTCGGATTTTCCCCAAATCTTCCATCTGTAGGTCTTCTACATGGCTCAGCATATGCAACGGACCAAGGTTCAGGTCCTATAGCCCGCAAGAAAGTATGAGGATTCATTGTGCCAGCACCCTTTTCCGTATCGTAAGGCTGCATAATCAAACAACCTTCATCAGACCAGAAATTATTGAGATTTTGGATTATATCCTGAAAAAACATCAAATTTTAAAAAAGTGGAGAATTTAGATCAATGCCATTAAATATAATAACAAAGCTTAAAAGCAAAAAAGTTTTCAAATCTGAGTTCTGTATATTACTATCTCGTAAAAACTTTCATAAAATTAAACTCTTGATTAAGACATAAATGAGGAATTAATCATGAAAAAAATCTAATGGCAATGGTCCAAAAGTATTTGACTCTGAAACATTTTCGTCATACTGACATGTTATTAAAATTCCTTCTCCAAGACCATTTTCAGATCTAATAAAAACATTACCAGTTTTTTGATTAGCTTTTAAAAAAACACTCCCATTAGCAGAAAGAGAATCTAAATTACCAAACTTGATTAAAGGATATTTTTTAGAAATTGATTGCAATGCTTTAACAGCCTTAATATCACTAGGTGCCATTATTCCTATTGTCATCCAATCTGACTTAGAAATATTTACTTCTAATTCTCCAAAAAGTTTTTTTACTTGACTATTGTTTAATTTAGGAGCAACTCTAAAACTGTTTAAATCAACTAACTTATTTATTTCCATTAAATTTATATTTAAAATAGTTATTGTCCAAAGGTTCTTCCATTCCAAGCCCACATTGATGCAGGCACATCCTCAAATGAAATATAAATTTTATCTATTGTAATTCCCATTTTCTCATATACAAAATTAGATATTTGCTTTGCCATTTCAGAAGGATTTAAAGAGCCTATTGACTTAATCTCTAAAAAACAACAAGGGCTTTCATCTTCAAAGAACATTTCGGAATTATCTTCTAATTTAGCCATAACAAATCTTTTGGATTTATTAGTTAGTGATGAAACTAGTATTGAAATTTCCTCAAGTAATTTCTTCTTATCATCTACCTTAACTGAAGTCGACACATTAATATAAGGCATATTTATGCAGCTAAATAGTCTTTTTGGGGATCACTTTCTAAATAAACAGCTTTAGATTTTTGAACTTTTCTTGATGACAAATAAGTCATGTCATATGAGCTTATTCCGTTTTTATAGGGATTGAAAAGGGCACTTTGAGATCTACTTTTTTTACTCCTTTTGAATTCAATCATTTTTAATTAAATTATTAATCAATAATTTAACTTTTTTTGAATAGTTGTCTAGGTATTTAAAAAAAATTTTAATTAATTAGATAAAAAATGCATATCTAAATCACACTATAAATCTATATTTACTAAGTTTAATAAACAAACATCTAATAATAATTGTTTTGGAAGTCTTAAATAATTATCAAAGAAAAAAACTTGATGAAACTAATGATGAAGAATTTTATTCTGACCCAAAATTTGTTTATCATCTAGATGCAAATTTCAGACAAAATTTATCGAATGTTTATAAAAATGAAATTGCAGATTATTCAACTGTTCTTGATTTAATGTCAAGTTGGGACAGTTATTTACCTTTAGAAAAAAAATACAAAAAAGTTATTGGGCATGGATTAAACAAACAAGAACTTGAAAAAAACAAAATTTTTGATACTTTTTGGATACAAAATTTTAATTTAAATCAAGAAATTCCTCTTGATAGTGGGAGTGTTGATTATTGTTTAATGGTAGCTGCTTGGCAATATTTACAATATCCAGAGAATTTAACTAATGAAATCGCACGAATTTTGAATGGTCAAGGCAAATTTATAATTGCTTTTTCAAATAGAGCATTTTGGCATAAGGCTCCAAATATATGGACCACTTCTAATGAGGAAGAGAGAATCAAGTATGTAAGAAAAGTTTTAATCACAAACGGATTTAATGAACCAAATATTATTAAAAAGTTTAATCAACCCGTCCTTAATTTTTTTAATTTTTTAAATAAAGATCCCTTTTATTGTTTGATTGCAACAAAAGAGTAAATGAATCCCATATAAAATTTGGAGGATGGATAATTAAAGGGAATAATTTATAGTCCATAGCCATACTTCCAAATTTTTACTACTATTGGATAGTTAAAATTAATAATTATGGGTTCTAAAAGAGAAAAATATCCTGAAAAATGTCCTTGGGACCTTGGCCCTAATCAACATTTAGCGAAAGAAGACAATTGGACTTTAAGATTAGGAGAAGCAAACGTATGCTTTAGTAAAAACAAATTAGATAATAATTATTTTCATGTAATAAGTAATGAAAATGAAGAACAAATTTTAGCCTTTAGAGCGAGACTTCTTTATCAAAAACTACTTGATAAAGGGTTTAGATTGGTTGAATAAAGTAATCTAATTCAATAAAAGAAGTTCTTCGAAAACAAATTTCTGAACTTCTTCTTCCTTATTTTCGTTTAAGTATTTTATTATTCTTGAATTCAAAATCCAATCATCATTTGAACTTATATTTATAAATTCATCTATATATTCTAATTTTTGAGAATTCGGTTTAAGAGTAATCGAGTCAATTTGTTGACTCGTATATTTTTTACTTAGTAAACCATTCCCTGTGTTTAAAAACTCCTCAACAAAAATTTCTATTATGGTTCCGTGGATTTTTCTATAAACCATATTAATTCCAAAATCTTTGACCCTATATTTATCTCCATCATTTTTGCCTGAAACTTTCATTTCTATTCCACTTTCGGAACTCTTTATTAGATTAAAATTATTCTCTGAATGTACAGTTTGAAAATCTCTTCTTACTCTATGAATTGATACTTCAAACAATTGAGAAGCAATGCTTTTAACAATATTCTCATCATCTATTTTTTGAATATTTGGTTTAAAGTCTCTGCCTAATAAAAATCTACCCTCATGAATATTATTTTTATTAATAAAAGTGCATTTACCTTGGTAACCATTAAAATCTTTTCCCCAGGTGTACCTATTTTCATAAGCCTTTCTAAAAATTTCCTTACAATTGATTTCTTTTGGCTTCTCCATAAATTTTATAAAATCAGTATTGTAATTCTACAAAAAAAACCTCTCTAAATTAAAGAGAGGTTTTTTATAAAATTAAACTAATTTTGAGTAATTTTTGTATTTTCTAGGTTGTCAAATGCTTGACCTATTTTCTTAAAGTCAAATCCCATGGCCCTTAATGCGTGCCAAAGATGACCTTGTAAGAAAAAGAAACCTAAATAGAAATGAGTATTGGCAAGCCAAGCTCTTGAACTGTAAGCTCCTGAACCTAAATCAACCGTATCAGTAAAATAAGGTGCAAATTCAAATTGAAGCTTTAAAGGCTCACCATATAAATCAACTGGATATATAGTTGTGTTTGAAGCACACCAAAAGGCTGCGACAAAAGCCATATAAGAAACACCAACTACTGAGTAAGACAATATTGCCTCAGCTCCTAGCAATCCTTTTCCTTTAAATTCTGTATATTCTCCAAATTGTTTAGTACAAATATGGAAAACACCTCCAATTATCTCAAGGAAAGCTAGAAAAGCATGTCCTCCCATGACATCCTCTATACTATCAATTTTTAAAAAATCAAATTGATGATTCCAAATAGCTGCAATATCTAAATTGTAAACAACTTGTCTTGTAGATCCGATTGCAGGATCATAAATTCCATGAATGCGGGCCCACTCAACGAACATTATTGCTCCAAGACCAAGAAAAATTAGATGATGACCAAGTATAAAAGTTAATTTATCTGGATCATCCCACTCAAAATCGAATTTTTGAGGCTTACTATTTTCGGGATAGTCTCCAAGATCACCTGCAAATTTATTGGAATGCAGTAATCCTCCAGCACCTAATACCGCTGAAAAAATTAGATGTAATGTGCAAATTACTTCAATTCCATATGGTTCTGTAATCACACCATTTTCAACGCCTCCAATTCCAATCCCCACTAGGTGAGGCAGAACAATTGCTTTCTGTGCACCCATTGGAATACTGGCGTCGTAACGAGCTAATTCGAATAATCCAAAAGCTCCTGCCCAGAACATCATTAATCCTGCATGGGCTGCATGAGCTGCTATGAATTTACCTGAACGGCCAACAACACCAGAATTTCCTGCGTACCAGTCATAGGTGACATCAGATTTTCCGTAAGTTTGTAACACTTGATTTAAGTAAACAGCAAGTTGAGCATATTGCCAATCAGTATGTTTTTTTACATGTTGTTTACAGATTTAATTACTTATGTAAAAAAAACATATTGAGAAAGAACAAATGTTACAAATTTGGAAATTAATATCTTTGAAAGCTTAAGCCAGAGTGGGGATTTCACCTTTTAGCTGAGAAGCCCATGTTTCAAGGCGTGAATCTGTCAAATCAGATTCACTATCCTCATCTAGAGGTAATCCACAAAAAGTTTCTCCAATGACACTTTTAGACTCATCAAATGTATATGAAGATTTATCTACGTAACCGACCATTTCTGCTCCTGCTTTAATGAAATAACTATGTAGCTCTTCCATTGCATCACAATAATTTTCTGTATAAGTAGAAGAATCGCCTAACCCAAAAATTGCAACCTTCTTTCCTGATAAATTTAGTTCACCAATATCCTCTAAGATTGAATCCCATGCAGTTCCTGATCTTTCTTCATCTGCTCCAGTATTCCAAGTAGGTATTCCGCAGATAATTCCATCAAGGCCTTCAAATTCTGACAGATCATCTACATCAGATACATCTTTAGGTGCTTCTGCTGAAGAAATAAAGTTGTGAAGACGATCAGCTACGTCTTCAGTTTTTCCAGTTGTAGTTGCGTAATAAATTCCTACAGTCATAACTTCAAAATGTTTACCTTAAAATAGTAAAATTTAAAAACGTTAAATTAATTTCTTTAAAAACTTTTTCATGTAAAATTTTATACTAAATAAAGTAAGAAAAATTTTTTTAGGACAATTTGCTAAAAAACTTTTAAATCATTGTGACTGATAAATTAAAAAAAGATATCCAGAATCTTGTTGAGGAATTTAATTTTGAAGGGGAGAAAAAATTTAAATTAATTATTTTATTTGGTTTATTAGGAGATTTTGATAGCTTTGAATATGCAATTAATTTGAAAAACTTTATAGATAATAATCAAGCTGAAAATTTAGATATTTTTGCCCTTGGTATCGGGAACCAAAATGGAAAAGAAAAATTCTGTAACTTCACTGGATTTTGTAAAGAAAATCTAATAGTTGTTTCTGATAACCAAATTCATAATAATTTAGAAATCTCAAGAGGATTAGATATAGGTTTAGGAGGTTGGATAAATATGTTGTTGATGTTATCTGGAATAAATTCCTTTAAAACTATAAAAGAAGTTTTTAGAGGTTACACGGGAGACCGTAAAGCAAAGCAAATCTATTCAGAAATTGACAAAATTGACATTCTTAAATTTATTAAATTTTCAGGAAATAATTTCAGGGTGTTTTTCGGGGATGGTTATTTGAGACCATTTGAATTGGCAACATTTAGATTGAAAAATATGTATGAAATAATCCAAAATTGGGAAGATTACATTCTTGATGAAAAATACCTTCCCCAAAGAGGGGCTTCTTTTTTATTGAATGATAAAAATCAAATTATTTATAAATTTTTTTCAAGTGATGTGCTTGGATATTCATCAAATATGAGAGATCCTCTAGAATTTCTATCTAATTTAAATAAAGAATAGTTTTAGAAAGTTTATGAATGTAGAAATATTTGGATATATTGCAGCGATCCTTACAACCTCAGCATTTCTTCCTCAATTGATCAAAACTTTAAAAACAAAAAAGGCAGATGATGTATCTTTAATAACTTTAATTATGTTTATTATCGGAGTTTTGTGTTGGATTATTTACGGTTATAAAATCTCGTCAATCCCGATATTATCAGCTAATTTAATAACCTTAATTTTAAATCTTTTGATATTAATTTCAAAAATATATTTTTCAAAAAGCTAAAGTCAACAATAAGCATATTAATAGTGTTAATTTACGAATACATTATTTAAATCTTTATTATTACTTGATTATTATAAATTTAAATTATTCTTATCTTGAAAACTTCAAAATGCTGGGTTTGGTTCAAAGGTAGCCTTAACAATAGTGGTTATTGGAAAGAAGGTTTTACTTGTACTTTTGACGAGAAACCAGGGGTTTTTATAGAAAGTCCTGCTTACGTATCTTGTAGAGTTCCAAACTGGAGAGTCCTAACTAAAGAACCTGAAGATTTATATAAATCTCCACTAATTCCTGATAAAGCAATTTGGAAAATAATTTAAATTAACGATCCAAAATTAAAAACTTTTTTACTGCGCCCCAACAAGTTAGTATTGCTTTATTAAATATTTAACTAATAACATCTACTCTCTTTTTATAAATATTATTCCTTTCTTGATTTTTGGTTTTTTTCTTGGGAAAAAAAAACCAAGAATTTCTGAATATATTGCAAGGCATTTAATAAGATTTGGGATTCCACTTAGTGTAATGGGCCTTTTATTAAAAGAGGGTATAGATTTAAACCTCATTAAAAGTGCGTTATTAGCATTTTCCACAATTGGATTTTTGATAGTTCTCTTAAATACATTCCCAATTTTTAAGAAAAGACTTCCAAATTACACCTTGCAGCTGGCAGGACTAATAGGAAATACATCTTTTCTTGGAATACCAATTGCAATGGCTCTTCTTCCTTCAAAAACAATCAACTTTACTATTGGATTTGACTTGGGAACGACTCTATTTGCATGGATATTTGGACCTCTCTTTCTTCAAGAAAAATCTATCGAAAAGAACATTCCAAATATCAAAGTATTATTAAATGCATTGATAAATAGTCCTGCATCAAGAGGGATTATAGGAGTACTTCTAGCATACATTTTTCAAATAGATGGGCTATTGGGCAATTTTCTTTGGATACCTGCAAGAATAGTTATTGCTCTGGCAATAATAATTGTGGGAACAAGACTTGGATTAATAACAAATCAAAAGGGGAAATTTTTTGATCTTAATGAAGAAATTAAATTCTCAATTTTATTAAAGTTATTTATTCTTCCTTTTATTATTTTTTTTGTAAGCAAATTATTTAATTTTGACTTTTATCAATCATCAGCAGTTATTCTTCAAGCAGGGACCCCAACAGCAATATCGACAATTTTAATGGCAGAGGCTTATGGAGTAAAACAAAAAATCGCTTCCAAAATTCTATTTACTACAACTTTAATTTCAATAGTTACAATCCCCCTATTAAAGGTTGCTATAAATGTATCTAATTAAACAAACTAAGTTTAACTTAGAGCACGATTAATCCAAATTGTAAACATTATGTCCTGATAACTACATAATGTCTTAAGATTTAGGTTATGAAGTCAGTAAATCCTGAAAATGAATATATTCCTTTAGATATTAGGATTTCTGTGAGGAGAGATACCCTAAGGCTCATCTCAGAAATGGCGCAAGATATGGGGATAAGCATTAATGAAGTTTTTAGTTTTTTAGCCGAAGATTCTGTCATTGATCTCGAATTACTCGAAGATTTGAATAAAATTGAAATACCTAATAAGTGCAGTCTTGATGATCTAAAAAACGAGCTACTAAAAAAAAGGCTATGTTAAAATTTCTCAACTTGTATATTCTTCCAATTAGATTTATATCCACCATTAATTAAAAATTCTGAATATTCGTTTAAATCTTTTTTATTTACTCGCCACAAGTTATATATTCCATATCGCCCCAATTTTTTATGATTAATATTTGACCAATGCGCTTCTTGGGAAGAATAGTCATCTATAACTATCAATAAAGATTTGTATTCATAATTAGGCTCATCCTGATAATTTTTTCTTCTATCCGTATTTAGTCTTTCTGTCAGATTAATTAATCCTTCTTGAGTATTAGATTCATAAAAAACTATTTGTCGAGAATAATAATGTAAAGATGGTTTTCTTATGCCTATCATCGCCAAGGTTTCCTTTCCTTCGCGATTATCTAAAATTAATTTTGAGATATTCCTCAAAGGGAGTTGCCTTGACGTATCTGCTAATTTTCTGATCGGAGACATTAAAAAATATTGCCCAATAAAAAGTATAATTTGGAGATAAAGAAATATATTTTTGGATTTTAAAGAAAATAAAATTATCGCAAAAAGTGTCAATAAAAAGAAGAAGAATTTGGCTTTAAAAATTATTCCAGAGCTTATTAATTCAGATGCAAGTTTAGGCATCTCGGGATCATTTATTAAACCCAACCAAATATTTGAGAAAAAGAATGCTATTGATACTCCGAAAAAAATAAAAATATTAAAAATCCATAAATATATATAAGTTTTATTTGTATTTTTTAAGCTTATAAAGCTATTACTGATTAGAACTGCTGCTGCTGGAATTGCTGGCAACCAATAGCTTGGCAATTTCGTTGCAGAAATACTAAAGAAAATTAATACTGCCGATAGCCAGCATAGAGAATATGTATAAAGGCTGTTAGAGATCTCACAACTATCTTTTAAACTTTTCAATAACTCCTCAAAGGATTTAAATATTCCGTGATACAAAAATGGGGTAAATGGTAACGAAGCCAAAATCATTATGTAAAGAAAAAACCATATCGGTTCTGAATGATTATTAACAACAGATGTATATCTTTGGAAATTATGATAACCAAAAAAGTTGTCCCAAAAAGGCTTTCCTTCTTTTAATAATTCTAAGATATACCATGGAACACTTATTAGGATTGTTATTAAAAAACCTTTCTTGGGGTTTATCTTGTAAAGCAAAGTTCTCCAATCTTTTTCAATAATTAAAAAAAATGTGATAGTCAATGTTGCCAAAACAAATGCAACAGGTCCTTTAGTTAAAATTGCAAAACCCAAAAATGCCCACGCTGAAATACATTCATCATCATTTTCACTTGCCATGCGTCTCCAAAACAAAAGAAGACTGATCCCTAAGGTTCCTGTTAAAAGAGCATCACTTACAGCAGTTCTACTCCAGATTATTATTAATGGAGACAGAGCGAAAGCTAGTGATGCCACTATTGGAGTAAGAAATTGCTTATCACCTTTCTGAGGCCAACAAAACAACGTATCTGAAATCATCAACATTAAAAATAGTGATGCCAAAGATGAAGGTAGTCTTGCAGAGAGAGTCCCTAAACTATCCCAAATCTCATTTTTCGGTAATGAGTAAAAAAAACCCATTAACCAATAAATTAGTGGAGGCTTGTCAAAACGGAATATGCCATTGACTTTTGGAGTTACCCAATCACCAGATTCACTCATTCCTCTTGCTGCAGCGGCGAATAAAGGAGGCGTTTCATCCACTAGTCCTGTTGTCCCTAAATCTAGAATAAATATAATGATCCCAAAGATTAAAACAATCAATAAAGTGGCAAGCCTTTTTTTTGAGTTAAAAAGAATCATTTACTAAACTATTTTACTTGTATTGATTGATTACTTTATTAAGCCAGCTCACAACCTTGTTAGCAAATATCTCTGTAGAGGCATTTTTTTCTACCCATTCTCTACATTTTTTGCGATTTATTTTTTCAATAATCTCTACATAAGAAAGCATGGTTTCTTTATCATCGGGATCTGCAAGATATCCTGTTTTGCCATGCTGAATAATTTCACTAGGTCCTCCTCTTTTGTAAGCTACTACAGGCACCCCACAGGCTAAAGCCTCTACAATAACGTTTCCATATGCTTCATTCCATTTCGGCGTATTTAGCAAAACCCTACATTTACCAAGTTGTTTTTGTAATTCATTTGTAGATAAAAACCCCATCCAATCTATAGTTCCTCGAGGATATGATTGTTCTATTTTTGAGGCGTAGTTCTCGTCTTCTATGACTCCCCAAACATTTAGTTTTTCTTCAAGTTCGTTTGCCACATAAACTGCATCTTCTAAACCTTTTTCCGGAGCAACTCTTCCAACCCAACCCAATGGTCCCTTAATAGAGTCTTGAAAAATATAATTGTCTAATTTAAAACCATTCCCAATTATTGTTGGTTTTCTTATAAATGGATAATCATTGGCTTGTATTTTCGAATGAAAAGCAAAACTATATGGATATTTTGTATATACCTTTGAGATTAAATTACTAATTACTGAACTTTCAGAACCCATACTAATAAGATGAGCAATGGGAATATCTAAATTTAATGTCATCCAAATAGGTAACCAATCATAAGACATGTTCAATAATACATCTGCTTTTTTGGCAATATCTAATCCTTTTTCAAGCATGCCTGCCAGAAGCGAATTGTCAGGAATACTTACAGGGGAATTATAATTTTGATGCTGCCAGCTAACTTGATCTTCACCCTCTACAAAATGTAATTTTGCTTTTTCATTACTTTTGTATAATTTAGAATTTTTAGGAGCTACCACCTCTACCGAGTGGCCTAAAGAAAGCAAACCTGAAACTAAGGAATTTAGAGTTAATTCAACTCCTCCGCCTTTACCGCTTCCCAGGAAACCTATTGGAGTACTAATTAAAACTATTCGCATTATTATACTTTTTACACTAAGAAACTTCCTAAATAGTAGTGTCAGTAAATTTATTTTCCCATAATGACCTTCTCTGGCTAACAAAAAATACCGAGATAATAACTAAAATGACACCTATCCATTGAATAATAGTTAGTCTTTCATCTAACCAAATGCCTCCACTTAAAAGGGCAAATACAGGTGTGAAAAATGCAAGAGTACTAAATCCAGTTATCTCTTTATTATTTGCAAAGTAGAAAAACAATCCATAAGCTATTGCTCCTCCAAAGATACTTGCGAATGACATAAGACCCCAATCAAATATTGACCAATTTGGAATTATTTGAAAATTTGATTGTAAGCAATGCTTGATAATTAAGGGGAAACTTCCTAAAACCATGTGCCATCCAGTAACTGTAACTGGATCACTTTTAGTACAAGTAAACCTTATTAAAATTGTTCCCAGTGCCATTGCCAGAGAAGCCGCAAGCATCCAAAGTTCTCCAAAATTGAATGTCACATCACTTATAGCCTTATCAGACATAAGCCACCAGTTTTCTAATAATTCTTGAGGGACACCTAAGAATACAATTCCTCCCAAGCCAAAAAGTAAACCTAACCACCCTATTGGATTAATTAAATTCCCAAAAATTGCCCTTGCTAAAATTGCCACCAAAAGTGGTTGAGAATCAATCAATACAGACCCAAGACCTGCCCCAGTTTCTGCAATACCATAAGTTAAAAATAACTGAAAAAAAGTCGCATCGACTATTGTAAAAACGAAAAACCACTTCAAATCGCACCTATAAATTTTTAAATCTCTTTTTAACAAATATGTTGTTATTAGAACAAGAATTCCTGCAGGTAGTAATCTTAAAGAAGCCACTAACTCTGGTCCAGCACTAGATACTAAAGGAGTCATAGCGGCCATAGAAGTCCCCCAAAGTGCGAAAGGGAGTATCATTAAAAACCAATTTAGGATTGAATTCATTAGGTCTGCTGATAATCTTTTTAGAGTAGTTTTAAGTTTTACCTAAAAAGAATGATTTGGCCTTTTAGACGAAAGTCAAAAAAAAGAATGGCTCGTATTTTAATTAATGAGCCTATTACAAGTTCTACAAGAGATTCTGTCCTAAAAGCTCTTAAACAAATAGAGGATAGAGAATTTCCTGCATTAATCGTGAGAATTGATTCTCCAGGAGGTACAGTTGGTGACAGCCAAGAAATATACTCTGCCATTAAGAGACTAAAAGATAAGGGATGCAAAGTCATTGCTAGTTTTGGGAACATATCGGCATCTGGAGGTGTTTACATTGGTGTTGCATCTGACAAAATAGTCGCAAATCCTGGCACAATAACAGGATCTATAGGAGTAATTATAAGGGGAAATAACTTATCTGAATTGTTAGATAAAATTGGCATAAAATTTGAGACTGTTAAAAGCGGTGTATTTAAAGATATACTTTCTCCAGATAAACCTTTAAGTGAAGAAGGTAGAGGACTGCTTCAAGGCCTTATTGATGAAAGCTACAGACAATTTACCGAAGCTGTTGCCGAAGGGAGAAATTTACCTGTTGAAGAAGTAAGAAAATTTGCCGATGGAAGAATTTTTACTGGAACGCAAGCAAAAGAATTGGGTCTTGTTGATGAAGTTGGAGATGAGTTTGTTGCCAGGGAACTTGCTGCAAAAATGGTTAATATTGATTCTAAAATTGAGCCTTTAACATTTGGAAAGAAAAAAAAGAAAATACTTGGACTAATTCCGGGAGGTAAAATTATCCAAAAAGTTATCAATAGTATCTTTTTTGAGATTGATTCATCCAATAAAATACTTTGGTTATATAAGCCCTAGATCTATATGAACGAAAAAACAAAATATAATTACAATATTGCATTTATTCGAGGAGCAACTACGGCATCTGGGAATTCTGTTAAAGAAATCGAGGATGCCGTAGTTGAATTAATAGATGAATTAATTTCACGCAATAACCTAATTAAAGCAAATTTATTATCCATTACATTCACCGCAACAAAAGATTTAGATGCATGTTTCCCTGCTTCTATAGCAAGGAAATGTAACGGACTTGATTCAGTAGCTTTTATAGACTGTCAACAAATGTATGTGCCTAACGATATAGATTTTTGCATAAGAATAATGGCACAAGCCTTATTACCGCCAAATAATCCCATAAATCATCCTTATTTAAGAGGTGCTTCAAAATTAAGGACAGATAGATGTTAACCTTATTAAAGAATTTTCTACCTTAAATTTGGATAGACACACTTAATCCTTTAAAAATTTAGTTAATCAATGTTAAAAAAAACAACGAAACATACTTTAAATTTTAAGATTTTAAAATTTTTTCTTATCCCTACAATTTTAGTTTCAACTCCATTTTTTAATAAATTCCAAGATGCTAGAGCAGGGTTAGAATTCCAGTGGGATCAAGACTCGGGGCATAGACGATTAAAGTGGTTTCAAAAAGAAAATAGACGTAAATTTAGAAATACGATTTATTTTTTCTTGAGACCATCTGATAGAAGAACTGATCTTTTAAAAATAAATCTAGCCATTCCCAAAAGTTTTAAAGCAAATTTAGATACAGAAAAAATAAGTATTTGTAAGGTAAGAATAGGTGGATTTGAAAGTCGTACTAAATGTTTAGAGGATCTTCCAGCAGATATTGAAATCAATACTGATGAATCGTCACTGCGTTCATTAAACATTTACCCTTATAGTCCAATTCCCTCTAATAAAGAAAGTTATGCCATTGTATTAAAAAAAGTAAGTAATCCAAAAAGATCAGGACTATATCAATTCCATTCATATGGTCAGCCTAAAGGGGAGTCCGTTTCAAGATATTTAGGAAGTTGGACCATAGTGATCGATTAAATGATAAATTAATTAGGGGTAATTAAAAAAATGACTAAAAGAACTTTCGGCGGGACTTCAAGAAAAAGAAAACGTGTGTCTGGTTTTAGGGTGAGAATGCGTTCTCATACTGGTAGAAGAGTTATAAAAAGTAGAAGGCAAAAAGGTAGAGAAAGAATAGCTGTTTAACTCAAAATTTTAATGGCCTTACCCAAAGATATGCGTTTAAAAGGTCATAGGACTTTTAATTATATTCATAAAAATTCAATGACATATCGTGGAAAATTGATGACATTTAAAGTGGCAATATCAAATCCAAAAATCCTCCTATCTCATAAACCCACAAATTGTTCAAACAATTTTAGAGTTGCAATTGCTATTAGCAAAAAAGTTTCAAAAAAAGCTGTTGAAAGAAATAAATTAAGAAGAATTCTCCAGGAGTGGTTATTAACAAATATTCAAAAAATTAATAACCACAAACCTTATTGGTTACTTGTTAACCTTAGATTTGGAGATTTCTGCAATGACAAAAATAGACTTTTGGAGGAATTTCAAAATTTAATGTTCAAATCTCGTCTAATCAAATGATTAACATGAATGAAGAAATCTTTTATGAAGGTGGTCCTGCAAAAAGTGATTTAATAATAAATTTACTAGCAGGTGTAACTCTCCTTGGTTTGCCATTTACCTTTGCTGCAATTGTTAGAGCTTTGTGGTTGAGATATAAAATTACAAACAAAAGAATTACAATAGATGGTGGGTGGTTTGGCAAAAACAAAACACAAGTATCATTAAGTAATATCGAAGAAATCAGATCTATTCCAAGGGGATTTGGATCATATGGTGATATGGTTCTTATTCTTAATGATGGAGCAAAGGTTGAAATGAAATCATTACCTTTATTTAGAGAAAAGCAAAAATTTATTGAAGAAAAAATAAATAAAAGATCTCAAATTCCAAATCTTAACGAGGTACAAGGATTTGCTACTAAATCCTAAATAAACTAATTACAAAAACCTTTTTTTCCTGTAAAATAAAATGTCTAGTAAAATTTCACTCTCTTTAATATCGTGATAGGGTTCATTTCTGAAAAACTACTTATCCCGATTCTAGATTTTTTCTACGGTTTAGTCCCTAGTTATGGTTTAGCAATTGTTGCATTAACAGTTGTAATTAGAATTGCACTTTTCCCTTTAAGCGCTGGTTCTATTAGAAGTGCAAGAAGAATGAAAATTGCTCAACCGGTAATGCAAAAAAGGCAAGCAGAAATAAAATCTAAGTTTTCAGGTGATCCAAAGAAACAGCAAGAAGAATTAGGAAAACTAATGAATGAGTTTGGAAGCCCTCTAGCGGGTTGCCTTCCTTTAATTGTACAAATGCCTGTATTATTTGCTTTATTTGCTACATTAAGGGGCTCACCATTTGCTGATGTTCCTTACAACATAAATCTTAAGGTGGTTCCACAGGATCAGATTGCAGCCATTGATCCAAAACCATATAAATCCCCAAGACACTCTATATTCATTACAGAAAAATCTCATTTTCCTGTAATAGCCACCATTCCTAATGGAACAAAATTAGGAACAGAAGAATCAATCAAAATAAATTTGCAAACAACAAATGGAAATAATTATTTGGAAGTTTTATCAAAATACGATAATGGTTCTAAATTCCTCCCTACTTGGAAGGTCTCAAAAGGATCTGAAAACCTAAAAGTTTCCCAAGATGGTACCGTAACTGCGATTAAACCGGGAGATGCAACAATTGAGGCAAAAATTCCTGGTTTAGCTGCTAAAAGCGGTTTTCTTTTTATTAAAGCTCTTGGTCAAGTTGGTTTTTATGTAGATGGAGCTATTAATTGGGATATTGCTGCACTTGTTGGTGCCTTTGGATTAACCCTACTTCTCTCACAACTTTTGTCTAGTCAGGGTATGCCTGCAAATCCACAGCAATCAACTGCGAACAAAATTACACCAGTTATGATTACAGGTATGTTTTTGTTTTTCCCTCTCCCAGCAGGTGTATTGCTATATATGGTTGTTGCCAATATATTTCAAGCATTTCAAACATTTCTTCTTAATAAGGAAGCTCTTCCTGAGAATCTACAGAAAATCTTGGATCAACAACTACTAGCCAAAAATGAAGTAATAACAACCTCAACTTCAACTATCTCAGATAAAAGATTACCTTTTGAACCAAATAGCAAAAAATAGTCTTAATCTTATATAATGAATTCTTGGTGTAGAAATTTAGAATTACTTATAAAATCAAGATCTTCATTAATTTGGATAAGGACTAAAGAAGAGGAAAGATTAGAAAAGTTAGTAAATTTATCTTGTGAAAAGTTAAATATCAAAAGATTCATTTCCTGGGATTGTGTTAACGGTATTAAAGGATTAATAAATGCAGAAGGTAAGTTTTCCAACAATCCATTAGGAGTTCTTAATTGGCTTAAGGAACAAAATCCTGGAGCATCGATAATATTATTGGTTAAAGATTTTCATAAATTTTATGATGATCCAACTATTAATAGAACTATAAAAGAACTATCTTCTGAGCTTAAGGAAACTAGTCATAATCTAATTATTAGTTCACATCAATTTCCTTCATCAGAAGAGCTTGACGAATTAATGACAATTATAAACTTACCTTTACCTGATCAAAATGAATTAAAAAATTTAATAAAAAAAATTGCTGCCAATAGCAATTCAAATCTTGATGAACAAGACTTAAATAAACTTTCTGAAGCTGCAAGCGGATTAACAGAAATAAAAGTGAAGCAAGTTACTGCAAAGGCACTTGCTCAAAGAGGAAAAATAAGTAAAGAAGATATCAAAGATATTCTTGAAGAGAAAAAACAAGTGATTGCCAGAAGCGAAATTTTAGAATTTTTTGAAGCCAAATCAAGTCAAGATGATATTGGTGGTTTAAATGTCCTAAAAGTTTGGCTTAATCAAAGATACAGTGCCTTTTCTAAAGAAGCTAGAGACTATGGACTACCTATCCCAAAAGGAGTTTTACTTGTAGGAGCTCAAGGAACAGGGAAATCTCTGACTGCAAAATCAATTTCTAAAAGTTGGTCTATGCCGCTTCTAAGGTTAGATGTTGGAAGACTATTTTCTAGCCTTGTTGGTTCAAGCGAAGCAAGAACAAGAGAAACAATATCAAGAGCTGAAGCGATGTCCCCTTGTATTCTTTGGATTGATGAAATCGATAAAGGCTTTGGTGGTGATGCTAGAAGCGATGGAGGGACAAGTCAAAGGGTATTGGCAAGTCTGTTAACTTGGATGTCTGAAAAAGAATCCGCCGTATTTGTAATTGCAACTGCTAATGCTATAGATAAGCTTCCTGCTGAATTATTAAGAAAAGGTAGGTTTGATGAGATATTTTTTCTTGATTTGCCAAATTCACAAGAAAGATCAAGCATTCTTGATTTGCACTTAAAAAGAAGAAGACCAAATTATAGTTTCCCTCTTTCCACAATTATAGACAGAACAGATGGATTCTCTGGAGCAGAACTTGAACAAGCAGTAATAGAGGGTATGCACATTTCATTCTCTGAAAATAGAGAGCTTATGGAGAAAGATTTAATAAAGGCAGTTTCTGAATTAGTTCCTTTATCCAGAACAGCCAAAGAGCAGATTGATTTCCTAAAACAATGGTCTTCTACAGGCCGGGCTCGTTCTGCATCGTAATAACTTTCTAAATTATTAAAAATAATGCATAAGTTAGGAATCAATAATTTAGTTAATTTTTCATCAAAAATCTTTAATAATGATTTTAGATTAACTATCTTAATTAAGGTATAGAACAAAAAAGAGTGTTAGATCTAAGATTAATAAGAGAAAACCCAACATCTATCGAAGAGAATTTGTCCTTAAGAGGAAAAGTTTATAAGATATCCCACATTCACGAATTAACTGTTAAAAAAAAAGAAATTGATATAGAAATATCCAGTCTCCAATCTGAAAGCAAAAAGTTAAGCAAATTAATTGGTCAAGAAATTAGCAAATTTCAAAACAATGATTCTCCAGAACTTAATAATTTAAAGAAAAAAGGAAACGATTACAGAACCAGAATTTCTGAATTTGAAGAGAAAAAAAGAATATTGGATAAGCAAATACATAATGAAATTAGTAACTTGCCAAATTTACCGAGCAAAGATGCACCTATAGGAAAAGATGAAAGTAATAATATCCAAGTGAAATCTTGGGGAGATCCTTTGATGAAAGATAACCTTAAATCTCACTGGGAAATAGGCGAAAGTCTAAATCTTTTTGACTCTATAAAATCAACAAAAATTTCAAAAAGTCGTTTTATTACACTTATTGGTAATGGCGCCAAATTGGAAAGGGCATTGATTAATTTCATGCTCGACATGCACACTAAAAATGGTTATTTAGAGTTGATGCCTCCAGCTCTAATAAATTCAGAAAGTCTCCAAGGATCTGGGCAATTACCTAAATTTTCCAACGAGAGTTTCAAGTGTTCTAATGATGATTTATGGCTTTCTCCCACAGCTGAAGTTCCACTAACTGCTTTTCATAAGAACGAGATTATTGATCCCAACCTTTTACCTCTTAAGTATGTTGCATATAGCCCCTGTTTTAGAAGGGAGGCTGGAAGTTATGGGAGGGATACTAAAGGTTTAATAAGACTTCATCAATTTAATAAGGTTGAACTATATTGGTTTTGCGACCCAAGTAAATCCTTAAAAGCTCATAACAATATTACTGCTGATGCGGAAAGCATTTTAAAAAAACTAAACCTACCATACAGGTTGATAGATATATGCACAGGAGACTTGGGCTTTTCTTCCAGTAGAACCTTTGATCTTGAAGTTTGGCTGCCAAGTAGTAAATGTTATAGAGAAATTTCAAGTTGCAGCAATTGTTTAGATTTTCAAGCACGCAGATCATCAATAAGAACAAAAATTGATAAAAAAAATACATATTTACATACCTTAAATGGCAGTGGTCTTGCAATTGGGAGAACAATGGCTGCAATTCTTGAGAATGGCCAACAACCTGATGGGAGCGTTAAGATTCCAGATGCTTTAGTTCCTTATTTTGGGTCAAATTTTTTAAAAACTACTTAATATAAAATAATGAATGTTTTAACTTCAATAACAGTTCTGGGATTTCTCATTTTTTTTCATGAGATGGGACATTTTCTTGCAGCAATTTTACAAGGTATTTATGTTGATGGATTCTCAATTGGATTTGGACCTTCAATAATCCAGAAAAAATATAAAGATATTACTTATTCATTTAGAGCTTTTCCTCTAGGGGGCTTTGTTTCCTTCCCTGATGAAGAACTTAATAATATTGACTCTAAAGACCCAAATCTTTTAAAAAATAGACCAATAATTCAGAGAGTAATTGTGATCTCAGCTGGAGTATTCGCCAACCTAATCCTTGCTTATTCAATCTTAATTATAAATGTAAGTACGGTGGGAATTCCTTTTGATCCAGAACCTGGTATTTTAGTTTTAGCTACACAGCCTGAAAAGGCTGCTTATCTTGCGGGATTAAAAGCAGGAGATAAAATCTTAGAAATTGAAACATATACTTTAGGATCTGGAGATCAAGCTGTTTCTACCTTAGTAAAAGAGATTCAAAATTCATCGGAAAACCCAATTTCAATAAAAATTGAAAGAGATGGAATTTTTAAAGATTTAACTTTGATTCCAAAAAATGTTGATGGTAAAGGCACAATAGGTGCTCAATTACAGCCCAATATAAGAAAAGAGACTAAAAAAACAAAAAACTTTTATGAACTTTTTAAATACACTAATAATCAGTTTTCATCTCTTTTGGTAAAAACAATTCAAGGTTATAAAGGATTGATAACAAATTTCTCATCAACAGCTCAACAATTAAGTGGTCCAGTAAAAATTGTTGAAATTGGAGCTCAACTTTCCCAACAAGGCGGAACCGGGATACTATTATTTGCAGCTTTAATTTCAATAAATTTAGCAGTTCTCAATTCATTGCCTTTACCACTACTTGATGGGGGGCAACTTGTTTTCACTTTAATTGAGGGGTTAAGGGGTAAACCTATCCCAGTTAAGATACAAATGCTTGTTACTCAATCCAGTTTTTTTCTTTTAGTTGGACTAAGTGTGC
Organism: uncultured Prochlorococcus sp.; assembly: GCA_902583265.1. Taxonomy (GTDB): domain Bacteria; phylum Cyanobacteriota; class Cyanobacteriia; order PCC-6307; family Cyanobiaceae; genus Prochlorococcus_A. The sequence goes on from CACHVD010000004.1 coordinate 56,813, forward strand.
TCCTTATCATAAGGGATACTAGTCAGCTTTTAATAGTACAAAAATTATTTAATCAATAATTAAATTTTAAAAAAAGTTATTCAAGCTGTTAGAATAAAAGAAAGTATAGATTTTGTTAAATGGCTAAAAAGTCCATGATTGCGAGAGAGGTCAAACGCAAAAAACTAGTAAAAAAATATGCTGCAAAAAGAAAATCATTATTAGATGAGTTTAATGCGGCAAAAGATCCTATGGAAAGATTAGAAATTCATAGAAAGATCCAAGGATTACCAAGAAACTCAGCTCCAAACAGAGTTAGAAATAGATGTTGGGCAACTGGCAAGCCCAGAGGAGTATATAGAGACTTTGGTTTATGTAGAAACCAATTAAGACAAAGAGCCCATAATGGTGAATTACCAGGCGTTGTAAAGTCAAGTTGGTAATAAATTATTTTATTAATATTCATTACCTAATTTTTTATAATGAAGTAATGCTAAAAATTTGCATATAATTTAATGTTTTACTTAAAAAAATTAAATCATATTTAAAAAAATACTCAATATGTCCCTATTAGATGTAAGAATAAATCATGTATACGAATTCATAATTTAAAAAGTGGAAGGACAAAATAAGTCGATCACGTTTGACGGACGAGAGATACGACTAACTACAGGACTATATGCGCCTCAGGCAAATGGATCAGTATTGATTGAATGTGGAGACACTTCTTTATTAGTTACTGCAACAAAAACCACAAAAAAAGAGGCTTCAGACTTTTTACCTCTAATATGCGACTATGAGGAAAAACTATATGCTGCAGGTAGGATACCCGGTGGATTCATGAGAAGAGAGGGACGTCCTCCGGAAAGAGCCACATTAATAGCAAGATTAATTGATAGGCCTATGAGACCACTTTTCCCTAGTTGGATGAGAGATGAGATCCAAATTGTTGCTTCTTGTCTTTCTCTTGATGAAAGGGTGCCTGCGGATGTTCTTGCTGTGACTGGAGCATCAATAGCAACACTATTGGGAGAGATTCCCTTCTATGGGCCAATGGCCGCAGTAAGAGTTGGCCTTTTAGGTGATGATTTTATCCTTAATCCAAGCTACCGAGAAATCGAGAAGGGTGATCTTGATATAGTTGTCGCAGGGTCAAACGAAGGAATTGTAATGATTGAGGCTGGTGCGAACCAACTTTCTGAACAAGACACTATTGAAGCTATAGATTTCGCTTATGAAGCTGTTGCTGAATTAATAAAATCTCAAGAAACCCTTCTCGAAGAATTAGGGATCAAGCACGCAAAGCCTGAAGATCCTGAGCAAGACAACACATTAATAAGTTATCTAGAGAAAAATTGCTCTAAGCCTATTGATTTAATCTTAAAGAAATTTGATCAGTCAAAAGAAGAAAGAGATCTAGAACTTGAGACAGTAAAAGCAGATGTTCAAAATAAAATAGATTCTCTTAAGGATGATAATCAAGTGAAAATACTCACTGAAGAAAATGATAAATTAATTCATTCTGATTTTAAAAAATTAACCAAAAAATTAATGAGATCACAAATCATTAATGATGGGAAAAGGGTTGATGGTAGGGATCTAGACGAGGTAAGAAAAATATCTGCTGCTGCAGGAATACTCCCAAAAAGAGTGCACGGTTCAGCTTTATTTCAAAGAGGTTTAACGCAAGTATTATCAACAACTACTCTTGGCACTCCAAGTGATGCACAAGAGATGGATGATCTAAATCCAAGTACCGAAAAAACTTATTTACACCACTATAACTTTCCTCCCTATTCAGTAGGTGAGACTCGGCCAATGAGAACTCCCGGAAGGAGAGAAATTGGTCATGGAGCGTTAGCTGAAAGAGCCATAATACCTGTTTTACCAGGGAAAGAAACATTCCCTTACGTACTAAGAGTAGTGAGTGAGGTTTTAAGTTCTAATGGATCTACATCAATGGGATCTGTTTGTGGAAGTTCGCTATCTTTACTTGATGCTGGTGTTCCCTTAAAAGCCCCTGTAAGCGGAACTGCGATGGGCCTTATTAAAGAAGGTAAAGAGATCAGGATTCTTACAGATATTCAAGGAATTGAAGATTTCCTTGGAGATATGGACTTCAAAGTTGCGGGGACTGAAAAAGGAATAACAGCTTTGCAAATGGATATGAAAATTACAGGCTTACCCGTTTCTGTAATTTCCGATGCCATAAAAAAAGCTCGCCCCGCAAGATTACATATTTTAGAAAAAATGCAAGAAGCAATTGAAAAACCTAAAGAATCGTTATCTCCTCATGCGCCAAGACTTTTGAGTTTCAGAATTGATCCTGAACTTATAGGCACAGTGATAGGTCCAGGTGGTAGAACTATCAAAGGTATTACAGAAAGGACAAACACCAAAATTGATATCGAAGATGGGGGCATTGTTACTATAGCCTCACATGATGGAGCAGCTGCAGAGGAAGCACAGAAGATAATAGAAGGCTTAACAAGAAAGGTTCACGAAGGTGAGATCTTTTCAGGAGTAGTTACTAGAATTATTCCAATAGGAGCTTTCGTTGAAATACTCCCTGGTAAAGAGGGTATGGTTCATATTTCACAATTATCAGAGGCTAGAGTTGAGAGGGTAGAGGATGTTGTCAGGCAAGGTGATGAGGTCACAGTGAGAGTTAGGGAAATTGATAGCAGAGGTAGGATTAATTTAACCCTTAGAGGAGTTGGTCAGAATAATGGGATGTCCTATCCTGAACCAACTCCAACACCCGTAGCACCTCTTAATTAATCGATAGGATATAAATCGAATTTTCTTATAATTTGCATTATTTCTGAGCATATACTTTTATGAGAAAGTTTATCACTTGTAGCGACTATTATTCCACCCTGCTCAAAATTTGAGTCTCCATAGGATAATTCATCATTATTTAGATTGGTCAAAGAGCCTCCAGCAGTTTTTAAGATAGCTTCAGGGGCAGCAAAGTCCCAGTCTTTAGGTGAACTTTTACCTGGTAGGCTCAAACAAATATAAATATTGCTCTCTCCTCTTAAAATTGAAGCAATCTTACACCCAACACTTCCCATAACAATTTGATCTTTAAAATTTAATTTTTCAATTACCTTTTTTAAAGTTTGATTCCTATGATTTTTACTTGTAACAATGGTCATATCATGAATTCTTCTCTTATTTTGCAGAAGATTAGTTTTTAAGTAAGTTCCATCTCTCGATTCGCACCAACTTTTTCTTCCGTTAGAAATCCATAATTGATTCTTCTCGGGAATAAGAACAACTCCAATTAATGGTTTTTGCTTATAATTCAATGCTAAATGCATTGCATAATTCCCCGTTCCTTGAATAAAATCCTTAGTACCATCTAAAGGATCTAAAACCCAACACCAGTCAGATTTTGCTTCAAAAAAATTTGACTCGTCCTTTGCATTCTCCTCGCTTAAAATATCCCAACCAATATTTTTGTAATTTTTACTTATTCCATTTATGATCATCTCATTTACTTTTAAATCTGCAAGAGTTACGGGATCCTCAGGAGTTTTATTTTGAATAATATTAGCTTTTTCTTTTGGATTTCTAATGAGATTTGAATAATAAATCAATATATCTGCGGCTTCCCAGCTTAAAATCCTCAAATCATCGATAAGATTATTAATATCTAAACCAAAAGGTAACTTAGTCACATAAATGAATATCGATTCTCTATTTTCTCATATAGATCAAAAACCTGAAAGCGGAATTTTATATATAGTAGGAACTCCTATTGGAAATTTATATGATATTTCTTTAAGAGCTTTGAATACTCTTAAAAATGTTTCACTGGTAGCTTGCGAAGATACTAGACATACTCAAAAAATAATGAATAAATATTCAATAAAAAATAATCTTATAAGTTTTAATATGCACAATTCAATAAAAAAAATCCCAATAATAATTAATCAACTCAAGAACGGTAATTCAATTGCACTAGTTAGTGATGCAGGGATGCCAAGCATTTGCGATCCGGGAGAAAATCTTGTCAGAGAAGTAAAATTAAATAAATTAAAAACTATTTGTATCCCAGGCCCTTGCGCAGCTCTGACCGCTTTAGTTTCTAGTGGACTAGAGTCATCAACATTTATCTTTGAGGGTTTTCTACCAAAGAAACAAAGTGAGAGAAATAAAATACTTTTTGATATCAGCAAAAACACTAAAACTACCATAATTTATGAGTCACCTCATAGAATTAATAAATTCTTAGTAGATTTAAAAAATTTTTGCGGAGGTGATAGAGAAATTCAACTTTATCGCGAATTAACCAAAAAGTTTGAGGAGCATATGGGCAATAACATTAATGAAGTTATAGAGAATATAAAAAATAAAGAAATTATAGGAGAGATAACTGTATTGATTAGAGGAATAAACCATTCAAAAAATCAAGATATAAATCTAATAATTTTAAAGAATGAACTTAAGGAGTTGATTAATGCAGGTTTAAATTTATCATCGGCATCTAAATACTTAGCCAAAAAAAATGGTATTCCAAAAAACATAATTTATAATCTATATTAGAAATATTGGGTCATGTAAGATATGTCTGAGGCTTTTAAAAAATTATTTTTTTCAATTACCTTCAATTCATGTTTATTCTTATTTTTGATAATTGGCATACAAAATAGCTCAAGTGAAAGCAAAGTTAAATTGTTTAAAAATGAAACTATAGCCTTACCAATAAGCTTTATTGTTGGATTAAGTTTCATAACAGGTTCAATAACAGGAAGCTGTATACCTATTTTCTTTAATAACAAAAAGATTGATAGTTAGATAGAAATCAAATTTTCAGCAGTAACTAATCTAGATATTCCACGTGAGATCAATATAGGAGCAACAATTCTAAATACATCAGTATTAGGAACTTTTATCACTTTCTGGTCTTTATTACACATACGCTTTGCGGTTTTCAAATCAAAATGAATTTCTATAGTTTTTCTTTTCAAATCATTTTGAGGTAAAAATTGCCATTCAGGATAATCCTTTAAATACTTAGTCTCTAGTTCAATTTCTTTTTTGACAATTAAAAAAACTAAATTAGGTAGTTTTATCTCTGAGAGAGGTATCGAAGAAATATCTTTTTGAGAAATATCTTCAAAGTCATGATCCAAAGGAGTTATTTCTATAAAAGATTCAAAAGGATCAATTTTATCTTCATTTGATCTACCTGTTGATATTGAATTATTTTCAGGTTTATTTATTTTATTTTTCTCATTAGTTTGTTTTTCATTTTCAAGCAATTTTTCATCTTTTATATCGAAAATTGCATTAAATCTATTGAGAATTTCTTTATATTTTATTTCTCCAAGGCTTTTTTTTAAATTTCTTATTATTGTCGATTTAGTGCAGTTAAACTTTTCAGATAAAAACTCAACAGATTGATTATCTAAAAAATTAATTTTTATTTCTTCTTTTTGTTTTTCAGTAAGTCTTTTAGCCAAATCAAAATAACAACATTAAATTTAATTTTAGGAGATTATCATAAAAAAGAATGTTATATCACAAATAAAAAAATTGTTATCAACATATCTTTGTAAATTTTAGACCTTATTGTCCGATATAATAAATATGTGCTTCCTTAGCTCAGCTGGATAGAGCAACTGCCTTCTAAGCAGTGGGCCGCAGGTTCGAATCCTGCAGGAAGCGTTTTTAATTTTTGTTTCAACAATTAGGTATTGGATATCCAACTTGCCAAAAATTACTATCAATTTTATGTAATAAATCATCAGAAATTATGCCTCTGGTATCAAATATCCAAGAAGGTTTCCTTAATAAATTAGATATCTTTTCCCAATTCAAATCCTCGTACTTATCCCAATCTGTTATTAAGATCACTGCATCTGCTCCAGTAGAAGCATCATAAATGTCAGTGACGAATTCCCATTTACCAAAGGAACTTTTATCAATTTCTAATTCCCTTATTCCTATTTCTTTTTCAATCTGATTTTTTGTAACTTTAGGATCATTTAATAATAATTCTGCACCATTCTCAATTAAATCTTTTGCTATTCCTATAGCAGGAGACTCTCTAGTATCGTTTGTATTTGATTTAAAGGAGAATCCAAGCATTAAAATTTTTTTATTAGAAACTGTTCCATATAATTTCTCAACTACAAGCGATGATATTCTTTGTTTCTGCCAATTATTTATTAGCATCACCTGCTCCCAATATTCTGCAACAGTATCTAATTTATAAAATCGACATAAATAAACAAGATTCAAAATATCTTTTTTAAAACAGCTTCCTCCAAAACCTGGGCCTGGAGATAAAAACTTATTACCTATTCTTTTATCTGAACCAATTGCTTTTACAACTTCCTTGATATCTGCCCCAGTCGATTCACATAATGCTGATATTGAATTAATAGAACTTACTCTTTGAGCCAAAAACGCATTGGCGATTAATTTAGATAGTTCACTACTCCAAATATTTGTCAACAAAATTTTCTCCTCAGGAATCCATCTTAAATAAATATCTTTTAATTGATTTATTGCAAATTTATCAGAGCCTCCAATCAAAACTCTATCTGGATTCTCAAGATCCTTGATAGCAGTTCCTTCTGCTAAAAATTCAGGACTTGAAAGAACAGAAAAAGTTTTTTTATTAACACTTTTTACTTTCTTATTTGAAACCAAAATTTCCTCAATCAGTTCGGCAGTTTTAACAGGAACGGTACTCTTTTCTACAATAATTGTATGCCCTTTGGAATATTTTGAAACTTGTCTTGCACAGGACTCAACCCATTTCAAATCACTTGCATATCCTGCTCCAAACCCTTTATTTTTTGTAGGAGTATTCACAGATATAAAAACCATATCGGCATTTTTTATAGAATTCTCAATATCAGTTGAAAAAAATAAATTTTTATTTCTATTTCTCGAAACGACTTCTTTAAGCCCTGGCTCAAAAATTGGCAAATTATTTAAATTCTTATCATTCCATGCTGCAATTTTTTTATCATCTATATCTACAAGTGTAACTTCAATATCAGGACAATTATCAGCTATAACAGACATTGTTGGTCCCCCAACATATCCCGCACCAATACAGCAAATTTTCTTTAAGAGGAATGAAATAATTTTTTAATTTTCTTTTGGTATTATAAAATATCTCTTTACTAAGAGAAATAATATTTATCAATTTAATAAAATCTATCTGTAAAAAAATGGAAATAAATCCCTTAGTGTTGATAGTATTTTCCTTTTTATGCTAAATAACTAAAATTTTTGTTTAACAATATCAAGAATTAATATACTATTTTTTTTTATAATTATATAATTAATTTGCTTATTTTTTAACAGTTGAGAATTTTTCAATTTAAAAAATATAAAAATAATAACTATGGAATCAATTTTTATATTTTTGTTTTTGGGCTATTTTTTTTACCCTCTGCATTTACCATTGGAGCTATATTATTATTAATTTCATTATTAACAAATACACTTACATATAATAAAGAATTGGTATTTGACAAATGGAATATTTGCTTCTTAGTTGCAAGTTTTTTAATGATAATTAGCTGTATTATCCATTCATCTTATAACGATCACCTTAATATATATAATCTTAATTCATCACTTAGCTGGATAGGATTAGGAAATTGGCTACCATTATTTTGGTGCTATGCAGGTTTCAAACCATTCTTAAATAATACAAAAAAAAGGGAAATATCATCAATAGCATTATTATGCGGATCTTTGCCTGTCCTTTTTACTGGGATAGGGCAATATTTTTTCGGATGGTACGGACCATTTGAATTTCTAAATGGTTTTATAGTTTGGTATCAAAGACCAATAGAAAATTTATCTGGATTGACGGGCTTATTTAATAACGCTAATTATATGGGTGCATGGTTGAATATTATTTGGCCAATAGGTTTGGCATGTTTAATTGACTCAAATAAAAATATATTTAAAAATTTATCTACTTATATTTTTATTTTAGGGATATCATTATCAACAATTTTTACTTTTTCAAGATCAGCTTGGATAGGAATTTTTCTAGGAACATTACTAATGTACGGTAAAAGGATATATAGATATTTACTAGCTTTATTATTTTTACTTATTTTAGTAATTTCCTCAACAGTAACCTCAATTCTAGGTACTCAAATGCAAACAGTTTTAAAATCATTTATCCCTCAATCAATCTGGATGGAATTTAGTGATTTTCAGTATTCAAGAATAAGTATTTGGAAAACAGGATTAAATACGGTTTACAATAATCCTATATTTGGGAGTGGTGCAGGCTCTTTTCAACAAATTTACATACATGAAACAGGTTTATGGAAAGGTCATTCTCACAATCTACCTCTAGAATTAATAATAAGCTATGGCCTTCCAGCTGCTTTACTAATAATTATTCCAATATTGATAATTGTTGTTAGGTCTTCAAGGAAAATCCTTTTAAATAAAAATAAAGTTTCAATATTTGATAAGTCTTGGATAACTTCTCTAATAGTTCTTATAACTTCGCAGATGTATGATGTTCAATATTTTGATGGAAGAATTAGTATTTTTTTATGGATATTAATATCAGGATCGACGAACATCTTAAAAGAATAATATCTAAAGTTTTAAAAATTTCCTACTTTTAACATCTATTTAATAAGGTATTATATTACTAATATTTACTCTACTAATGTCTTTTGGAATTCCTTGGATAATAAGTAGAAGAAGGGTGTTGATAGGAAGTTTTTTAGATTATTTTATAAATATCTTTATTTATAATTATGTTTTCAACAAAGAAATTGGATCATATCCTAGTCAAATAGTATCCATCGGCCTAGGTTTTTCTTGGGTAATTATAAGTTATGTTTTAGGAAGATACATAAAGATCTCCAATATTACATTAATAAGTTTTGCGAAGGCAGCTATAAAAATAATATTCATGTTGATTTTCTGCAACCTTATTTATCTCGTAATAAATTGGTTTGTGCCTTTAACTTTTTATTGGGATACACCAGAATTTTCAAGTTATTTATCAAGAGAATTGAGTAACTTATTTATTAGGGTCTCAACTTACATAGCAATTGCCAGCTTATTTATTCAATATTTCTTCAGCATCGTTACTTATAATATATATAACCAAAAGAAGGTATGGATATTTTATGGAGCCAAAGCAAAGTTTAATGAAATAATGGAAGAAATTGGGGGACTAAAAAAGGACCTTGTTGTATCTTGGCATCCTAACCAGGATAATCTTGAAGACATTAATATACAAACTACAAAGGGTATAATTATTGGAAATTTAGACGATATAAATCAAAAAAATTTAGATAATATATTCAAATTAAAGTTGAAAGGAGTTGTAGTTGAAGGTCTTTTATCATGGTTTGAAAAAGAATTCCATAGAATGCCAACTAATATAATTGAAAATAAAAATCAACTGGTTGAAAAACTAAAGTCAATTGAGGACAGTTATCAATTAAGAACCAAGAGAATTGGTGACTTATTAGTAAGCACTTTTTTATTAATCATTACATCACCTCTATTCATACTAATAAGTGCATTAATTTTGGCTGAAGATAATGGTCCAATATTTTATACTCAAACTCGAACAGGTCGTAATGGTAATCCATTTAAAATCATAAAATTTAGAAGTATGAAAATTGATGCTGAGAAATGTGGTGTCCAATGGTCAAAGCAAAGAGATCCAAGAATAACTTGTATTGGGAAAATAATAAGAGCACTAAGATTAGATGAACTACCTCAACTTTTTTGTGTAATTAAGGGTACTATGAGTCTCATAGGACCTCGCCCTGAAAGACCTGAAATAGAGAATGAATTGTTAAAAAATATACCTTACTATAATTTCAGGAATATTTTAAGACCTGGAATAAGTGGTTGGGCTCAGGTAAATTATCCTTACGGAGCAAGTATTTCAGATACTCAAAAAAAACTAAGTTACGATATCTATTACATAACTCATTTTTCAATTTTACTCGATCTTCTAATATTTTTTAAAACAATTAGATTAGTATTAAATGCCAAAGGTTCATTACCTAAAAAGTATAATTAGATTCTTTAGATTATTTGCGATTTTGGAATTATTTTAATTAAAGTATTCTAAATACCAATTAACAAATAAAGGTATCCCCTCTTCTATCAAGATCTTAGGTTTATAACCTACCCAGTTAAATAAAGATGATGTATCTGCCCAAGTTGTTTCAACATCTCCTAGTTGCAACTCTTCAAAATTCTTGATTGCTTTAACTTGAATTGCATCTTCTAATCTTTCGATAAAATTTAGCAAATCAATTGGCTTACCATTTCCAATATTAAAAACTTTGTGTTGATTAGAGGATGGCGAACCTTTATCTACAGGGGGTTTCAAGCAGCATAAATAAGTTCCATCCACAATATCGGAAATAAAAGTAAAGTCTCTCTTCATGCTTCCGAAATTAAAAATTGATATGGGCTGTCTAGAGAGTATATTCTTTGCGAAAATCATTGGTGCCATATCAGGCCTTCCCCAAGGACCATAAACGGTAAAATACCTTAATCCGGTAATCGACAAATTGTAGATTTCACTATATGAATTAGCCATAACTTCATTTGATATTTTTGTGGCCGCATAAAAGCTCACGGGGTTATTTATAGTTTGATTCTCAGAAAAAGGATAATTTTTATTTCCTCCATACACAGAACTACTTGAGGCGTAAATTAAATGTTTAATTTCGTATTTTTTGCATAATTCCAAAATATTAAAAAAACCAATTAAATTTGACTTAACATATGCTTCTGGATTTTTTATCGAATATCTAACTCCAGCTTGAGCAGCCAAATTAACCACAATATCAGGCTTACAATCTTTAAAGATTGTCTCCATATAATTTTTATCTTCTATAGATGCTTTAAAAAATTTCCAAGTTCTTTTATTAATTTTTGCATAATTATCAATTTGTTTTAACCTATCGTACTTTAATTCTATTTCATAATAATCATTAAGATTATCTACCCCAAAAACTTTAAAACCTTCAAATAAAAATTTTTTTACCAAAGATGAACCTATAAAACCTGCAGATCCAGTAATAAGTACAACTTTAAAAGTATTCATTAAATTTATATGGTATTAGCAATCAGTTTTATATTATCAAAAATCTAATTTTATTTATAAGTCAATTAATTAATAATATTTACATAACTACTATTTGATATTCGAAAAATATATACCTCAAAGACATACTATAGATTTTTAAAATTATCAATTTGAGTTTATATAAACGATCACTTATTTTACTAACACTTTAAAGGAGAATACCTAATTGTATAGTATTAATGTTGATTAAATATTCTTTAGAAATTTAAAAAGAAAATGATTAAAGAAATTGAATCTAAGTTAAATTATGAAGATGATAAAACATGCGATCTAAAAATAGCAATAATCCTGGCTTTTTATAATGGCAATGAATTCATATCAGAGCAAATTTTTTCAATTTTTAATCAAAGTCACAAAAATTTTGTCCTTTTTATAATTGATGATTGCTCAACTCAAAAGTTCTCACTCGAAAACTACAACTTATCTTCTTCAGATAAAGCAAAAATAAAATATTCCAAAAGAAATCAAAACTTGGGATATACACTTAATTTTCTAAACGCATTAAATTCTATAGACAATAGTTACGATTATTATGCTTTTTCTGATCAAGATGATATCTGGCATAAAGATAAATTAAAAAATGCAATAAATTCATTACAACATTATTCTTCAAAGATACCTTCCTTATATGGATGTAGGACAGAATTAATAGGTGAAAATAAAAATATTAAACTTGGAAAATCAAAACTTCATAAAAGAAAACCTTCATTTAAAAATGCAATTATTCAAAACATTTTTGGAGGCAACACTATGGTATTTAATAATCTTGCCAAGAAAACTATCTGCAAATCAATTAAACAAAATAAAATAATATCTCACGATTGGTGGTGCTATCAGATAATTAGTGGCAATGGAGGGAATGTCATTTATGACAAAAGAATTTTCCTAAAATATAGGCAACATAGTAAAAACCTTATAGGCTCAAATATATCTCTGAAAAGTAAATTAACTAGACTTTATCAAATTATAAAAGGTGAATTTAAAAATAAAAATGATAAAAACTTGAATTCTTTGATCGATAATTGTGATCTTCTTACTTTTAACAATAGAAACTCTCTCAAAAATTTTGTTAAGGCAAGGGAATCATTTTTTTTGTTAGATATTTTTTATTTAAAAAAATCTGGAGTGACTAGACAAACATTTTTTGAGAATCTCATATTGCTTATTGGTATTATTTTAAAAAAAATTTAAACCACAACTCATATATATGTTCATAATGAATTTACATTTGAAAATTACTTAGAATTAAAAAGATATTATAGTTAAGAGATTTTACAAATACTTCAGAGAATGAATTCGTCAGAAAGAAAAGGGATAATTCTTGCAGGAGGAACGGGTACAAGATTATTTCCTATGACAAAAGTTATTAGTAAACAATTACTTCCGGTTTATGACAAACCTATGATTTTTTATCCTCTTTCAACATTAATGCTTTCAGGTATAAGAGATTTTTTGATTATTACAAATCCACAAGACCTAGAAAGTTTTAAATCATTATTGGGCAATGGGGAAGAAATAGGTGTAAACATAACATATGAAATACAATCAAAACCGAAAGGAATTGCTCATGCGTTGATTGTTGGAGAAGAATTTATATCAGATTCTCAAGTAGCATTAATACTTGGAGATAACCTTTTTTATGGACAAGGGATATCTAACATTCTTAAGAATGCAAATCAAAAAACTTGTTCATCAATTTTTGCATACAGAGTTGTTGATCCAGAAAGATATGGGGTAGTCGAGTTTTCAAAAGATTTCAAAGCCCAGAGTATTGAAGAGAAGCCAGATAATCCCAAAAGCAATTTTGCAATTACCGGTATTTACTTCTACGATAATTCTGCTGTAAAAAAAGCTAAAACTTTAAAAACTTCAAAAAGAGGTGAGTTAGAGATCACCGACCTTAACAAATTATATTTAGAAGAAAATTCTTTAAATGTAGAAGTTTTCAATAGAGGAATTGCCTGGCTAGATACTGGCACAGTCGACTCGCTTGGAGAAGCCTCATCATTTATAAAAACGATAGAGCATCGTCAAGGATATAAAATAGGTTGTCCAGAGGAAATTGCCTGGAGAAATGGCTGGATAAAAAATTCACAATTAGAGATCATTGCAAAGAAAAATATTAAAAGTGGTTATGGAGAATATTTATTATCGTTATTGGAGGAATAAATGAAATTTGACCATGAGCAGCTATCTACAACAAGAGGTATCAAAGTAAATGGTCCCATATTAATAAAACCCAAAATTTTAAGAGATGGGAGAGGCTTTTTCTTTGAAAGCTGGAATCAGAAAGATTGGAAGGAGATTTTAAAACAATACAATCAAGTCCCTCAAAACTTTTGCCAAGATAATCATTCCAAGTCCTGCAAGGGAGTTTTAAGAGGGTTACATTTTCAAAAAAGACCCTATCCTCAAGCTAAGTTAGTACGTTGCATTTTTGGCGAAATATTTGATGTAGCTGTAGATATAAGAGAGAATTCGATTTCATATGGAGAATGGGTTGGAACTTATTTAAATTCTTCAAATAATCATCAATTTTGGATTCCAGAAGGTTTCGCACATGGATTCTTAACCATCTCTCAATATGCTGAAGTAAACTACAAAACAACCAATTACTGGAATAAGAACTATGAAGAAAGCTTACTTTGGAATGACAGTGACATATCAATTAACTGGCCTTTAGAATCATTAAAAAATGAAACCCTTAAAATAAGCGATAAAGATAAAAATGCTAAAACATTTAAATCCTTCAAAAGAACCTAATTTAAATAAAAATATTATGAAGTTATTAATATCAAAGAAATTTACAAAAAAATAATCTTTCAAAATCTTCTGAAAATGAAAATTCTTTTACTGGGAGCTAATGGACAGCTAGCTAAAACTATTAAAGAAACAAAACCTAAAGATATTAATTTAATTTCTTTTTCGAGCAGTGAATTTAACTTCCTTGATATGCAAAGAAGTATCAAAAATTTAGAGAATATAAATCCAACTCACATTATAAATGCTGCTGCCTACACAAATGTTGACAAAGCAGAATCAGAAAAAGAATTAGCTGAGAGAATAAATGCTTATGCTCCGTTCGAAATTGCTTCTTCAGCAGCATCACTAGAGTGTAAATTCATCCAAATTAGTACTGACTTTGTATTTAATGGATCTCAGTGCTATCCATATAAACCAAAAGATATTGTTTCCCCCCTTGGCATCTATGGAGAGTCAAAAGCTTTAGGTGAAAAATTACTTCTCAAACTTAACAATTCTAAAATTATTCGTACAAGTTGGTTATATAGTCCTTTTGGGAAAAACTTTTGTTTGACAATATTAAATTTACTTGAGAAAAATGCAAAAAATAATATCCCCTTAAAAATCGTATCTGATCAGGTAAGTTGCCCTACTAGTACATATTCTTTATCCAGATTATGTTGGGAATTAATTTTAAATAAAGAAAGCTTTGTGAAAACTCCAAAAATAAATCATTGGTCTGATGCAGGAATAGCTAGCTGGTATGATTTTGCGGTTGGAATTGCTCAAGTTGCTTTTAGGGAGGGAATTATTAACTCTTTACCCGAAATCGTCCCTATAAAATCTAAAGAATTTCCATCGATAGCACAAAGACCAAATTTCTCATTATTAGATTGCGAAGACACTTGTAAAGCTTCAAAAGTAAAAAGAGAGCATTGGAGTTTTGAATTATCAAAAGTCATCACAAAAATAAAATCCAGACTTTAAAAATTTAAGATTACTTTTAAATAATTATTTTTTAGGAAAACGTTTTTAATTATACTGAGTAAAGTTAAATTTTTTTGAATGAGAATCCTAGTAACTGGTGGTGCAGGATTTATTGGAAGTAATTTAATTCAAAGGTTACTTCTAAATAAAGAAAATAAAGTTTTTAATCTTGATAAAATGGGTTATGCGAGTAGCACTAAATCAATAGATAATTTATTAGCGAATATTAACTCAAAATCTTTAGGCAAATATGAGTTCCTTAACGTTGATTTAGAAAACAAATTAGATACACAAAATGCATTAGATTATGTATTCCCAGACTTAATAATGCACCTTGCAGCAGAAAGTCATGTTGACAGATCTATAGACCGTCCTGATAGTTTTATAGCTAGTAATATTATTGGAACATTTAACTTATTAGAATCTTCAAGAAAAATTTGGAGGAATTTTGATAAAAAAAAGAAAAGTACTTTTAAATTCCACCATATAAGTACCGATGAAGTTTTTGGATCACTTGGAAAGACTGGAAGTTTCTCAGAAGAGACTCCATACAAACCAAGAAGCCCGTATGCAGCATCAAAGGCATCTAGCGATCATTTAGTTTTGTCTTGGCACCATACCTATGGATTACCTGTTGTTCTATCAAACTGCTCAAATAATTATGGTCCAGGGCAATTTCCCGAAAAGTTAATTCCTCTAACAATATATAAAGCGTATCGAAACCAATCAATTCCACTCTATGGAGATGGGGAAAATGTTAGAGATTGGCTTTTTATTGATGATCATATCGATGCATTACTTTTGGTTGCTAAACAAGGAGTAATAGGAGAAAGCTATTGTATTGGAGGTCAAGGTGAAAAAAGTAATAAAAATGTTGTTCTAGAAATTTGCAAAATAATGGATAAAATCATCCCGTTTAACGCTCCCCATAAAAAATTAATAAGCTACGTATCTGATAGACCTGGACATGATAAGAGATACTCTATTAATCCTTCAAAAATAAAAAAAGAGCTGGGTTGGAAATCTAAATATACATTTAGAGAAGGATTAGAAAAAACAGTTCATTGGTACATCAATAATTTAGAGTGGTACGAAAAAACTATAACAAGTAAAGAATATAACTTTGAGCGACTTGGAAATAAATTGTAAGTTATATTTATGAGTTAATTAAATTCAATAAAGATGGCTTAATTTTTTCTCCATTTTTTCATAAACCATGAATTAGAGGGTTTCAATACATATAAAAAAGTTGTAAACAATTTTATCTCAAACTTTTTTTTCTCTCATGAAAATGAACATTAATAAGTTACCAATTCTCTCAGTAGTCTCAAGTTTCCAACTTTCTTCCCCAAATTTATTTAAGATGATTTGAAGTTGTTTTGATGGGTGTAATCCAGGATTTACTGATTTAAATTGTTTAGGGAATTCTTTCTCTAGATATTCCTTACTTAAGGATCCTCCCAATTTTTCACTAGCTTTTTGTGAATTCGGCATATCTGCATTTTTATTTTCTTCAAAATTTATATGCAAAACAAAGTATTCCCATTTATTTTTATCAGTCATAATTTTTTTAGGTTAAAAATTTTTCAAATTAGATTAAAAAAAATAAATTGTTTTTAATTTTCACTAATAATTTTTGCCCTTAACGATGAAGAAATTATTATGAAATGACTCTACCTTCATTAAATCCAAAAACTATATAGTGCTCTGTTGCTCCTCTCAAATCATTTCCATAAGCTGCTTCTATATCACTAAACTGAGCAATATATTTTGAGGCGTCAAAAGAATTAACACTTCTACCTTCAAAATATCCAAACGCAACATAATGCTGAACAACACCCTCAAGATCAAGACCATAAGCTTCAATTAAATCTGTATTTGATGCTAAATAAGTCAATTCATCAAAGGTATCAGCAGATCTACCTTCATTAAATCCGTGAGCTACATAATGTTGTGTCACACCTGCGGTATCAGTACCATAAGCTCTAATTAAATCAGTATGACTTGCAAGATAATTCCATTCATCAAAAATATCAGCAGATCTGCCTTCATTAAATCCGAAAGCTACATAATGTTGTGTCACACCTAAAGTATCAGTACCATAAGCTTCAATTAAATCTGTGTAACTAGCAAGATAACTCCATTTATCAAAGACACATTCTCTACCTTCTAGGTATCCAAACTCGATATAATGATCCGTCGCACCTGCGGTATCAGTACCATAAGCATTAATTAAGTCTTTATGACTCGCAAGATAATGCCATGAATCAAAAACATTCAAACTTCTTCCTTCTCTATTTCCATAATCGTTATAGTGTTGAATTGCTGCACTTACTTTGGACTCTGAAGTTAAATAACCATTGGAAAAGTTAAATGAGTTTAATAAATCTTTATGACTTGCGATGTATGCGAGGGCATCTGTATCACTACTTATTGTTGCTGCAGTGACTGTACCTTCTGTTAAACCATCAAATACACTCGCCGCGGCTACCGTTAGATCTTCGGTAGAAGTTATATTCTCATTACCAAGGCCAGTAACACCCTCTGATCCATATAATTCTTTAACTTGATTAAATGATCCTGAGATTGCTGTAACTTCGCTTGCATCAATGATCCCCGTGGTTTTTGCATCTATTGCCAAAAGGTCCTCTGCTGTTGCTGTGGCATCTGATGATGAGATTACAATTGTATAGTCATTGCTTGTCTCAGTAAGTGTCTTCAGCTCAGTAATACTTTCTGTTGTTGCTATTGAGGCTGTTACTGTTCCTGTTGTTGTCTCTGATAATAAGTTCGCATCATCAACACTTATATTTCCTGTAACAACGATGCTTTGATCGACAATATTTAGTCTGTTTTCAGCCTCGTCTAGAAGCATATGAGTAACTTCTCCAACGTCAACATTAATTATTGCTCCACTGGGAAGTGTCATCAAAGTAGTATTTTGACCATTGAGGGAGTCAATTGAATCTATGGATGCAGCCAATACTGTCGCATCGACTGTGGTATCACTTATGGCGATTGTTGTAATGCCGGTCGCATTACTAAATTCACTATTAGCAATTGCAGTTCCTAATGTTTGAAGATCAGCAAAGCTACTGGATGCTAATGCTGTTACTGCACTCACATCTATAGCTACAGTTGTAGCAGTATTGATTGTATTCAACTCCGCTGCTGTACTTCCTGTCGCATCTTCAGAAGCAATCTTAATTGTATATGCATTAGTTCCTGTAAGATTCACAAGTGAATCAACAGTTTCTGTCGGATCTATTTCTGCAGTGACTGTACCTTTTGTTAAATTATCAAATACATTTGCTGCGGCTACCGTTAGATCTTCGGTGGAAGTTATATTCTCATTACCAAGGCCAGTAAAACCGTAAGAATCGGCATCAACATTATATCCATATACTGCTGTAATTTGATTAAATGATCCTGAGATTGCTGTAACTTCACTTGCATCAATTCTCACAGTGGTTTTTCCATCTATTGCTAAAAGATCTCCTGCTGTTGCTGTAGCATCTGATGATGAGATCACAATTGTATAGGCATTGTTTGTCTCAGTAAGAGTCTTCAGCTCAGTAATACTTTCTGTTGTTGCTATTGAGGCTGTTACTGTTCCTGTTGTTGTCTCTGATAATAAGTTCGCATCATCAACACTTATATTTCCTGTAACTACGATATTTTGATCAACAATATCTAGTCTGTTTTCAGTCTCGTCTAGAAGCATATGAGTAACTTCTCCAGCATCAACATTAATTGTTGCTTCAGAAGCCAATGTCATATCAGTAGAAGATCCACCATTTATACCGTCAAGATTATCGATTGCTGTAGCAAGAGCTGTTGCATCGATTGTGGCATCAGAAATAGCAACTGTAGTTAGACCTGCACCATTACTGAATTGACCGGCATTAATTGATAGCGCTAATGTATTGACGTCTGAAAGGGTACTTGCTGCAAGGGCTGTGACATTGTTCATGTTCACTGCCACTGAGGTTGCACTGTTAATTGCATTAAATTCTGCAGCAGTGCTACCCGTAGCATCTCCGGCATCAGCAGTGATCGTAATTGTATAAGCATTTGTCTCACCTGTGTCGTACAGAGTCTTGAGGCTATCCACTGACTCTGTAGTATCTATTGCAGATGTGACTGTTCCTGTTGTTGTCGCAGCTAATAATTTTGCATTCACCACACTTATAGATCCACTATCTACAGTTAGATTCTGATCTGTAAGTGCTATTAAACCATTGGTCTCACTACCAAGCAGTGTTTCAAATGCAGCTTCAGCCCCTGTATTGATTGTTGCTCCAGAACTTACAGAGAAGACAGTAGCTCCGGCCTCTGATGTTGATTTTCCTGTTGCAGTATTAGCCTGTGCTATCGCTCCGTTCAAGTCTGCAATACTCATTGTGCTATCGCTTACTGTCGCTGTCGCCAGTGATGCAAATGAATTCGTACTGAATTGATTTGTATCATTTCCTGCTGTTAATAATGTATTTAGTACTGATGCTGTTCCGGTAATTGCTGTTACGCCATCCGCTGTGATAACTCCTGATGTGTAGCCATTTAAAGTATTTAATGTGCTTGCATCAGAGACTGTCGTATCTGTAATAGTTACATTTTCATTGCCTAGATTACTAATCTCGACAGGATTATTTGCTGCAGAAGCATAAACAATATTTAATTCATTAATAGAACCAGTAATCTCACTAACAGATGAGGCATTTACTGAAACAGTGGTAAGTAAATTTAATGAAGTTAATTCGGTTGCCTGAACAGATGAATCACTACTATCAATAGTTATTGTATATGCATTATTTCCTGAACTCTCTGTCATACCAGATTCTGTATCAAGCATTTGAGCAATAGTAGTTCCTGAAGTGATTGTTCCTGTGACGATACCTGCTGTGTATGCATTTAATGTACGAGATTGAGTTACTGATACAGTGCCTGAGTCAACAGTTAATGCAACATTTGAAGGTACAGTAATAGTCTGGTCGGTATAAGCTGCGATAATTTCTACAGCTGATCCAGTAATTGTAGAAATTGAAGGTGCATTAATAGTTCCTGCACTATTTATAGAAGCAAGAGTAGTCAAGTCAGATGCCTTAACGGATCCTGTATCTCCTGTATTTGTTAAAGTAATTGCTTCGTTACCTAGGTTTGTTATGCCACTTGCCTGATAAGAGGTTATTAAATCTGAAAGTAATCCAGAAATAGTTTCTAAAGTGCCTGCGTTTACAATTCCAGAGGTATATCCATCTAAAGTATTTAAGTTTGAGACATCATATGATGAGGTTATTGAAGTATCAGATAATGTAATATTCTCATTGTTAAGTCCACTAATTTGGCTGGAACCATAGACGGTATTAAGGTCAGCTAATAATCCAGTAAATGAATAGAGAGATTCAGCATTGATAGTACCTGAGGTATTTACATCTAAAGTCTTTAAAGCAGAACTATCCCCAACATTATCACTAATAGTTATCGACTCATTTCCAAGCCCTTTAACATGATCGTAACCATAAAGAGTATTTAGTGATGTAGTCGTTCCTTGAATTTCAACCAAGTCACTAACGTGTATATCTCCCGAAGAGGCTGCGGCTATTGATACTAAATTAGTCGCATCTATTTTTGCATCAGATAATATTATTTTTTCATTTCCTAGATTACTAAAACCATCAGTTTCAGTACTACCTGCTGGTAAAGCAGATTCATAAGCTGTATTAGCAGAAGCACTATTACCGGTTAATGTAGTGATCGTAGCAGTGTCAATAATACCGGAAGATAAATTATCTAATAAATTAATATCTGATATGCTTGTGGTCGTGTCTGTGACGGCAATAGCAGTACCTAAATTAATGATTCCTTGTGAACTATATGCAGTATTTAGTAGAGAGACTGGACCAGATATGTCTGTTACTGAGCTTGCGTCAATAGTTCCTGAAGTGTATCCATCAAGAGTATTTAAATCTGTAACTGATACTGAAGTGTCGGTGAGAATAATATTCTCATTATCTAAGCCTGTAATTCCATTGGATCCGTAGGCTGTAAGTAGGTTTGCTAATGTTCCTGTCGCAACTGTAATTGTTCCGGCATCTACTGT
The DNA here is from genome assembly GCA_902583265.1 of uncultured Prochlorococcus sp. Classification (GTDB taxonomy): domain Bacteria; phylum Cyanobacteriota; class Cyanobacteriia; order PCC-6307; family Cyanobiaceae; genus Prochlorococcus_A. Next base: position 77,755 of record CACHVD010000004.1, read on the forward strand.
TCCTGTTGTGTTGTCATCAAGG
>CACHVD010000005.1 GCA_902583265.1 uncultured Prochlorococcus sp.
ACTTTCTTAAATTTTTAATAAAAGGTAGGGGCAATTTTGGAGTTTCAGAAAATTGATTTATTTTATTAGAATTTTGATTTTTGCTAGAAATTTCATTTCTTCTAGCGGTTTCCAGGCCATTTGATTCCATCTTTGTTTCTTCAATGTTTTCAAAAGTTTTTGATAATTCAAGCTTAATTTGTTCTTGATTTTCTTCATGCACTTCATCAATTAAAGATATATGTTCTTGATTTTCTTTTTGTAGTGAACTATAGATTAATAAATCATTTAATGAATCAATCCCAAATCTATGGACCCACTTAAGAACAACATTTTCTTTAAGCAAAAAATTATTTTCTAAAGAGGCTTGTTTAAAAACTTCTATTAAATGATTTTTTAAAAGCATAAAATTTCTAATTTAACTTTCTATTTAACAGAGGTCTTATAATAATCAAGGAAAAAACTGTTAAAGAAAATAAAATTGAGATACAACTCTTACAAGTTAAATCACCATATGGGGCATGTAAAGCCACTAATTCTAAATCCATAGTTTGTGTATAGGCAGTCCTAATAGGCTCAATAGCAAAAGTTAATGGATTTAATGAAGCCAACCAGCCTAGCCAATTTGGCATAAAAGAGATTGGAGCTAAAGCAGTACTCGCAAATAGAAGAGGTAAATTTATTACGAATATAAGAGCGATTAATTCAATATGCCCCGGCAAAACAAACGCTAAACATAAACTTATTGATGTCACAAAAAGAACTAATAAAATTAGTGTTGTAAATACAATTCCTAAACCATATAAGTTGGGCCATCCATAACCCAAAATGTATGAAACAATCATTATTACAATACTCTGAACAAAGCTCAAGATTGTTATGTAAAAAAAAGAAGATAAAACTATGGATAATCTACTGGTTAAAGGAGCCACAAGTAATCTATTAAGAAATCCAAACTCTCTATCAAACATTAAAGGAAGACCGGAGTTTAGGGCTCCGCTAAAAGCAGTAAAAACAATAAGTCCTGCTCCTAAAAAATTCCCATAAGAATCAACACCTGGCAAAAAACCTTCAGGAGCTCTAGAGAATAATGCCCCAAATAAAAAAAGCCAAATTATTGGTTGTAATATTCCTGCTAAAAGAGTTGATGGTCTTCTTTTTAATTGAATAAATAATCTCTTTGTTAAGGCAAATGTTTCTTGATATAAAAAAAATAAATTATACTGTTGTAATTCCATAATTAGCGGTAATTAGTCTTCATTATAGTTAGTTAACCAAAAGTTTTTTATCGCATGGATTGCTTTGATTCTTTTTTTAGGTCCCTTTTCCCTGCCATAGAAATTTCAGCATCCAATAATGTTTTTCCAGTTGCCTGAAGATATACATCATCCAAGCTTGGCTGACTTTGGGTAAGAGAAAAAATTTCAAACTTTGAGAAAGCCAATTCCACTTTTAGCTTCGTAAGTAAATCTTTTTGCTTATCTGCTACGAAATTTATCGAGAAACCTTGAGCTTCATTTATGATAATTTGACTAACTCCATCTATTGAAGATAAAATTTTAGAGATATTATTTGCTTCTTCCTGATTACTAAATTCTCTTACTTTCAAAGTTACTCTATCTCCTCCTAATTTATTTTTGAGCTCTGCAGGAGTCCCTTTTGCTATAACTCTTCCATCATCAATTATCACTAATCTATCTGCCAATTTATCTATTTCATCAAGATAGTGACTACTTAAAATAATGGTCATTCCATTATTTCTCAAATCTTTCAAAAGTTGCCATATAATATTTCTACTTTCAATATCTAAACCAACTGTAGGTTCATCCAAAATTAAAACTTGGGGCAAATGTAAAAGTCCAGCTGCCAGATCTATTCTTCTTTTCATTCCCCCTGAATAAGTTCCGCACTTACGATCAATCCAATCATTCATTTCTAATTGATCTATTAATTTATTTATCCTTTCAAATTTTTTATTTTTATTGATGTGATATAAATCTGATTGAAAATCCAAAAGCTCTCGTCCAGTTAATATTTTATCAAGTGCAATGTCTTGGGCAACATAACCAATTAATTCTCTAATTTTCCTTGAATTTTTTATCAGATTAATATTATTTATAAAAACTTCTCCACTATCAGGCTCTATTAAAGTAGCAAGTATTTTTATTAGTGTTGATTTGCCAGCACCATTCGGGCCTAGTATTCCGAATAATGTGCCAGCTTCAATTTCTATCGATAAATTTTTTAATGCCTTGATATCTGAATAAGATTTTGAAAGCCCTTTTACTTTTATATAATCCATCAAACTTACAATTTACTTAAAAAACATTTTACATCTAATTTAATTACTAAGCAGGGATACTATAGATAAAAATATTTGCATAGATTGCTGCTCAAATTCTACAGATAGTTGGGTTCTGGAAATTAACAACAAAAGACAAATACCAAACATATAAAGAATAGACCATCTAAAGAGAGACTTTGCTCTTGAAAGATCATCAGGAGATTTCTTTAATTCGTTTATTAATTGCAAAAGCCTTCCATTAAATGGCAATAACATAATTCCGTATAAAAGACCTCCTTCAGGTAAGGCAAAAACTCCCATAATACTCATTAAAATTGTTGCCCATCCATAACGAGAAATCGCTTTAGCAGTAAAAACAGATCCTTTAACAGAAGGGAGCATAGGAATACCAACAGATGCGTAATCATCCTTCAACAAAATTGCAAGTGCCCAAAAATGAGCTGGGGTCCATAACATTACTAAACCAAACAACCACCAACCACTAAGACCTACATGCCCTGTAGCAGCAGATGCTCCAACTAAAGGTGGTATCGCACCAGCAACTCCTCCGAAGACAATATTTTTTGTTGTACGAGGTTTCAAAATAACTGTATATAAAATTACGTAACTAAATAAACCAAGAAGAGTTAATCCCGCAGCCAAATAATTTACACCACTTACTAATAGCATCGAAGCTGCCAAAGTACATGATACGGCAGCTAAAAATACAGTCTTAGATGACAACTTTCCAGCTGGCAAAGCTCTTTTGCTAGTTCTTGTCATCCTTTTATCTAATTCCATTTCCCACAAGCAATTAAGAGCTCCTGCTGCTGCTGCTGCCAAAGCTCCGCCTCCTAAAGTACAGATAAGTTTCGGTGAAGACAAAGGCCATTCTTCAGTTAAAGCCATTCCTCCCAAAGTTGTTGCCAGTAAAAGTGGGATTAATCTGGGTTTTGCTACTTCAAGCCAAGGCGGCAAAGTTATTTTTTTTCTTGAAGGTACAACTTCATCCCTAATTGAAGATTTATAGTTCAAGTTTTCTAAGTTACTACTGTTCATGAATTGATACCAACCATTTGTGAATTTAGGGAGTGGTTTAGGCCTTTTTTGTTAAAAGGATTTCTAAAAATTAATGTTGTTAATATCGCAATAAATAAAGAGGCGTTAAGTTGATGACCAATAATAAAAATAGGTTCATTCAAATTTGTTTTAAGACTTAAAACACCCAAAGCAATTTGGGAAAACAATAGAAAAATAAGTGCTGAGAGATATTTCCAATTTTCATTTAGCAAACTTCTCTTATAAATTGCAGTCGCAATAATCAATAGAATAGAAAAAGCTATTGGAAAAGCAAATAATTTATGAGTATTTAGAATTAGACATTGTTTATTAAAAGATAAACAAATATGTGCTGACCAGGTTGATGAAAGCCTTACGCCAATAAAAGATTGAATAAGAGTAAGTAAAAGAGGAAAAAACAATAAAAATCTCCACCAAAGTAATGGCTCTTCTCTATTGTCATTTTCTAAATTTTGATTTATTGAAATTGTTGTGATGAGCAGTAGAAAAGCTATTAAAAGATGGCCAGTAACAGTGTATGAATCAAGTAAGTTTATTACTGTTAAAGCTCCAAAAGATCCTTGGACAATAACGAGAAAAAGTAATAGTGAATAAGTTTTAGGTAACCAATTTGGAATTTCATTTTTCCAAATAATTGAAAGGGCAAATTTAAAAAGAATTAATATTCCAACCAGAAAAGCATCTAGACGATGAAACCATTCTAGAAATACTCTTAGGTTCATATGATTAAAAGGCAAAAAAGATCCATAACATAATGGCCAATCTGGACAGGCAAGTCCAGCCTCCATGACTCTAGTAGCACCTCCAATTACGATTAGTGCAATAAGTGCGAGTACACTATGACTTCCCAACCTTTTAAAAATTGTCAGATATTTGGATTTATATAATTGGTTATTAATCAAATGGATAAAACCTATTATTTTGCATAATAAATTAGATTTAAAAACCAAACATTAATTAAAAATTAATATGTTTAATTCATAAAATAATTTACTAATTTAATCTTTTTTCCCTGACAATTAACTCTAAAAAGTTATTAATAATACGCCTTTTATTTCATAAATCTTAAGAAGTTGTGAATTTAAATGTTTTTCTTTTAACAAAGGATGCAGGATTAAAAAAATTGAATATCTTGAGGATATAAATACAAATTTTTAGAGATCAATTGTTAAATAAAAACTTTTATTTAATACTAATTATTACCCTCGTTTTTGCTGTATCTTTTTGGATTGGTTTTAATGTAAATTTGCTCCCTGCGGAAGCAAGTATTAATGCACCAATTTACGATGAACTTTTTAAAATTCTTTTCATCATTGGATTAATTATTTTTATAGGAATGACAATAGCTGTTATTTATAGCTTATTTAAGTTTAGGAAAAGGAATGATCAGATAGGAGATGGTATAGCTTTAGAGGGAAATTTAAGCTTAGAAATTGTATGGACAATTATTCCTTCAATAATTGTTTTGTTAATAGGTTTATATAGCTACAACATCTACGATCGAATGGGAGGGATGAAAGAACTAAATCATAACCACGAAATGATGAGTTCTAATTCTGAAAAAATATGGGCTGGAATAAGTCAAACTTCTGATAATGAAATAGCAATAAATAATTTATCAATTGAAGTTTCAGCTATGCAATTTGCATTTCTATTCAATTATCCCAAGGGCAATTTCATATCAGGAGAACTGCACGTACCTGTTGATCAAAAAGTATCAATGAAGATGGAATCCAAAGATGTCATTCATGCTTTTTGGGTGCCAGAGTTCAGAATTAAACAGGATATTATTCCTGGGCAACCTACTATTCTAAATTTCACTCCTACAAAAGTAGGAAAATATCCGATAATTTGCGCAGAATTATGTGGACCATATCATGGAGGGATGAGAGCCTCCATAATTGTTGAAGAAGAATCTGATTACAACGAATGGTTTAACAAAAATAAAAAACCAGAGGTAAATTTATGACAATATCAATTGATCCACAAAAAACTAATAATGAAAGCCTTCAACCTAAAGGCTGGCTTAGATACTTTAGTTTTAGCCTTGATCATAAAGTAATTGGGATACAATACTTGGTTTGTGGTTTTCTTTTCTATTTAATAGGAGGAACATTAGCGAGCGCTATAAGAATTGAACTAGCCAGTCCAATGTCCGATTTTATGCCAAGAGATGTTTATAACCAAGTTTTAACTTTACACGGAACAATAATGATATTCCTTTGGATCGTGCCTGTAGTTAATGGTGCTTTTGGAAATTATTTAATTCCATTTTATGTAGGCGCGAGAGATATGGCATTCCCAAGATTAAATGCCGTTGCTTTTTGGTTAATTCCTCCTTCAGGTTTGATGTTGGTAGCAAGCTATTTTGTTGAGGGTGCTGCTCAGGCTGGATGGACGGCTTATCCACCTTTAAGCATAACTACTCCTCAATCTGGACAAATTATTTGGATTCTGAGCGTTCTATTACTTGGAGGCAGTTCTATATTTGGTGGAATAAACTTTATAGCCACCATTATCAAATTAAGAAGGCCAGGATTAAAACTAATGCAATTGCCAATGTATTGTTGGGCAATGCTTGGAACAAGTCTATTAGTAGTTTTGTCAACTCCTGTTTTAGCAGGCACTTTAATTCTTCTTAGCTTCGATATCATTGCTAATACAGGGTTTTTCAATCCTGTTTTAGGAGGCAATGTCGTAGTTTATCAGCATTTATTTTGGTTTTATTCTCATCCCGCTGTATACATTATGGTCCTTCCAGCCTTTGGTTTAGTTAGTGAAATACTTCCTGTACATGCGAGAAAACCACTTTTCGGATATACAACAATGGTTTTTTCAATAATGGGTATAGTAGTTTTAGGTTTAGTTGTTTGGGCCCATCACATGTTTACAAGTGGAACGCCCCCTTGGATGAGATTGTTCTTTACAATTGCTACAGCATTTATTGCTGTTCCAACAGGTATAAAATTTTTTAATTGGGTTGCAACATTATGGGGCGGTAAAATTTCCATAAATAGTGCAATGTTATTCTCTTGTGGATTTATTATAAATTTCGTTTTTGGAGGTATTACTGGAGTTGCTTTGGCACAGGTACCTTTCGATATTCACGTACATGATACCTATTTCGTTGTTGCCCATTTTCATTACATAGTTTATGGAGGGACTGTTTTTATTATTTTCTCTTCAATTTATCATTGGTTTCCCAAAGTAACTGGAAAAATGCTCAATGAAAAATTAGGAATTTTACATTTTATCATTACCTTTATTGGATTTAACTTGTGCTTTGCGCCTCAACATTGGCTTGGTTTAAATGGAATGCCAAGAAGAGTTGCAGAATATGATCCTCAATTCCAGTTCGTTAATCAAATTAGTAGCCTTGGGGCTCTTTTGATGGCTATAAGTACAATTCCTTTTTTAATTAATGTACTCCTTAGTGTGAGAAATGGAAAAGATTCTGGAGATAACCCTTGGAATGCTCTTACACCTGAGTGGTTAACATCTTCTCCACCTCCAGTTGAAAATTGGGAAGGAGAACCTCCATTAGTTGAAGAACCCTATGGTTATGGTAAAGAAATTTCTGAACGAAAATAAAAACATATGACAACTCTTGATAGCTCAAAAGAAATTCAAAAAAATAATTCTGAAGTCAATGAAACACATGAAGACTTCAGAATGTTTGGTCTTATAACTTTCCTAATTGCGGACGGAATGACTTTTGCTGGATTCTTTGCTGCTTATTTAACATACAAAGCAGTAAATCCATTACCTGATGGTGCTATTTATGAATTAGAACTCCCAATACCTACACTCAATACAATTTTGTTACTTGTTAGTAGTGCAACTTTCCATAAAGCAGGCAAAGCACTTTTAAAAGATAAAAACTCTGAATCCCAAAAATGGTTATTTTTTACTGCTTTTCTTGGAATTATATTTTTAATATGTCAATTATTTGAATATTTTCATTTACCTTTTGGATTAACCGATAATTTATTTGCAAGTACTTTTTATGCTCTTACTGGTTTTCATGGATTACATGTCACTTTAGGAACTTTAATGATTTTAATTATTGCTTGGCAATCGCGAATCAAGGGCGGAAGATTAACTAGTCAAAATATTTTCCCTTTGGAAGCTGTTGAATTGTACTGGCATTTTGTAGATGGAATATGGGTTATTTTATTTATTATTTTGTATCTTTTATAAAAAAAATATATTTTAAAAATTAAATATATTTTTTATTAATTTATATTGCCACAGTTCTCCTTTTTAGTAAGAATATATAATTAGAAATTTGTCAGATAATGCTAGAAGGAAAAGAACTTCTTGAAAAAGCAAAATTATTAAGTAAAAAATCTGAAGATGAGATAGCCAGAGGTTGTGGGTACGTAGGTCCTAGTGGAAGAATCTTAAGAAAAAGTTTTTATAGGGCGCTTATTGAAGCTAAGGGTTACAAAATAGGAAATGGTCGTCAGGGTAAAAATGGTAATAGAGCTTCAAGAGGCAGGCAGACAGAATTCAAAACTAAAGTTCATGGCAATGGGAATCTATTAATTGGTCATGCCTACACCAAAAAATTAGGTCTAGAACCTGGTCAGGAATTTAAAATCGATCTTAAAAAAGAATCAAAAACAATTTATCTGATTCCATTAAATTAAAAAATATATTTTACCAACCGTTTTCTTTAAGCCACTCGGAAGAAATATTATTTGAAGATAAATCTTGATTACTATTTTTATTAAATAAAAGTAATTTCTCTACATATTTAATTAGTGCATCTGCCTCAAGGTTTACGCTGTCACCGATATTTAATTTATTCAGATTTGTTTTATGCCAAGTGTGAGGAATTATCGCAATAGTAAATATTGCTCCTTCCTTCTCATATTTTGCAATCGTAAGACTTATACCATTTACACAAATACTGCCTTTATTAACTACATATTTTGAAAAATTATTATTTTTCCACTTTATTGATAAGAGCCAAGATTTCTCTAATTTTTCTATATTCTCAACTATTCCAAGGCCATCAACATGTCCGCTGACTATATGCCCTCCTAGACGGTCAGACACCCTGAGAGCGGGCTCCAAATTAACAATCTGATTCAGGTTCGACTTTACTCCTAAAGTTGTTTTTTTTAATGTCTCCTCACTAACATCAACAGTAAATTTATTTTGAAAAATCTCTTTAACTGTCAAACATATTCCATCAACAGCTATGCTGTCACCAATTGCCATATCAAATAAATTATCTAGAATTTCAATTTCTAAAATATTTTTTTCTTGTCTTAGTTTTCCAACTGATTGAATTATTCCTGTAAACATAGTTTAAAAAAATATTTTTGCAAAATTTTGTATTTACTTTAATTTACTTTAAATCATTTTCAACTATAAATAAATTAAAGAGTAAATAAAAAGAAATTGATCATATTTAGATGATTATTAATTCACAAAAAAGATCATTTGGTAGAGGGGCGAAAGTGAGCTTATTCACTTTGGGGACAATGCGAGCAACTGAAAGTCTCGAAAAAATGTATAGCATAATAAAAAATGCATATTATGTAGGAATTAACCACATAGAAACAGCACCCTCTTATGGTGATGCTGAATCACTTATTGGAAATTCAATAAAAAAATTAGCAATAGAAGGGAATATAAAAGAAAAAAATTGGGTGATTACTTCCAAAGTTTTACCAAAGGGTGATTTTGACTTTTTAAAAAATAATTTTAAAAAGTCTCTTAAAAATTTAAATCGCGAGAAAATTAATAATCTTGCAATTCACGGACTCAACTTAAAACAACATCTAGATTGGGCTCTTTCTGGAGAGGGTAAGAAATTCATTTCTTGGATACTTGAGAAGGAACTAGTTGATCAAGTCGGTTTTAGTTCTCACGGAAGTTATTCACTAATTCAAGATGCAATTAACTGTGAAGTTTTTACTTTTTGTAGTCTTCATTTACATTATTTAGATCAATCTAAGATTGCTTTAGCAGAGGAAGCTATAAAAAAAGGTATGGGAGTTTTAGCAATATCACCTGCAGATAAAGGCGGTAGATTGTATTCTCCAAGTGATATTTTGATAGAGGCCTCTAAGCCTTTTCATCCATTAGAATTAGCGTATCGATTTCTTCTCGCAAAAGGCATTACAACTTTATCCTTGGGGGCTACAAACAAAAAAGATTTTGAATTTGCGCATAAACTTAGAAACTCATTTGAGAAGCTTACAAAACTTGAAAAAAGCGCCCTTAATAAAATTGAGGAAGTTTCTAATGAAAGATTAAACTCAACCAAATGTGAACAATGTAGATCTTGTCTTCCATGTCCAAATGAAGTGCCTATTCCAGAAATACTTCGTTTAAGAAATATATCTGTTGGTTATGGCCAATTAGAATTTGCAAAAGAAAGATACAATTTAATAGGAAAAGCTGGCCACTGGTGGGAAGAAAAAAATTCCTCATTTTGTCAAGAATGTAATAAATGTGTTCCTAAATGTCCTAGTAAATTAGATATACCAAATTTATTAAAGGAAACTCATAACTTATTAATTGAAAATCCTACAAAAAGATTATGGGGATAAGGACTCATTCCAGATATTTTTAAGATTAATTTTTTGTTCATTTGTTAAGACAGGGAAAGACCAACTATTTTCCCAACATTTCTCAGAAGGTCCTGAGATGGAGAGTATTTCAGTTTTATATTTACTTTGCAAATAATCACTATTGAATGGAAGATACCAACCCTGGCTAACTAATCTATCTACTTTTGATTTATTTTCTAAAGATTTAATCCATTTCATTAATATTGCATTATTTAGATTTGATCGACTAAGTATAAAATGCCACATCAAAGGTACACCTTGGCTAGGGAAAACTAAAGAAAGCCTTGGATCTATTTTTAAATATTTTGAACTAAGACTATAAGGAACTATTGCGACAATAGCATCAGAATTAATCAACCAATTGAGCATATTTTTATCATCAAATAACATAGCTTGGCTTTTGAGTTTTTTTAAAGAATTAGATGAATTAATTTTTTGAGCAATTGACAATATTATTCTGGGACTTTGAGGAAAAATAATTTTCCCAGTTAATTTTTCAGAAAGAAGAAAATCCCAAGATGTTCTTGCTGAAGTTATTAATTCTTTATTATTTTTAATGATGATTGTATAGGGTACTACGCCAATAGGAAATAATTTACTCCTCTGATTTTGATTAAAGCTTCCCAAAAAATCTATCGATCTCTTATCCAAATTTTCGAACAGTGCATATTCATTTATTTTTTCAAATTCTGAAAAATCTATACTAGAAATCCATCCATCATTTATTAAAGTAAAGTCAGAATTCAAAATTGTGTTTCTATTTTTTTGTAGCTGAATATTTTCAAAATTAATTTTTTCCTGCTTCCAATCTTTTGGAATCGTATCTTTAAAAGATTCTGGATAAAAAGAATTTTGTAATGCAATTTTTACTTTATTAGGTAGATTACTGCAAGAGTTTAAGAAAAATAAAAGCGAAAGCTTACCACAATTTAAAAATTCTCTTCTGGTTGCAAATTTTGAAAACATTCAGCAATCCTTCTCTAAAGAAATTTGACCTAGGCCCTTCATCATTTCCAGATTTTGTTGACACAATGAAACTATTTCTTCATTTTTAAATCCATCTAAGAAAGCAAGCAATGATATTCCACCAGCACCTACACCTTCCTTTACATGACCTAATTCATAATCCTTCAATTCTTTGTATTTTGAAGATTTAAAATTTAAAGGACTGGCTAAACCTAATAATTTGACATCATATTTTTCATTAATTAGATTTACTAAATCATTTAGAGAATTATCTTTCACAAGCCACCCAGTTGTCGCAATAAAAACATCTTCAATAAACTCATCTTTATTTTTTTCACCTAAAAATTCTAATACAAGCAAAATGACTGCTAACATCTGACTTCCTCCAGACAATATTACAGGTTGTTTTGCTAACCTGGCACCAATTAATAGACCCATTGAAAAGGCTTGGAAAGGATCACCTACTGCCGCGACAACATCAAAAGAGTCAGAATCAGCCTTGAAATTCGCATTTAAAAGTCCCCTTTTAATGACCTGCCTTCTTAGTTCTCTTGGAGTTTTAAATAAACTACTCCCTACTAAATTAGATACCTGCAAGCCAAAAGCTTCCATTACTGCCTGAGCAGTTGTGGTGCCCCCCGGTACAGATTCAGAAATTAAAACTGATTGTTTTAAGGATTTTCCTATCGCAAGACCTTTCTCATAGAGATTTAAAACTCTCTCTTTAGTCATCGATTTACCAGTAGTAAGACAATTTGATGGGCCCAAATTTCTATCTTCTACAACCAAATGATTAAAATAAGGCTTTGATCCTATTCCCAGAGGAACAATAACTGGATAAGTATTTATCAGCTTTGAACAAACATGACTGATTAGGGCAGGAGTTACTCCTGCATTGAGAAGAGGCAATTTATATTTATGATCTTTTGAAGCACCCTCAAGTAAAAATTCAGCATCAGCGAGAGCAGTTGTTCTCCTCGATTTTGGATTAATACCTGCTGCGGAAATCCCTGGAATTTGTGATGTGTTAGTGCCAGCAATTATAAGAAATATTTTTAAATTTTTAATATTCTTTTTCAGTATTGCTATCTTATTGAGTTGTCTTTTTTTATTGGATTCATTTCCAAAAAAATTTATCCCTAATTCTGTACTGTACATTCTTACTTTTTTAATTATTAAAATCAACTAAGCTAATTAACAATTTTGGAGGATCTGGGATGGTTAATTTAAATCTAGGAAACAGAGAATAGGCAACTACATGTACAGTTAAAACATAAACTATTTCTTGAAAAATTATTAATAAAATTGCACCTAGTTGTATACTCAAAATTGAGGGATATAAAGGTAAATTAAATAATCCAATTAACTTTTCTATTAGACCATAACTCGCTCTAGTAATTAACACCCAAAGATTATCTCCAACCAAAGTAGATAATGCTATTACTCTTATTAAAAAGCCAAGGGTTCCAATAACAACACCCACAGTTAAACTAAGTTTCCAACTCTTTTCTTTAAACCAACACCAACCTAGCCAAAAAGCCAAAATCCCATAAGGAAATAAAAATAAAGTTCCTCTGACAGGACCCATAATTATGAATAAAAGTAGAAATTGTATTAAAAGTCCTTCCAATGCAATTTTACTTCCCCTTCTCAAGTGCAACAAGATCATTGGGAGGGGTAAAATCAACCTTAATAAAGCTCCTCCAATTGGCAGATAATATAATGCAACCCATAATAAAGACGAAAGAGATGCTAAATAAGAGGTCTCGACAATATTCAATGCTTCAGTTTTTGTTTTTATTTTCATTTTTTGTTGAATATTTTTAATTAATTTTTATCCATACTTTTATTTTTTGAATCTAAGATACGTTCAATCTTTTCTATTTCAAAATTTACCTCAGAATTACTCAATATGGAACTCAACTCTTCAGTGGGATCTTTTGGATCTACATCTTTTAAAATGAATATTATTTTGTAAGATTGAAGCTCAATTTTTCTTTTTTTTGAAAGATTCTTAATTTTTTTATTTTTTTTATCATCAAATTTTTTGTTTTCTTTTTCTAAATTTATATCTTTTTTATTTTCTGGTACATTTTTTGGCTTCACTACTTTTTTAATTTTTTTATTTTTTTTATCATCTAATTTTTTGTTTTCTTTTTCTAAATTTATATCTTTTTTATTTAATAAGTTATTTTGTAAATTTTCATTTATGCTTGTTTTTTCTAAATCATTAAAACTACTTTCAAGAAAATTTCCAATCCACCCTCCAGAGCATGATTGCAAGAAAATTAAAAAAATTAATAAAAAAAATTCTTTTTTTTTAAAAATCATATTTTTTCTAACTTTTCTTTTTCCTTGTAGTTTTTTTATTACTAATCTTTGTTTTTTTTAAAATTGCGCCTTTTTTATCTTTTAGTTTTTCTTCTAAAAGAGATACTGCTTCATCTATGGTAAATTTTTCTATGTCAGTATCTTTGGCAATCGAAACATTAGTTTTGCCACATTTTAAATAGACACCATATCTTCCATTTAATATTTGAATTTTTTCTTTAAAATCTTTCGGTTTTCCAAAGTCTTTAAGTACCTCTTGACCACCTCTACCCATTTTTGGCATAGCAAGAATTTCTAATGCTCGTTTTATATCAACAGTAAAAACATCATCCTCTTTCTTTAAGGATCTATTTTCAGATTCAGATTCATTTTTAATCCATTTGATGTAAGGGCCAAATCTTCCTCTATCAGCTTCAACAACTCCTCCTTCAGGATGAACTCCTAACAATCTTGGTAAACTTAAAAGTACAAGCGCCTCATCTAGAGTTAGATCATCAGTTTTCAACTCTTTGGGTAATGAAGCTCTTCTTGGTTTAGCTTTATCTTGATCATTATTTCCCAATTGTACGTAAGGTCCATAAGGGCCAAATCTTAAAAAGACTTTTTCCCCAGTTTTCGGGTCAGTTCCAAGATCTGATGGGCCACTTAAAATTTGATCAACTTGCTTTATATCTAAATCTCCAGGAGTAATATCCATTGGAAGATTACCTTTAGCCTGAATTTCATTACCAGATTCATCAATTTTTGTACCCTCTAGCCAAGGTCCGTTAGAGCCTATTCTGACTACGCAAGGAAGGTCTTCGAAATCAACTTGTCTATAAGCTTTACCATCAATATCACCCTCTGTTTTCTGAACTTTTACCTCCAAACCATTTTTACCTTTATAGAAAGTTTCTAGGTATGGTAGCCACTCAAGATTACCAGAAGATATTTCATCCAATGAAGATTCCATTTTTGCAGTAAAAGTAGTATCAACCAGATCAGGAAAATGTTCTTCTAATAGAGCAGTAACAGCAAAAGCTGTAAACGTTGGAGCCAAAGTATTTGAAGATATATTCGCATAACCTCTATCAACTATGGTCCCAATAATGCTGGCATAGGTAGAAGGTCTCCCAATCCCTTCTTTTTCAAGAACTTTAACTAATGCAGCCTCTGTATATCTTGCAGGAGGTTTAGTTTCATGAAAAGTAGATTCCTTATTAGCAACTTCAAGACATGTTCCAGTTGTTAAGTTTGGGAGAATAATTTCTTGTTGTTCAAGGGATGAACTTGGGTCATCACTTCCCTCGACATAAGCTCTGAAGAATCCTGCGAAATCAATACTTTTCCCGCTCGATTTAAATAATCCATCCCCTACGCTAATTTCAGCATTAATCATTGTTAACCTAGCTTCCGCCATTTGACTAGCTACAGTTCTTTTCCAAATTAAATCGTAAAGTGATAAGTCTCTACCAGTTAGATTAGTTTCCTTTGGTGTTTTAAATACCTCTCCTGCCGGCCTAATAGCTTCGTGTGCTTCTTGAGCATTTCTTGCAGTTGAATTAAATTGTCTTGGTGAGTTAGATAAATATTCTTTTCCATACATAGAACTGACACATTCTCTAGCAGCTCTTGTGGCTTGTTCGGAGAGATGAACTGAATCAGTTCTCATATATGTTATGAAACCTCTCTCATATAGACCTTGTGCACATCTCATAGTTTCTCTTGCAGACAAACGGAGCTTCCTATTTGCTTCTTGTTGTAATGTGCTAGTTGTAAATGGAGGAACTGGCTTACGAGTGGATGGCTTTTTTTCGATTTTTGAGACTAACCAATCCTCTGAGGAAAAAGTCTTCAATAAATCATTTACTTGTTCTTCTCCAATTATTAAAGATTTGTTTCCTTCTTTTAATTTACCGGTTTGTTCGTCGAAATCGGAACCGTTAGAAATTCTTTGACCGTTTAAACTGAATAATTTAGTTTCGAAAGTAATATTATCTTTTACTAGGGAAGCTTTAATCCCCCAGTAACTAGCTTTTTTAAAGGATCTTCTTTCTCTCTCTCGCCTAACAAGAAGTCTTACAGAAACTGATTGGACACGACCAGCAGATAGTCGGGGGGCTACCTTCTTCCACAGTAAAGGAGATAATTCATATCCAAAAAGCCTGTCCAAGATTCTTCTTGTTTCTTGAGCCTGAACAAGTTCCATATCAATTTCTCTTGTTTGGTCTAAAGCTTTATTAATTGCCTTTTTTGTGATTTCATGAAAAACCATTCTCTTAGTTGGTATTTTAGGCTTAAGTATTTGCAAGAGATGCCAGCTAATACTCTCTCCCTCTCTATCTTCATCAGTTGCCAGTAATAGCTGGTTCGCACTTTTCAATGCATCTTTTAACTCTTTAACAACCTTTTTCTTATCTTTTGGAACTATATAAAGTGGTTCAAAATCTTCTGTTGTATTAACTCCTATCCTTGACCATTTTTCCTTTTTAACCGCAGCAGGTATTTCAGCAGCTCCTTTTGGAAGATCTCTTACATGTCCCATTGAAGCGAGAACTTCATAATTAGGAGGCAAAAACTTTCTTATAGTTTTTGCTTTGGTGGGACTTTCAACAATAACAAGTGTGTGATCCAAGGTTTATTTCAAAAATTGGTGTTTTTGTTCTGTTAGGGCATATTATGATTATTTGAAGCTTTTTCAAGTATTTTCTTCTGAAAATTTCAAAAATCATACCCACAAATTATAATCAAGTTAAGATTAACTCTTAGACCCTTACAATCAAACATCTAATTTAATCCAATTTAATAAAGTGCCCAACGAAATCTTTACAATTAATTTAAATGCTCAAGCCATTATTCCAGAGGCTTTTATTTTACTAGGTATTGTTGGAACACTTCTTGTAGATTTAGCTGGAGAAAAAACTGCATCAAAATGGGCACCAATAATTTGCTATTTATCAATTGGCAGCTCTCTCGTTAGTTTGGCATTGCAATGGAGTAATCCTGTAGAAAGCGCATTCCTTGGGTCCTTTAATTCAGATAATTTGGCAATCGCATTTAGAGCAATTATATCTTTGTCAACTTTAGTTTCCTTACTTATAAGTTGGCGTTATACAGAACAAAGTGGTAGCCCTATTGGTGAATTTGCAGCAATAGTTCTTTCGGCAACTCTTGGAGCAATGCTTTTGTGTGGATCCACTGACCTAATCAGTGTATTTATTTCTCTCGAGACTTTATCAGTGGCAAGCTATTTACTTTCTGGTTATTTAAAAAGAGATCCAAGAAGTTCAGAGGCCGCATTAAAATACCTCCTTGTTGGGTCAGCTGCTGCTGCTGTCTATTTGTATGGCTCCTCTTTCCTTTATGGTTTAAGCGGTTCAACAAACTTAGCAACAATTGGTTTAGAGATTATCAACAAGCCATCTTTTATTACTTCTCTAGCGCTTGTATTCGTATTATCAACCGTTGCATTTAAAATAGCTGCTGTTCCATTTCATCAATGGACTCCTGATGTATATGAAGGCTCACCTACACCTGTAGTAGCTTTTTTATCTGTTGGTTCAAAGACAGCGGGGTTTGCATTTGCAATAAGAATATTGAGTACTACCTTCTCCTCATTCGATGAAGAATGGAAACTTTTATTTACCATACTTGCCATATTGAGCATGGCTCTGGGAAATGTTGTAGCCCTTGCTCAAACCTCAATGAAAAGAATGTTAGCTTACAGTTCTATTGGACAAGCTGGATTTGTAATGATTGGAATAGTATCTGGGACTCAAGATGGCTTGTCAGCTTCTGTTTTATATTTAGCTTCATATTTATTTATGAATTTAGGTGCATTTGCTTGTGTGATACTTTTCTCTCTAAGAACTGGATCTGACAAAATTCTTGATTACTCAGGACTTTATCAAAAAGATCCTCTCATTACATTAGGCCTAAGCCTCTGTCTTCTTTCTCTTGGTGGTTTACCTCCAATGTTGGGATTTTTTGGAAAGATATATTTATTCTTCGCAGGTTGGGCTAATCATCAATATCTATTGGTAATCATTGGACTTGTAACTTCTGTTATCTCAATTTATTACTACATTTCAGTGATAAAAATGATGGTTGTCAAAGAGCCGCAGGAAGCTTCTGAAATAGTCAAATCATATCCTGAGATTAATTGGGGAATAGTAGGATTGCCTCCCTTAAGATTTGCACTTTATACTTGCGTAGCTGTAACAGCTCTTGGAGGAATCCTTTCTAACCCTCTTTTCAGATTAGCTAACACAGCAGTTTCAGAAACTCCTTTTTTAAAAGATATTATTGCAATAACAAACAATATTTCCTAGAAAATTTTCTCAATAAATGTCTAAGAAAGTCGCAACGCTAGAGGGAATATCAAAAACATACGGGAAAGAGGACCTAACTGTAAAAGCCTTAGACAGCATAAATTTAGAAATTTATAAAGGTGATTATTTAGCTGTAATGGGTGCAAGTGGCTCAGGTAAAAGTACAGCAATGAATATTATTGGATGCCTTGATAGACCATCTGAAGGTATTTACAAATTAAATGGAATCCCAGTTGAGAATTTATCTGATGATGAGCTAGCGGAGATACGTAACCAAAAATTAGGCTTCGTTTTTCAACAATTTCATCTTCTTTCAGACGCAACAGCACTTGAGAACGTAATTTTACCTATGATTTACGCTGGTATTAAACCTGAACTAAGATTAGAGCGAGGTAAGAATGCCTTGAAAAGAGTTGGACTTTCTGAAAGAATTAATAATCGTCCTAACCAATTATCAGGAGGTCAACAACAACGAGTGGCAATTGCTAGGGCTATCATCAATAACCCAGCAATATTATTAGCAGACGAACCCACTGGAGCACTTGATTCAAAAACAACCGAAGATGTATTAGATCTTTTTGATAAACTTCATGAATCTGGAATAACTATAGTTTTAGTTACTCACGAAGATGAAGTTGCAAATCGCGCAAAAAAAATAGCCAAATTTAAGGATGGAAGAATAGTTGAATTAAAAGTTAATTAAATTTAGAACCTTCTTATTACCTTAAGTTGAGTTTCATTTTCAATTCTTAAATTTCCATTCCAATCAATATCTTTAATTTTCCATGTATTAAGACAAAAACCACTAGGCAAAAATGTTTTATTGAGGAACTTATTTGCAGAGTTGATCACATATTCTTTTTTGTTATTGCATTCAACTGAATCATGTAATGCTTTAAGAACTTTGGCTGTCCAATAATGTTGATTAATATTCTTAGTTTGAAGTACTTTTGATAATGAAATACCTTCTGATGGAGTGTAATTTAAAACATTCATGCCAAGACCTATTCTTACATAAATAATTTCCTTACCTCTAGTTATCACCCTCGGTAAAAATCCAATCAACTTTTTTGAACCAAAAAAAATATCATTTGGCCATTTCAAACAAACATTTATATTCTCTTTTCTAAGCATTTCACATATCTTAATTCCTAAAGACAAATTAAATATTTGACTTGAAAATTCTTTCGAAAATATTGGGTAAGCTGCACTTAACCAAATCCCACCTTTTGGAGAAACCCAAGTTTTTGAGTTTTGGCCAACCCCTGCAAATTGTTCTCTTGCGATTATCGCTACTGGCTGGTTTTTCTTTATTTCAGAATATCCAAGCAAGTTTGTTAACTCATTTTCGGTACTTTTACATTTTATTTTGTAAAAAAGTCTCCAGCTTGGATATTGACCCTGAATTTTTTTTAAATAAAAAACTGTCTTAGCTGCAGATCCAATAACTTTCACAAATTCTTTATTAAAACAACGAGCATCTTTTTGAAGATTAGATTAACTTTAGTCTTAATAAGTAAATTTTACAAATTGGACAAAAAGTATTTGCCAATATTGAATAGAAGGAACCCACATCCATTAAAAAATTGTCTTGATAATTTCAAAAAAACCTTTAGAGACTTAGATAAACTTTCTAAAATCAATGAAAACTGGAAGGACTTAATCGGTTTGGAACTATTTCAAGAATGCAAACCATTAAATATTGAAAAAAAAATACTTACTATTGCAGTAAATCATCCTCAGTGGCGCCAAGCTTTAATTTATAACAAGCATAAATTAAAAGAGAGAATAGAGAAAATAGGAATAACTTTGAATGAAATAAAAATAATACAAAATTATGAAATTAAAAATAAAAATATTAAAGCTACTAATGCAAAGATATTGTGGGCTAAGCATCCAAGCAGAATCCATCAAAATAATATGTGCATTTGTACTCTCTGCAATTCCCCAACTCCTCAGGGCGAAATCAAAAGGTGGGGAAGGTGTTCTTTTTGTTGGAGAAAAATAAATAACTAAATTCTTTATTTAGCTAAAATTAGTATTCCCATTTGTCCCCAAAAAATAGTTCTATATTCAGCTTTTTTAAATCCAACTTTCTTAGCAATTTTTATAAGCTCATTTTTCTTTGGAAAATTTCTAATACTTTTTTCAATATATTCGTACTCTGGACTTAAATTAAAAAGTTGCGAAATGGGCACTACGATAAGTCTTAAATATAATTTCTGAAAAATATTAGATAAAGAATTTTTTGTTGAGTGATTAAAATCCAGAACTCCTGCCCTTCCTTTATCCTTCAAAAGATAAAAAACTTTTTTTATTCCTTCTTCAATATTATTTAAGTTTCTTAGTCCATAGGACATACAAATCCCATCAAAATTTTTTGAATAACCATTCATTTCTAAAACATCTCTAATTTCCCACTTAATAAATTTATTTTTTTTTAGCTCTGATTTTTTCTTTGCAATATTTAGGATATCCTTGGCGCTGTCAATCCCAGTAATTGAACCCCTTGGACATACTCTCTCAGAAATTAGAAATGCTAAATCTCCAGTTCCACAGCATAAATCAGCCCAATCTTCACCACTTAAAGGTTCCAATAAACTAACTAATTTTCTTTTCCATAATTTGTGCAGTCCAAAACTTAATAGATTATTTAGAAAATCATATTTATAAGAAATTTTATTAAATATATTTCTGACTTCTATAGTTTTTTTAAATTTCATTTTTAAATTTTAAAGTACTTTCTTTTTGAGATAAATTTAAATTTTTATTCATATGGTCTAATTGGAAGTTTTTTTTCAAGGAGGAAAGTTTTTATTTCTTGTAAAGAAAGCTTCTTATCATGAAGTAATGATGCTAAAAGTGCTGCTGATGCCCTGCCTTCTTTGAAAACATCATAGATGTCATCTAGAGAGCCTGCTCCTCCCGAAGCAATTACTGGGATGTTAACAATACTGGTAACAGATTCTGTTAAATGCAAATCATATCCATTCTGAGTTCCATCACCATCCATTGAAGTTAGCAATATTTCCCCAGCGCCTAATTGCTCAACTTTTTTTGCCCAACTTAATACATCTATTCCAGTATTTTCTCGACCCCCTTTTACATATACCTCCCATTGATCAACTTCATTAACTTTTCTTCTAGCATCAATTGCTATCACTATGCATTGAGAACCAAACTCTCTAGAACTTTTTGAAATCAAATCAGGATTTTTAACAGCAGAAGAATTCAAACTAACTTTATCCGCTCCTGCTCTTAAAAGATCATTAATAGAAGAAACAGAATCGATACCGCCACCGACTGTAAAAGGGATTTTTACTGATTTTGCCGTCCTAGAAACAAGATCAACTAATGTGTTTCTATTTTCCACGCTTGCTCTGATATCCAAAAATACTAATTCATCTGCACCTTCATCAGAATACCTACAAGCTAATTCCACAGGATCACCAGAGTCTCTCAAGTTAACAAAATTAATACCTTTCACTACTCTGCCATTGGCGACATCTAAACAAGGAATTAAACGAAGAGCAACCATTTTGTTAAAAATTGTCCAAATACTGTTAGTCTTGCATAATAGCTTCCATTTTACCTCTTATGGCTGAAACAAAATTATTACCCAAAATTGGTAGTAAAATCAAAATTAATATCAACAAAGTAAAAGATAGACTACCAGCGAAATTAATTGATCAAATATCCTCAAATCCCAAAGCCGTAATAACAGGCTATAAAATGACAGACGGCAGGAGTATTGGAATCACCGCAAAATTTCAGAATGGCGAGCAAAACTGGTTTTTCCCAGAAGAAATTGAGAAAGGTTAGAGAGCAAAGTGAATGATCCAAAACAACTATTAGGAATTAAGGGTGCCTCTGAAACATCAAGTATATGGAAACTCCGTATACAGTTAATGAAACCCATAACATGGATCCCTTTGATATGGGGAGTTATTTGTGGAGCAGCTGCAAGTGGGAATTTTGAATGGACATTTAAAAATGTTCTAGCTTCATTAGCGTGTATGTTGATGAGTGGACCACTTCTGGCTGGTTATACCCAAACCATAAATGATTTTTTTGATAAAGAAATTGATGCAATTAATGAACCAAATAGACCAATTCCTTCTGGCAAAATTTCAATAAAAGATGTAAAAATACAAATTTGGGTGTTACTTATAGCGGGTTTAATAGTTGCTTTTCTATTAGATTTATATGCTAAGCACAGCTTCCCCTCCGTCTTACTTTTGGCATTAGGGGGTTCCTTTGTTAGTTATATATATTCTGCTCCACCACTCAAATTAAAACAGAATGGTTGGCTTGGAAATTATGCTTTAGGAGCATCTTATATAGCTTTACCTTGGTGGGCAGGACAAGCCTTGTTTGGGAAATTAACTATTGTGACGGCGATACTAACACTTGCTTATAGTCTCTCAGGACTTGGAATTGCTGTTATTAATGATTTTAAAAGTGTTGAAGGAGACTCAAAGCTAGGCTTAAATTCTCTACCAGTAGTATTTGGGATTAAAAATGCAAGTAGAATAAGTGCAGGACTGATTGACATTTTTCAATTGGCAATGGTAGTAGTATTAGTCATTATTGGTCAACATTTAGCCTCTGTAATTTTGGTTTTATTGGTAATTCCACAAATTACATTTCAAGATATGTGGTTACTAAGAGATCCTCTAAAGTTTGATGTTAAATATCAAGCAAGTGCCCAACCATTTCTTATAACTGGAATGTTAGTTACAGCTTTAGCGATAGGACATAGTTTTTTAGTTGCTTAAGGTGCAAAAGATTAAATTCAAATCTTTTGTTTTAATAATTCCAATATTAATTTTTTCTGGAATATCTTTTTATTTCTTTAGTCTAATAGTAAGTACGTTAAAATTTGACGTATCTAAAAATAAAAAGTTTTGGGAAACCAAATATTCTTATGTAATATCATCTTCTGATAATAAGATACTAAGCAAATTAAGTCGCAAATTTGAAATAGATAATAGTTATCATAAAATTCCATTTTTTCTTAAACATTCTTTTATATCTTCGGAGGATAAAAGATTTTATAAACATTATGGAATAGATTTAAAAAGTATTTCTCGTGCTCTTATACAAAATATTAGAAGTGGTTATGTTAAAGAGGGAGGAAGTACGATTACACAACAAGTTGCTAGATTACTTTTTCTAAATAATGATTTAAATTTTCAAAGAAAAATCAACGAAATATTTATATCACTCATACTTGAATTTAGATATAACAAAAATCAAATTTTAAAATTATATTTAAATAATATTTATTTAGGATCAGGAGCATATGGGGTAGACGAGGCTGCCCAAGTTTATTTTGGAAAATTTATAGAAGAATTGACACTATCAGAGATCGCATTAATTGCAGGATTAGCTCCAGCTCCATCAATTTATTCACCTTATCAAAATTTAGAACTAGCTATTAAAAATAGAAATAAAGTTCTTGAATCAATGTATGTTGATGGATATATTTCTCTTGCAAATAAGAATAAGGCTATTAAAGAAAAAATAAAATTAAATTATCAAACAGCTGATAATTTTTTAGATGATAAATTACTAATAAACTTTATTCTTCAGGAAACAGATAAAAAAATTGGAAGTAAAAATGATTATAAGTTTTTAAGAATTAAATCTTCCATCAACAAAGATTGGCAAGAAAAAGGTCAAAAAATATCAAGATACGCAGGGCCTGAAGAACTTGAATTTGGTCTGTTATCTATTGAATCAAACACAGGACTAATCAGGACAATGATAACCAGCAAAAATCCATCAATTAATGAATACAATAGAGTTATTTCATCTGTAAGACCTTTAGGTTCTACTTTTAAAATAATCCCTTATGCTGCTGCATTAATAGAAGGAATAAAATTAAGCGATAAATTTGAAGACTTACCAATATGCTGGGAAAGTTATTGCCCAAAAAATTTTTCAGAAGACTATAAAGGTTCAATATCTTTGATTGAATCATTTAAGATTTCTTCAAATGTCGTTCCAATATCAATCACAAAAAAAATCGGCTTAAAAAATATTATTAATTTGGCGAATTCATTTGGACTAGGTTATAAGCAAGAGTTTGAGGAATTCCCATCATTAGCTATTGGCGCCTATGGAGATAATCTTTTAAACATCACAAATGCATATTCTGCAATAAACAATAATGGGAAGATTCAAAACCCTGAAATCATAGAAAAAATAGAATCATATAAAAAACAACCTATTTGGGAACATAAATCTATTTCCAAGAAAATATTAGATTTAAAAATAAACAACAAAATAAATAAACTTCTTGAAAAATCTGTAAAAGAAGGGACTTCAAAAGCAGCCTCTATAAAAGGAAAGAAAATTTATGGGAAAACAGGAACATCTGATGGAAATAAAGATCTCTGGTTTATTGGTTCTATTGATAACCTTACAACAGGGATCTGGATAGGTTACGACGATAACAAGGAATCTGAATTGTCTAGTGGGAATGCAGCTTATTTATGGAAGAAGTTCATATCTGAAATTTATAAAATTCCAATTAAAAAATAAATTATATTTTTAAGATTTATAAGAAATTATTGCAGAATAAAATCCATCACCAGGATAATCCAAGCTAGGTAAAATTTGCTTTTGGCTAACCAATTTTAAAGTTTTGTTTTTTTCAATAAATCGTTCAATTAATAGATTATTTTCATCGGGACAAATAGTACAAGTTGAATAAACTAAAGTGCCATCTTTTTTCAAAAGAGGGAAAATACTCTCCAAAAGTTTTTCCTGTAATAAAGTTAATGATTTTATTTTTTCTTTACTTAAAGACCATCTAGAATCTGGATTCCTGGAAAGAGTTCCAATTCCTGAACATGGAGCATCTATTAAAATCTTATCAAAATAAGATATAAACTTAGGATTTAATTCAATCAAACTCGTAGCATCAGCCTTAAGGGTATTAACAGATTTCAAATTTAATCTTTCTAAATTTGATTGCAGTATTTTCAATCTTTTTGCTGATCTATCTACGGCAATGATTTCAGCACTATCATTTGTTAATTCTGCAAGGTGGGTAGACTTACTTCCTGGAGCTGCACAAGCATCTAAAATCTTTTCACCTTCTTTTGGATTTAAGAGAGGTGCTATCCACTGAGAAGATCTATCTTGAATTGTCCAAAGTCCATCACTATATCCTGGTAAATTTTTTATGGATCTTGTATTAGATTTTAAAGTAATTCCATTATGTAAATCATTAATAATTTCAGCATCAATATTATTTTCATAAAGTACTTTCAAAAAGTTATCTAAATTAGTTTTTAATTGGTTAATTCTCAAATCAATTGATGGTTTTTTATTAAATGCCTTAATGATATTTTCACCCTCGCTATTGCCTACCCATTTATAAAGATCCTTCACAAGCCATAATGGGAATGATTCAAGATATGAAATTCTTTCTTTTCTATTAGAAGATACTTCAGGAAAGATTTTTTGTTCTAATTTTCTTGATGCATTTCTCAATATCGCATTTACAGTTCCCGCTAAACCATTTAAATCTGTTTTTTTAGCAACTTCTACAGTGGTAGAAATAGCGGCAGGAAATGGGATTTTATCCATTTTCAATAGTTGATACAAACCGATATGTAGAAGCCATCTTAACTTTGGAGGCTGCTTTTTATGAGTAATTTTTGATATATGATCCATCCAAAGATCAAGAAATTTTCTATACCTTATGCATCCAAAAGATAATTCCGTAATAAAAGCTATATCAAGAGAATTAAATTGATAATTTTTTAAAACCTTTTCAAGAGCATGATCAGAAAAATCACCAGAACTAACTTTTAATAAAATTTCCCAAGCTGCCTTTCTTTGTAAATATCCTAAGCTCAAAATATAATTAAATTTTTAAAGATAACTTTAATATACAAAAAAATTCAAAAATTTAAACTACTTTTTCAGTTGCAGAATTAAACCAAATAAAACCTAAAATAGAAATAAGTGAAAGATTAAATCCTAAAAAAAGAAAGATATTTAAAGAATGGATTCTTTCCCGAAAAAATATTTTTTTTTCTTTGTGATACTTCATTATTAAAATAAAATGTTATTCAGGATTTCAAACGGCAACCAATATTGATAGATCCTGCATCAAGCATTCTGCCTAATTTAATTGCTATGGATTCCTCCAACCTAGTGAAATTAGATTGATGGGTAGTTATCCAATCTAATTCAGAAAAGGTAATAATTCCCGTCGAATTACTTTTTAAAAAAAGTGTTCCAATTTCCATTAGAAAATTTTACTTTACCCAAATTAACATCCGTACTTAATAATTCTTTATAACATAATATTCTTTTAATTTTTCAAAGACAACTGTGGGTTATTACTCTTGATTTATTGAATATCTCTTAAAAATTTATCGGCCGTTTTTAAGTGATTATTTAATTTTTCCTCTGACATTTTATCGAGATTTCTCGTTAACATTGCCAGACGATATTGCTTTCTAAAAAAGCTTTCATTATCTTTAATAAATTTCCAAAATAAGCCATCCCATATTTCACACCATTGGCCACTTTTAAAATTAGACATTTTTTTTACATAATTAGAGCTTGATATATATGGCTTTGTTGAAAAGATACCACCATCACTAAACTGACTCATTCCGTAAACATTTGGAACCATAACCCAATCATAGGAATCAATAAACATTTCCATAAACCATTTATAAACTTGGTTGGGGTGAATTCTACATAGAAGCATAAAGTTGCCAACAATCATTAGCCGCTCAATATGATGACAATAACCAAATTTAATAATATTTTTTATAACAACGTCTACTGGTTCAATTCCTGTATTTCCTCGATAAAAAGATTTTGGAATTGGTTTATCTTCAAAATTCCAAAAATTACTATTTCGCATCTTTGTTCCGTACTTTTTATAGACGAGGCAAATAAATTCTCTCCATCCAATAATTTGACGAATAAAGCCCTCTAAAGAGTTAATAGGAACATTATTATTTTTTGCAAAAATTAATGCTTTATTTACTACTACATCTGGGGTTAATAAGCCGCTATTTAAAAGAGGAGAAAGTAAACTGTGCCATAAAAAAGAATTTTCTTTAGCAATTGCATCCTCATAATCTCCAAATAAGAAAAATCTATTTTTAAAAAAATCATTTAACCATTCATCTGCCTCTTCAAAATTAGTTGGATATAAAAAGTTATTACTTTCTCCAATAAACTCAATATCAAAATTGGCTAATGACCTTTCTGCATTAACTACAAATTTATTTTTTTGTAATTTAGGTGTATCGGGTATATTTATTTGTTTTGGTAATTTTTTTCTGTTCATTTCATCGAAACTCCATTTACCACCTTCAGGTGTATCATCAGGATTAACTAATATCTTTTGGCTCTTTCTTTGATTCTCATAAAATCTCCCCATAAGCGGTTTTTTTGCATTTGATGCAAATAAATCTTTTAAATCTTTACTGCTCATAAACATAGGAGAAGGCAAAATATTTAAAGCTAAATTATTACTTTCAACAAAATTATTAATCCTCTTCATTATTAAAAAATCATGAGGGTCAATGAGATTTATTTTCTGATATTTATCTTTAATAAATTCCGATAAGTAATCAACTGTAGAAACATTATTCTTGTTTTCGATATATAAAACTTTAAAGCCAGATATTTCTAAATAATTTTTATAAGCGAGCATAGATGCTCTATGAAAAACTAACTTATTTTTATGGTTAGTTAATTTATGAAATTTATCATTTCCAAAAAATAATGAGTCTTCCAAGATCAAAACTTCACAATTTATTTTTAAAATTGGGCTTTCTCTAAAAAGTTGATTCGGGAAAATAATTGATACTTGTTTCATCTTTGCGACTTCCTGTTACTGCATCTTTTTGAACAGTAGATAACATCATCCCAACAGTTTTTCCATTTTTTACGCCACCCAAACGGCCTATTGCAAACAGGACAAGTTTTAGTAGAAAGATTTTTCAAAATTTATAATTTTCTTTTATGAGTAGATTTAAATCTAGTTGAATCTTTAAGGGCCATATGTTTTGTATTTCTTCCCGAAACTCTCTTTCTCCAGACTTTGAAAGATTTGGGTTTAAGATTTTGACGCATAATTTTTATCGCATCTTCCTCTTTTAAACCAAATTGATACTCGATAGCTTCAAAGGGTGTTCTATCTTCCCAACACATTTCTATTATTCTGTCTATATCGATACTTTCCATATTTATTGCTCACATTGTGAGGTACAAAGTTTTTCAATATCGGATCTACCTGTAATTTGAAGTCTATATTTTGCCCAATATCTGTAAACCAATCTCAATAATGGAGATAAGAGCTTAATCTTCAAGGGAAAATAAACCCAACCTAAACCAATTAATTCATAAGAATATGCAAGTACATCTAGTCCCCTAATAATTACACCATTTTCAAGAATCCCATGCAGGTTTGACATAGCTTCTGAATATGAGATGTCATTAAAAAGACTTTTATCATAATCCTTTCTATTAATATCTATAAATGCAATTTGATTTAACGTATCTCTTTTTTTAAGAAAATTTGTTTCTCTCAAACAAAGTGGACACCCACCATCGAATAAAAATGTTAATTTATTTTTCATATTTTTATTCAAATATAGAAATTAAATAACTTTTTTGTGGAATAAAAAATTTTTTTTAGAATACAAACTTTATAAAGCCTTAATAATTGCCAGTTCTAATTTAGTGAAATTACATTATCTTATTAATTAATAAGCCATTGATTAAGGGATACATCAATGGTTTAAAACTATTTATGATCAGTCATCTAGAAGATGAACTCCTTCTCCTACGTCAGGGGTAAAATTACAATATTTTTCAAAAATAAGTCCAACACCTCTCATTTTTTCTCCTAATTCATCGTTAAATTTATTCCATTCTTCCGATTCACGATCAGGTAAATCCCACCCTTGTTTTTCTACCATACTTGTTATTACTGTATAGTCCCATTCTATGTATGCCATTGAGTTAATTTAAACTACCAAAATATTATAAACCAAGAGATTTAATAGGTAATCAATATTTTTTGAATATAATTTAAAAGTGTGAAAAATTATAAATGTCAATTTTGCCAAGAAGATTTGAACGAATCAAAAGTGTTTTAGATTGCAGAATGAAAAACTTGACTGTTTTAGTTGAGGATGTCAATAAACCACATAATTTATCTGCGATATTAAGGACATGTGATGCGGCAGGAGTTTTCGAAGCAAATTTTATTAGCAAAACGAATGCCGTTAAGACTTTTAATAGTACTGCTCAAGGAAGTCAAAAATGGGTAAAACTGAATAATCATGAAAACACTATCACGGCAATATCAGATTTAAAGAATAAGGGTTTTAAATTATATGGAACGACTCTTAATAGTGAATCAGTAGATTATAGAAATTTTGATTATTCTCAAAATACATGTTTTGTTTTAGGAGCAGAAAAATGGGGACTAAGTAATGAACTTATATCAATGGTTGATCAATCGATTTTCATACCCATGAGAGGTATGGTTCAATCTTTGAATGTTTCAGTTGCTGCTTCTATATTATTATTTGAAGCTGTTCGCCAAAGAAAAAATAAGGGTATATTGCCCGCTAATGGAGAAGGGTTAAATATGGATGAATATCAAAAAACACTTTTTGAATGGTGTTACCCGGAATTAGCTGCGGTATATCAAAAATCAGCTAAAGAATATCCAAAGTTGAATGATCAAGGAGAACTTTATCCTATTACAGACAACTAAATTTATTATGAATTTTGACTATCAAAAATTTCTTCAAGGTCCTCTCCTATAAAAGAAAGACCTAAAACTAAAAAAAACATTGCCAAACCTGGGAACAAA
Organism: uncultured Prochlorococcus sp.; assembly: GCA_902583265.1. GTDB lineage: Bacteria > Cyanobacteriota > Cyanobacteriia > PCC-6307 > Cyanobiaceae > Prochlorococcus_A. The sequence goes on from CACHVD010000005.1 coordinate 29,416, forward strand.
GCCGTCCACCAGATACCTGTAGGTAAAGCGGCAAGAGCCAGATTTAAATCACTTCCCCATTCTGGGACATCTGCAGGAACACCAAGGCCTAAAAATCCTAAACTTCCTAATACCAAAACAGCATCTGCAGCATTTAGGGTAAGCAGAATAGGTAATGGTGTTATAACATTTGGGAGAATATATTTAAAAATAATTTTTCTAACATCAGCTCCTGCAACTTGAGCTGCCTCCACATAAGTTTCGGATTTAACCAATATTGTCTGATTTCTGATTAATCTAAAATATTGAGGAGAGTAAACAATGCACAATGCCAAAGCCGCGTTAAGGATACCCTTACCCAATACAAAAGCCACAACAACTGAAAGCAAAATTACAGGTATTGAAAAAATAGTATCCATTATTAGTGATAAGCATTTATCAAAAAAACCACCAAAATATCCACTTAATAACCCCAATGGCAAACCCAAACTTAATGAAAAAAGAATAGCTAAGAATACAACTTCTATCGCTAATGATGATCCTTGCAAAGTTCTTAAGCAAACATCTCTTCCTAATCTATCTGTGCCACAAAAATGATTAAGAGAAGGAGGGGCAAAGATATCATTGCTTAACATTGAAAATGAATAGCCAAAAAAATTATTGGCCTCTAAAAATTTCATTATTAAAACAACAATAAGATAAAAAAGTACAATTAAAAATCCAGCTTTTCTGATATTTGCGCCGACACGATTAAGTGAGTTAAGATCCAAGATCTTTTTTAAAGATATAAATGAAATATACCCAATTATTTTAAAAATAAATAGCTATAAATTTTAAATTAAAATAAATTACTGATTTAATTTCAAGACTGCCATAAAAGCTTCTTGAGGAACTTCAACTTTACCCATTGCCTTCATCCTCTTTTTACCTTTGGCTTGTTTCTTTAAAAGTTTCTTTTTCCTAGAAATATCCCCTCCATAACATTTAGATAAAACATCTTTTCGCAAAGCACTTATGCTTTCACTTGCAATAATCCTGCTACCGATTGAGGCTTGAATAGGTATTTTAAATTGTTGTTTTGGAATAAGTTCTTTTAATTTCTCAACTAAATTTCTCCCAATTCCATAAGCCTTATCTTTATGAACAATAGAAGTTAATGGATCTGCTCTTTCTGAATTTATTAAAACATCTAATCTAACAAGGTCATTTTTTCTATAGCCAATCAAATGATATTCCATTGATGCATAACCTTGGGTTCTACTTTTCATTTGATCAAAGAAATCTGTAACAACTTCTGCTAATGGAATTTCATAAATCAAGGTAACTCGATCTGTTGTTATGTATTTCATATCTATAAATACTCCCCTTCTTTCCTGACATAAACCCATTAATGTTCCATTAAATTCATTGGGAGCATAAATTTCCATTTTCACATAAGGCTCTTCTATTGATTCCCTGAGTTGCGGATCAGGAATTGTAGAGGGATTATCAATAAAGATATGTTCCTGCTGATTTAAATTAACTTTATAAATAACTGATGGTGCCGTTACGATTAGATCCAAGTCATATTCTCTTTCTAATCTTTCTTGAACAATCTCCATATGAAGAAGTCCTAGGAATCCGCATCTAAATCCGAAGCCCATTGCGCTACTGGTTTCGGGCTCATATTTTAAAGCTGCATCAGATAATTGTAATTTTTCTAGTGATACTCTTAAATCTGGGAATTGATCAGCATCAGTAGGGAATAAGCCACAAAAAACCATAGGATTTGCTGTCTTATATCCAGGCAAAGGATCATTGGCAGGTGAATTTAAAAGAGTAATTGTATCTCCCACTCTCGCATCAGCAACTGATTTTATAGAAGCAGCTAAATAACCAACTTCTCCTGCATGTAATTCATCAACTTGCTGCTGATCAGGCGCCATTATTCCTATCTCATCTAGTTCATAATTTTTCTTACTTGCCATTAATAATATTTTTTCTCTCTTATTTAGAGATCCAGATATCACCCTGAAATAAACAATAACTCCCCTGTAAGGATCATAATAAGAATCAAAAATCAGTGCCTTTGTAGGTAGTTTAATTTCATCTTGAGGAGGAGGTACTCTTCTTACGATTGCTTCCAAAATATCTTTAATACCAACTCCAGTTTTTGCTGAACAATTTATTGCATTAGATGTATCAAGTCCAATAATTTCCTCTATTTCTTGTTTTATTTTTTCAGCATCAGCCCCTGGTAAATCAACTTTATTTAAGACAGGAATTATTTCAAGATTATTTTCTAAGGCAAGATAAACATTAGCTAAGGTTTGAGCTTCTACTCCTTGACTTGCATCAACAACAAGTAAGGCGCCTTCACAAGCTTGAAGGGATCTACTAACCTCATAAGAGAAATCAACATGCCCTGGAGTATCTATTAAGTTCAAAACATATTCTTGGGAATCTTCAGCTCTATATTTCATCCTAGCAGCCTGTAACTTGATAGTAATTCCTCTCTCTCTTTCAAGATCCATACTGTCCAAAAATTGTTCTTGCATATCCCTTTGCTGCACAGTACCAGTATCTTGAAGTAACCTATCTGCAAGGGTAGATTTACCATGATCAATATGAGCGATTATGCAGAAATTTCTAATTTTTGAAACCGATATATCAGTCATATAGAAAGAAAAATTCTCCTCTTATTACATCTTGATTAATATTAGCTAATTAGGATTATGGATGGAAACCAAAAATGGAATTATTTCTTTTTTTAATTTCTTTTATGAAGGTACTGTAATTTTCAGAGACTGATATTTCTGGATGAATTAAGTCATTTATTTTTTTCTGAAGATTGTGCTTATCGTTTAAAAATAAAACAGATTTTTCTAGAACCTCAACCATAATTGAAACCGCAGTACTTGCTCCCGGAGAGGCACCCAACAAAGCAGATATTGATCCATCAGATGAATTTACAATCTCAGTTCCAAATTTCAAAGAACCACCACCTTCAGTTTTTTTAATTATTTGAACTCTTTGACCAGCACTCTTTAAATACCAATCAGAAGGATTAGCTGATGGCATCATATTCTTTAAATTCTCAACTCTTGAGTTATGGTTCTTTAATGATTGTGATATTAGGTAATGAATTAAATCGTTGTTCTTGAAACCAACGTCTAACATAGAAAAAATATTATTCTTTTTAATTGAACTAAATAAATCAAAGTATGAACTTTGTTTTAGAAATTTCGTTGTAAATCCAGCAAAAGGTCCATATAAAAGAAGTTTTTTATTATCAATCCATCTGGTGTCTAAATGAGGCACAGACATCGGGGGCGATCCAATATCAGCTTTACCATAAACTTTTGAGTTATGTTTTTCCGTTAGATCTTTTTTCTCGCAAATAAGCCATTTCCCACTAACAGGAAATCCACCATAACTTTTTGCTTCTGGAATTTTTGATTTTTGTAAATAATTAATTGTTTTTCCACCAGCACCAAGAAAAACATAGCCAGTTCTAATTGAAGTTTTTCTACCTTCAGAACTGATTTCTAGTTCCCATTCTTTTTTATCAATTTTCTTTAAATCTACTAATTCTGTTTTGTATCTAATTTCAACATTTTTGTTTAAGGAAACTAATGACAAATACTCTTTAGTTAAAGCCTCAAAATTAATATCAGTTCCTCTACCTATTTTGGTAGCAGCAATTTGATTAGATGGATTTCTATCTTTTGTTATTAGAGGAGCCCATGATGAAATTTCATCAAAAGATGTAGAAAATTCCATATCGATAAATTCAGGATTTTCGGTCATTTTCTGAAATCTTTTTTTTAAAAAAGAAATATTATCCTGACCAGAAACAAAGCTAATATGAGGAATAAATTTTAGAAACTTCTTAATATCAATTTTCCCTGCTTCATACAATGTGGCCCATAAAGACATGGATGTTTCAAAAGAACGATTTATTGAGAGCGCTTTATCTATTTTTAGATTTCCTTTTTCATCTAAAGGGGTATAGTTTAATTCGCAATTAGCCGCATGTCCTGTACCTGCATTATTAAAAGCGCCAGTACTTTCACTTCCTGGAGCATTTAATTTTTCTATAATAAGCAATTTTATATCTGGTAAAACTTCTGAAATCAGGAGGGCTAAAGTACTACTCATTATCCCTGCTCCTACTAAGACTGCATCAAAGTAGCTATTATCATTAGTGGGATTTTTAGATGAAGTCACAACAGAAAATTATCTTTTTTGCAATTAATCAGATTTCTTTCTAGGCTTATTATAAAGTTAATCCAAAATTATGAGTACTGAAACACTCTCGCTGACAAACGAAAATGTAGAAAAAGTCCTTGACGAGCTAAGACCTTTTTTAATTTCTGATGGAGGTAATGTAGAGATTGCAGAAATAGATGGTCCAATTGTCAAAGTCAGACTTCAAGGAGCATGTGGTAGTTGCCCGAGTAGCACTATGACTCTCAAAATGGGTATTGAAAGAAAGTTAAAAGAAATGATTCCTGAAATAAGCGAAGTTGTTCAGGTTTTATAAAAAACTTTTAACTGAAATATATATTATTTAGTTTTTAATTCCTTCAACAAAGATGATTCCATATCAAGGCAATCAATTGGAAGTCCTTGACCAATAGCGATTAAAAGAGGTGCAAGAATTCCTAAAGTAAAAACTAAATTTGATTGGCTTACATCATATTTACTCAAAGTAAAAGTTATCAAATAAATAATTGAAAAATAAGCATGTAGTGAAAAAAATTCTTTTGGCTTTAAAACTGGCCACCTTAAAGTATTTCCCAAGAAATATAAAAAACCTGTCATAAATAAATAGTTACATGAAGATTAAACCAAATATAAACATAAACCTTTTTAGAGACTATTTATAAAAAAATTTACCTAAGATAATAATTAAAAAAACATTAAATCTTCGTTTCTATTTGTAAAAGCTAGACATCCAAATCAAAATACGCTTATAATAATTTGGTAGCAATCGCTACTTTTTCGTTCACCCTCATTTGAGGGCGCAGTTCGAGTCATACCATGGAACGGGGGATGGCCGTGTTGTCACATCGAAACATGACTACTTTAACTTACAGAGGTAAAAACTACGTTCAAAACAAAGAAGCTGCTGAAAAGCAACTTGTTGAACTTACCTACAGAAGAAACGTATACACCAATAGAATGGATGACGCTTCTTCAAGTAATGAAAAAGCAGAATTAAATTACAGAGGTGTTAATTACACTAAATAATTTAATTAAACAAATTAAAAGCCCCTTTTCAGGGGCTTTTTTTTTGGGCTATATTTATCGAGAGTTCTTTAAAAAATATGTCTGAAAGTTGCTGTAATACAAACACATCGAATAAAGCACCTAATCAATTCGATCATAAAGATGCTATTCAAGAAAGATATGGTTCAGCCGCACTAGAAAAAGAAAGTTGTCTTTGTACACCAGTTGGGTTTAATCCCGTTTTACTGGAAGCAATTCCTCAAGAGGTTATAGAAAGAGACTATGGATGTGGGGATCCAACAAAATATGTTCAAAAAAATGATATAGTCTTAGATCTTGGAAGTGGTAGCGGCAAAAATGCTTTTATTTGTGCCCAAATTGTTGGGAAAGAAGGGAAAGTTATTGGAGTTGATCAGAATCCTGACATGCTTTCTTTATCTAGATCAGCCTCTAAAGAAGTTACAAAAAATATAGGTTTCAACAATACAGAATTTCTAGAAGGTTCAATCGAAAAACTTGATGAATTAGATGAAGATTTAAGTCCATTAATCGCAGATAAATCAGTTGATATTATTTTAAGTAATTGCGTTTTAAACTTGGTAAGTCCAGAATCTAGAAATAACCTTCTAAGAAATATAAAAAGAGTTTTAAACGATAATGGAAGAATTGCAATTAGCGATATTGTCTCTAACAAAAAAGTTCCTTTAAGATTGCAAAATGATCATGATCTATGGACAGGATGTATTAGTGGAGCATGGTATGAACCAGACTTTATAAGTGACTTTAAAGAACTAGGATTTAAAAATTTAGAATTTGCAGAAAGGAGTGCTGAACCTTGGAAAGTAATTGAGGATATAGAATTTAGAACAGTAACTTTAGTAGGCAATATTTAAAAAATTCAAGAGTTTAAAAATATAACTTAAATTTCCATGAGAAATAATCTAAGAGATCAAATACCAGCATTAAAAAATAAGTATTATTTCAACTATGGAGGCCAAGGACCATTACCAAAATCTTCTTTAGAAGCAATAGTTAAAACGTGGGAAATTATCCAAGATTTAGGACCATTTACTAATAATATGTGGCCTTTTATTTACAAAGAAATATTGAACACAAAAAGGATCATTTCACAAAAATTAGGTGTAAATTCAAAGAATGTAGCTTTAACCGAGAATATCTCTTCCGGTATGATTTTGCCCTTTTGGGGAATAAAAGTAGAAGAGGGAGAAGAGCTGTTAATAAGTGACTGTGAACATCCTGGAGTAGTGGCTGCAAGTCGAGAATTTTGTAGAAGAAATAAATTAATATTCAAAATTTTGCCGATCCAAAAACTTAAAAATCTAAACGACGAAAATATAATTTTAGAGATTTTGAAAAATCTAAATAGTAAGACTAAGATGCTAATTATTTCTCATATCTTATGGAACTTTGGATATAAAATTCCTTTAAAACAAATTTCTATCGAATTAAAAAATAATCGAGCAGATTCTTATTTACTTGTTGATGGTGCTCAAACCTTTGGACACATAAACATTGAAAAAGAAGTTTTTTATTCTGATTTATATTCAATAACTTCTCATAAATGGGCATGTGGACCAGAAGGACTTGGAGCCATTTATGTCTCAGATAGATTTATTCATGAAACAGATCCAACAATAATTGGTTGGAAATCATTAAAAAAAGAACAAGGCATTTATGAGCCTTCAGATAATCTTTTTCATGATGATGCAAGGAAGTTTGAAGTAGCTACATCTTGCATTCCTTTACTTGCAGGGCTTCGTAATTCTATAGATCTTTTGGATAAAGACTGCCATGAAAAAGAAAAAAGCGAGCATATCAAAAGATTAAGTAAGAAACTTTGGGATGAATTAAATCAATTAAAGGGTGTTGAATTAGTTTTAGAAAAAAAGTACCTAAATGGGATAGTTAGTTTTAATATCGAAAATATTGAAGATAAGGATAAATTTGTAAATAAACTTGGAGAAAAGAAAATTTGGATTAGAGTTTTAGAAGATCCAAAATGGTTTAGAGCATGTATACATCAAATGACTACAGAAGCTGAGATTAATTTACTTTCTGAAGAAATTAAAAATTACCAGGGTATTTCTGAGCTATCCCAAGCAATAAATTTTCCAGTAGATTCTGGGGATTGATTTTTAATAATATTGATCAAAAATTGGGAGGATTTTTCTTTACTAAATAATTTATGTTCTGGAACAAATTTATGAAAAGGTCTAGATAAATCAGTATCTACTGTTCCTGGATGAAGCAATGTGATAGTCGCCTTTGGGAAACGTCTAGCCCATTCAATACTTAAAGATTTAAAAAACTGATTTTGTGCAGATTTTGCAGCTCTATATGAATACCACCCTCCAGTTTGATTATCTCCAATGCTTCCAACTCTTGCACTTATACTTGCAAAATTAAAATCTAAATCTTTTGGTATAAATTCTTCAATCGCTTTAGCTAATAAAATAGGAGAAAAGGCGTTTATTGAAAAACTTTCTATCATATTTTTTTTATCAAGATGTTGTAATCTTTTTTCTGGCTGAAGAGAATCACTATGAAGTCTACCTGTAGCATTAACAACTAGCCTTAATTTTGAAGGCTGATTTGATATTTTATTTTTCAAATGCAAAAGGGATTGAGAATCCTCTATATCTAATTCCCAAAAAGAATTAAATTCACTTTTTCTTCCACACAAAACAACTTCTAAATCTTTTTCACTTTCACTCAGATCTTTAGCTATTTGGGTTCCAATTCCACCTGCGCCTACAACTAAGGCTAAGCCTTTCATTTTATTAAAAATAACTCAATCAATTCTAAGAAACTTTTCTTGTGATTTGCGTAAAGATCTTTCTTATTTGATTAGGAAATTTTATTGAGATTTTCTTTTTCTTTTAATAATTTATAAGCTATTTTTCTATCATCAAAATTAATAACTTTATCATTGAGAATTTGGTAGTCTTCATGTCCTTTTCCTGCAATTAAAACAATATCTTCATTATTGGCAAATTTAATAGATTTATTTATTGCTTTAAATCTATCAATCTCAATTGTTATTTTTTCTCTTTTTTTTATACCCATCAAAATATCATTTACTATCTTTTGGGGTTCTTCTGATCTTGGATTATCTGAAGTTATAAAAAGTTGATCAGAAAACTCTTCAGCTATTGATCCCATTAAAGGCCTTTTACCAAGATCTCGATCTCCTCCACAGCCAAAAACAGTAATGAGTTTTCCCTTACAAAGTTTTTTAATTGATTGCAAAACTTTTTTCAATCCATCAGGCGTGTGGGCATAATCAACAATTACTGTTGGAAGTGATCTTGAAACGTCATCATTATCAATTTCTATTTTCTCCATTCGCCCAGGAGCGCCAGGGAAAGATCGTATTAACTTTGATAGATCTTTTAAAGAAAAATTAAGTTTATACAAAATTGTTATTGCTTGAATCGCATTCATTAAATTAAATTCTCCAACAAGTGGAACAAAAAGTTGAATTTTTTCCTTGGGTGTATGAAAAATGCAGGTTGAGCCATTTTCAGTAAATTTTTTATCTGTTACGAAAAAAAAATCATGATTTTTAAATTCACTTTCAGTAATCTTTGTAGACACTAATGAAGATCTTTTTTCAAGATCAGACGATAATTTAGATATCCAAGGGTCATCGTGATTTAATACAGAAATTCCATCCTTTTCTATTAAATAAGGTGGGAAAAACAATTTTCTTTTTGTTTGAAAATAAGATTCCATATCTAAGTGATAATCAAGATGATCTTGAGTTAAATTAGTAAAAATAGCCGCTTCAAATTCGCATCCTGATATCCTCTTTTGAGCAATAGAATGAGAACTTACCTCTAATATCGCGAATTCAGATTCTGCCTCAACAGCAGCATTTAATTTCTTTTGAAGTTTATCAGCGAAATCAGTTGTATGAGAAGCCACTTCTGAAAAGCCAGGCCATCTATTGAACAAGGTCCCAAATAATGCAGTCTTTTTCCCTAATTTTTTTAAAAGATATTCCAATAAAAAAGTAATTGTCGTTTTCCCATTTGTACCCGTAACACCAATTAGTTTAAGTTTTCTTGAAGGCCTATTCCAAAACTCAGCGACTATTTGACCAAAAATATAATCTAAATTATCCTCTATAACCAAAATCCTTTCTCGATCAATAGATCCAATTTCCTCTTTTGCGGCAGACCCAATAATGGCAGCCTCCGCGCCGTTTTCAATTGCCTCAATACAATATTTTCCTCCATCAACATTTAAACCAGGCATCCCTAAAAATAAAGTTCCTTTTTGTACTTCTTTAGAGTTAAAAGAAATATTATTGATTTCATGATCGATTAAATCTAATGAAGGAATAATTCCTACCAAATCTAAAAGTTTATGTAATTTTATAGATCTCATATGAAAAAATTATTTCTCCAGAATGGTACTAATATTTTTTTGAAACCAATTCTTAAATTGATCATCTTTTAATCTTGGAGAAATGCGAGGCAATTCTATAATCTCCTCGGACCTAATTCCTTCAATAGCAATAACAGGTACTTCATAATCATATTTTTTATATTTATCTTTATATAAATCGACCCTATCAATATCAATTTCTTTAAGCTCTTCTAGATTAGGGAATAACTCATTAAGATTTATTTTTGCCAGTTTGTTTTTTAATGAATCACAAAGGCAACATCCCTGCCTAACAAAAATAAATATTTTCATTCATTTAGTCAGGCACAGGGTCACATCCACACGGAGTTAAAGGATGACATCTGCTTAATCTTTTTAAAGTTAACCACCCTCCCTTCCAAGGACCATGTCTAGTAATTGCCTCATATCCATAAGAGCTGCAACTTGGAATAAATCTGCATCTTGGGCCAAAAAAAGGAGAAAACCACTTTTGATAAAACGAAATCATAAAAAGAAGTATAGAAGTAATTGATTTATTAATAGTTTTGAACACTTTAATGATGTAAAATAATATTTCCAGTAGTAATTAGTTTAATTGAATTTAATCAATTATCCAATTTATTGCAATTTTCTACTTAATTTAAAATTATGTCAAGATACCGCGGCCCCAGATTAAGGGTTACGCGTCGCTTGGGAGAACTACCAGGTCTCACCAGGAAAGCTTCAAAGAAGTCTAATCCTCCAGGTCAGCACGGCCAAGCCCGTCGCAAGCGATCAGAATATGCAATTCGTCTAGAAGAAAAGCAGAAACTTAGGTTTAATTATGGAGTTTCTGAAAAACAACTAGTACGTTATGTAAAAAAAGCTAGAGCTCAAGATGGATCTACAGGTACTAACCTACTAAGACTTTTAGAAAACAGACTTGATAATGTTTGTTTTAGATTAGGTTTTGGAGGTACCATTCCAGGCTCAAGACAATTAGTAAATCATGGCCATGTAACCGTTAATGGGAAGGTTCTTGATATTGCTGGTTATCAATGCAAATCAGGCGATGTAATCGGAATTAAAGAAAACAAAGCAAGCAAAAAACTTGTAGAAGGTAATATAGAATTCCCTGGCTTAGCAAATGTCCCACCTCATCTTGATTTAGACAAGCCTAAATTAACGGGAAAAATAAATGGGAAATGCGATAGAGAGTGGGTGGCTCTTGAAATAAACGAACTACTAGTTGTTGAATATTATTCAAGAAAAGTTTAATACTACTTTTCTTTGGATTATTAAATCTCTCATTTTTTAAAAGAGAGATTTAATTTAATTCTTATTTTTAAAAATAATGGGAAATAAGGAAAATAATATAAAAAAGCCAGGTTTTAAGACCTTATCTATTCATCATGGGGAAACATTTGCTGAAGAAACTGGATGCGTTATGCCTCCTATTTTTTCTTCATCTACTTTCAAACATGGAAATAAAGATAATTTTGACTACACCAGATCAGGTAATCCAAACTTTAGAATTCTAGAAAACATCCTTAAATCAATAGAAGATTCTAAATACTGTACAGTTTTTGGATCTGGAATTAGCGCGATAACTGCAATTTCATCAACTCTAAAATCAGGTGACAAGATACTCTGCGAGTCAAATCTCTATGGTTGTACAGTGAGGATGTTCGAAAAAGTTTTCAAGAAATTTGGACTAGAAGTTTTATACACAGATTTTACAAACGAAAATAATATCAAAAAGATTTCAAACTTCGAGCCAACCTTGATATGGCTAGAAAGTCCAACTAATCCACTTTTGAAGGTACTCGATATTAAGGCAATTTGTGATGAAGCGAATAAACTCGAAATACCAGTAGTTGTAGACAACACATTTTCTACAGCGCTTATTCAAAAACCATTGGACCTTGGGGCAACACTATCGGTTGTAAGCACCACAAAATTCATTAATGGACATAGTGACGCACTTGGCGGAGCAGTACTGACAAATAATGAGGAATGGAATAGTAAGATGCTTTTCTCTCAAAAAGCTCTCGGGCTTCAACCATCTCCTTTTGATAGTTGGCTCATTACGAGAGGAGTAAAAACTCTTCCTTTAAGAATCGAACAACAAACTAAAAGTGCAGAATTTATTTCTGAAGAATTAGGTAATCATAAAATTATTAATAAAGTAATTTACCCTTTCAATCAAGAACATCCGCAATTTAATTTAGCAAAATCGCAAATGAAATCTGGAGGTTCAATGATCACCCTAAAATTAAATTTAAACAAAGAGGATACTTTTAAATTTTGCAAATCTCTCAAATATTTCTCTCTAGCAGAAAGCCTTGGAGGAGTTGAAAGTTTAATTTGTCACCCTGCAACGATGACTCATGCTTCTGTTGATGACAAAACAAAAAATCTACTAGGGATAGATGATACTCTTGTCAGATTATCAATTGGATGTGAAGATACAAACGATTTAATCTCGGACATTTTATTTGCTTTAAATAAATTCTGAAAATTGAGAGATTTACTTAAAAAACCTATATGGAAAAATTTAGAGTTGGGATATGCAATTCCTGATAGTATTCATGCCGTTTCTGTAGCATTACCAACTTGGAATGATGTAATAAATTACGAGGAAAAAGATCAAGAATGCATGAATTTATTGAAGTCCATTTACCCACGATTCGGGCTAAATCCCATAGTGAAAAGATTATGCGAAAAAGTAAAAAAGCAAAATTACTACAACAATAAAAGTATCTGGCCATATCCGAATGAAAGCATAGCTTTTAAAGCTAAAAAATACATTGATAGAAATACTTCTGAACAATTCTCATTAATAGAAAAAAGAGGTAATTTAGCTTTCTTAATAACTGAAAAAGAAGGAAGTATTTATGCAAAATATTTTTGGCAACATACTGGTCTTGGTCTATCTTCAAGAGCTGCCGCTATAGAACTAGGTCTTGAAGATTGCCCGTCAAAATCTTACGTGAATGAATGTTCTCAAAAAATAAAAAAAAGAATTTCTAAATCTACAAAAATTAACTCTAATGATATTCACTTAACTTCATCTGGAATGTCTGCATTGCATACATCATTAGAAATCATATATAAATTATTTCCAGCTAAACCAACACTCCAAGTTGGTTTTCCATATGTAGATGTACTTAAATTACCAATGAAAATCTTTCACGGAGCAAAGTTAATTACAGAAGAAAATTGCGCAGATATTGAATTAGAAATTAAAAGAATAAATCCATCAGCATTAATTATTGAACTTCCAAGTAATCCAATGCTCAAATGTGTAAACATTAAAAAAATTTCAAAAATAGCAAAAAAGTTAAATATTCCCCTAATTGTTGACGATACAATTGGTTCAAATTTAAATATAAATTCCCTAGAACATGCAGATATAGTTTTTACTTCACTTACAAAAATTTTTTCAGGTAGTGGTGATATTCTTGCCGGATCATTAATACTAAATCCAAAAAGCAAATGGATTGATCAATTTAGAAATGCATTAAACGAGATTAATCTTCCAATACTTTCCGATGGAGATACAGTTTATCTAGAGAAAGCTAGTAGAGATGTAAATCAAAGAGTTTTTGAACAAAATAAAGCATGTTTAGAATTAAAAAAAAGATTAGAGACCCATAGCGAGATTAAAAATATTTTCCATCCTGAAAATTGTCCAAATTTTAATTCTTTACTTACTTCTGATGGAGGATACGGCTGCTTATTATCATTTGAATTAAAGGGAGGATTGAACAAAGCTAAGAAATTTTATGATTCTCTACAAGTATCTAAAGGACCTAGTTTAGGTACAAAATTTACTCTGGTTTGTCCTTATGTTTTACTAGCTCATTATGACGAGCTGGATTGGGCTGAAAGTTTTGGTATACCATCGCACCTTATTAGAGTATCAGTTGGATTAGAAGACCAAGATCAATTATGGAAAACCTTTTCTGAAGCACTAAATAATTTCTAAATTCCTAGTATTTACCGTATAGAAACTTATATACTCTTTTTCTGAATAATAGTTAGTATTAATATATATTTTCTCAATATATAAATGGCAAAAATTTATGAGGACAACAGTTTTGCTATTGGAAACACTCCATTAGTAAAATTAAAATCAGTTACTAAAAACGCGAAAGCTACAGTACTTGCAAAAATTGAAGGTAGAAACCCCGCTTATAGTGTCAAATGTAGGATCGGCGCAAACATGATCTGGGATGCCGAGAAAAGCGGGAAACTTACAAAAGACAAAACTATTGTTGAGCCAACTTCTGGAAATACAGGAATTGCTCTAGCTTTTACTGCTTCAGCAAGAGGTTATAAACTGATCCTTACAATGCCAGAATCCATGTCAATTGAAAGAAGAAGGGTTATGGCAGTATTGGGTGCTGAAATTGTTTTAACAGAAGCATCTAAAGGTATGCCTGGAGCAATAGCTAAAGCTAAAGAAATTGCAGAAAGTAATCCATCTCAATACTTCATGCCAGGTCAATTTGATAACCCAGCAAACCCTGAAATTCATTTCAAAACTACTGGACCAGAAATCTGGGATGATTGCGATGGTGAAATTGATGTCCTAGTTGCAGGGGTAGGAACTGGCGGCACAATTACAGGAGTTTCAAGATACATTAAGCAAGAGAAGGGCAAGAATATCACTTCTGTAGCTGTTGAACCATCACATAGTCCTGTTATTACACAGACAATGAATGGAGAAGAGGTTAAATCCGGACCACACAAAATTCAAGGAATTGGAGCAGGATTTATTCCTAAGAACCTTGACTTATCAATTGTTGACAAGGTTGAACAAGTAACAAATGAAGAATCAATAGAGATGGCTCTTAGATTAGCCAAAGAGGAAGGTCTTTTAGTAGGAATATCTTGTGGAGCTGCTGCTGCAGCTGCGGTTAGATTAGCTGAACAAGATGAATATGCTGGAAAGACAATTGTAGTTGTTCTACCTGATTTAGCAGAGAGGTATTTATCATCAATTATGTTTACTGAAGTTCCAAGCGGAATCATTCAAGAACCAGTCAAAGCCTAATTCAATTTTTTCTCCAGTAGTGAGTCTGGTGAAATATACATCGCATCGCCATAAGAGAAGAATCTAAATTTTTCTTTTATGGCTTTTTTATATAGATCTAATAATCTTTCTCTACCAATCATTGCACTTACTAAAAGTAATAATGAACTTTTAGGGAGATGAAAATTAGTTAATAATCCATCAACTACCTTAAATTTATAACCTGGCTTAATTACTAAATCTACGTATTTAGCTATGGGAATAAAGTCATTAATTTCGTGAGAATAACAACTTTCAAGAGCTCTTACGCTAGTTGTACCAATAGCAATTATTTTTCTATCTGTTTTCTTTATTCTTTTTATTTCCTCCACTACTTCCTTATTAACACTTACCCATTCTTTGTGAAGTTTTAAGTTACTTAAATCTTCTTGATCAATTGGTTTGAATGTTCCATAACCCACGTGCAAAGTTATCGGTAAGATTATTACGCCTTTTTTTTTTAGATTGGAAATAAGACTTTTGCTTAAGTGTAAACCAGCTGTTGGTGCAGCAACTGCCCCCGGATTTGTTGCATACTCAGTTTGATAACTTTTCTCATGAAAAGATTCTTCTTCGGAATTTTTTATATAAGGAGGAAGAGGGATTTCCCCGTATTTATCAAGAAGTTCATTCATTGAATTGAGACAAGTTATATTTTCCGGAAATTTAATAAATCTCCCTCCAGTTTCTTCATCAACTCCATCAACAATCAAATTAATATCTTGTGCTAATGGAGATTTTATTTTTAATTTTCTATTTATTTTTAACTTTTTTGCTGGCTTTGCCAAACATAACCAAACACATTCATGGGATCTTTCTAAAACTAATAATTCTACTAATGTCTTATTTTCTAATTCAACCTTTAACCTAGCTTTCATAACTTTAGTATTATTTACAATTACAAGATCCCCTTCTCTAAATTCATCTAAAAGATTCTTGGTAAATTTATTAGTTAAACAGTCTTCTTCTAAAAAACTATTTCTAACTATCATCAATCTTGATTCATGCCTAATTGCAGAAGGTTTACTAGCAATTAATGAAGGATCAAGTAAATAATCATAAGCTTCAAGCTTATAATCTCTTTCTTCATTATTAATTTGAGAAATCAATTAAATTTAGGAGACAAGAGTCTCTGGCTCATCTTCAACTAGGGAAGCCAAGTCTTTTAAGAATGAAGCTCCATCAGCTCCGTAGATCACTCTATGATCAGCTGTTAGATTTACTTGCATTATTTTTTTAACAGATATTGAACCATCACTATTAGCAACAACGGTTGGTTTCGATGATGCTATGGCTAAAATAGCACCGGTACCTGGAGGAAGAATTGCGTCAAATCTATCAACGCCAAACATCCCAAGGTTAGATAAAGTGAATGTTCCTGTTGAGTATTCATCAGGTTCTAATTGTTTTGATCTTGATCTTTTTACGAGATCTTTCCATTCCCTAGACAATTCAAATAAATCAGTATTGCATGGTTCTTTTAAAACTGGAGTTATTAGTCCACCATCTTCCATCGCAACAGCAACAGCAATATTTATATTTTCTGGATAAGAAATTCCATTTTCTGAAAAACTTGAGTTAACTTGAGGATGTTTCTTTAGTGTCTTTGCAACTGCCTTTACTAGTAAAGCAGTCATAGTAACTCCGTTCTGTTTTACTTTTTTGTAGAAATTATCTAATTTATCTGTGTTAATGGAATAACCCACCCTAAAACATGGCACATCTAAACTAGATTCCATATTTTTATTTACCGCTTTTTGAAGAGTATTAAATTGAACTGTTTCTCCGGGATTACCAAAACTATTTCCTGAAGTTTCTGGTTTACTTTCAACTCCCAAATTTGCACCAGGAATACTTGCAGGAGAACCACCTTCACCTATCCATGGTATAGAGACTGGTTGGCCATTAGCTTTTAAAATATCATCGGCTTGAATCCTTCCGTGAGGCCCAGATCCATGAACCTTTGCTAAATCAACACCCATTTGAGAGGCAAGTTTTTTAGCTCTTGGAGATGCAATTATCCTCGAAGAAACATTACTTGTAGCAGCATTTATTTGATCGCTACTGAAAGATGGGGCTGCCTTTTCACTCATTAATACAACTTCTTTTTCTTTTTTTTCAAAAATTTCACTTTGAACTTCAGGTTTTTCTTCCGTTTTATTGCTTACCAATTCAAGTTGATCTGAACTAGAAACTTCGGGTTGTTTTCCTTTATTTTGTTCTTGAACAGAAGCTATCTCATCCTCATTTTCTACAATAAGACCGATAGTCTCTCCTACTGGTGCAGTGCTGCCAGCGGGCATTAAAACAGCTGCAAGATATCCATCTTGAAAAGATTCAACATCCATATCTGCCTTGTCAGATTCAACAACCAAGACAGATTCACCTCTTTCAACTTTATCTCCTGGATTTTTCAACCATTCCACAATCTTGCCCTCCGTCATAGTAGAACTCAAGGCAGGCATGAATATTTCGTGAGACATAAGAAAATTGTTATTGCATAAGTTTCAAGGGATTTCTACCAAACTTCCTAAAGTTTTTATGGTTAAGAACCCTTTAAACTCTTGTTTTAATTATACGAAATCATGTTCACAGTGGGAACTCTTAAAACTTAAGAAAGTAATAATTTAGATCGATTAGAATTTAAAACTTTTCGAAATTAAGATTTACTTATATTTATCAAAAATACTAAATCTTCTCTTTAATTATTATCTATAGATTGAATAACTCCATCTTTAACCGTAATCGATACTTGCATTTTTTCAATTAGATTGTCTCCCAAAGTGACATCACAGAAACTATCCACTTGCCCTTGATCAACAATTTCGTCCATTTTTAATTCGCGAACTTGACTCTGTTGTTGAAGAAGATTTCTTTTTTGTTCTTCAATTTCATTTCGTTTTGCTGCAACTTGTTGTTGCACCTGACTAACCTGTTCTTGAACTCTTGGATCTAGGGGATTAACCGATTGGGATCTAATATTATTTACTATTTGCTGCCCCTCTTGCTCCAGTTGCGATAATTGCTGATCAATGTTTGAAATTGCTTTACTTAATTCTTTTTCAGCATCTTCCTTCCAAGTTGGTGTAACTACAGCTTTAATAGCTATTGAGCGCTTTATAGATATTGAGTTTTTTGTTTCCATAAAAAATTAAATTGCCTTTTCAATATAGATAGAACAAATCAAATTTTCTTACTAAATTTGTTTTCATACATATTTTCTATTTGTAATGAATACTTTTTTTCTATTTCTTTTCTTTTTTGTTTAAGAGTTTGTGTTAATAACCCATTTTCTAGAGTAAAGGCATCAACAAAATAACAATCTAATATTTGTTCTTCTGATCTTGCTCCTAATCGACTTTTAAGCAAATTATTAATTTGTGATTTGAAAAATGTACCAATTTTCTTATTCAGGTTTAATTTTGAAAGGTCTTCTTCCAAAAACTTGCTTTTAACCAATTCGACATTAGGAACTACGAGAGCTGTTAAACATTTCTTATCTTGTCCTACTAATTGAATCTGATTAATAAATTCTGAACTAAGAATTTCAGTCTCCAGGGGATTCGGTTCTATATTTTCACCACTTGATAGCACTATTGTATCCTTGGCTCTTCCGGTTATAAAGAGAGAACCATTTGGTATTAGAAAACCTAAATCACCAGTATCAAACCAACCATCCTTGGATAAAACATCATTTGTAGCTATTTCATTATTAAGATAACCTTTCATTACTTGCGGCCCCCTTACAAGAATTTTCCCGATTTCTCTGAACTTAAGAATCTTTTTTTTATCATCATTCACTATTTTGATTTCAGTAAATGAAAGAGGCTGCCCAGATGATCCTCTAACATTTAATTCTCTTCTCCTACAAGTTAATACTGGACTAGTTTCTGTGAGTCCATATCCCACCAAAACATCTACACCTAAAGATTCAAAAAAAAGATCTACATGTTCTGGCAATGCACCTCCACCATTAATAGGAAATTTCAGTTTTTCTCCGCATAGTTGTCTAAGAATATTCGGCCATAAAAAAATAGTAGACAATTTATGTAAAGGGTATCGGCTAATAACAGAACCCAGTAAGGGGATTTTTGATTTAAAAGTTATTTGATTTATATCTATATTTCTTATCTTTCTAAGACTTCTTTTAAAAACCGAACTATTACTTATCAAAAACTTAATAAGTTTTTGCTTTTTGGAAGGCATTTTTTTCAAAGCCTGAAAAAAACCATCATGTATTGCTTCCCATAGTCTCGGTACAGTGGCCATGACAACAGGTTTTATTTGTGTAATATCATCTTTAAGAAATTTTGGAATTGTGTAGTATTGAGAACAACCGCATGAAAAAAAGAAGTATTCAGCACTTCTCTCATAAGAATGCCAGATAGGCAAAACGCTTAATACAGAGGTACCTGGCTCTGGATCAGCGATATAGGCTAAATTGATTATTTGATGTAAAAAATTTGCATGAGTCAAAGGCACACCTTTAGGTTTTCCGGTCGTCCCAGAAGTGTAAAGAATGGTAGCGATGTCATCAATTTCTGGATTAAATTTTTCAAGATTATTATTTTGTGAATTTTCTTTTTCTACTGAACTTATGAATGTACTCCAACTTATTAAACTTTCAAATTGTTCATCTTCTAAATTGATTATAAATTTCAGTCTTTTTTTTAATTCTTCTTTGTTGTTTAACTTTAGCCAAATTTCCTTAGATTGAACTATTAGTCCTACTGAATTAGAGTGCCCAATAATATAGTCTAATTCTACTGAAGGAGAATTAATACCTCTCACTGCATTTATAGCTCCTAAACGCATTAAGCCTTGATCCACTGCTAGCCATCTTGGAGAATTTTCAGATATTACAGTAACTACATCCCCCTTTGCTAAACCATAATTTTTAAAAGAAAAAGAGACTTTTGTTATTAAATCAGCCAGCTCAGAATAAGAAAATTTTTCTTTGTATTTCCCTCTTAAATCGCAAACAGCTAAAGTATCACCACATTTAAATTTTAATTTTTCCCAAATTTGATCTATGTGATCAAGGTTCTTAATAAAATCTCTATTTTTGGCAAATGTATTTTTTTTAGAAAGAGGTTTGGCTGCAGGCCAATACGCTAAATCACCCATATTAAATTGATTTTGAAATTTTAATTTCTATTTTGATATAAAATCAAAATTAAATTCTTCCTCGATGGTTTTTTTAACAATTCTCTTGACTTCTTGAATATTTAAATTTTTGTTGTAATCAATCATATTTGCCATAAGACAATTTTCTATTCCGCAAGGAACAATCTTATTAAAGTTTTCTAATTCGCAGTCAATATTGATTGAAAATCCATTTATCGTAATCCATCTTTTACAACCAATTCCAATTGATGCGATTTTCTTATTTCCTATCCAAACACCAGTAAACCCTTTTCTAGAGTGACATTTTATATTAAAAGCACCAAGGATTTTTATAATAATTTCTTCAATTTTTCTTAAGTACCAATTTAAATCTTTATTAAAATTTTTCAAATCTAAAACCAAATACGTTACTAATTGTCCTGGCATATGACAAGTTACCTCACCACCTCTATCAATCTTAAAAACATCATATTTAGCATCATTTAGAGAAAATAATAAATTATCGTAATTAGATCCTCTCCCCAATGTATAACAGAGTTGATGCTCTCCGATCCAAATAAAATCAGGGTTAGAATTATCTAAAATCAATGCCTCCTGATATTCTTTTTGTAATTTATAAACATCATTAAAAGAAGAAATATTATCAGGTTGTTTAATTATTGCTGTTCTATTATCCATATTTAAGTAGATTTAGAAAGTAAGTAAATATTTTTAGATTTGTTATGAAAATTTTAATCCATGGAAAGAATCTTGAGCTCACTGGAGCATTAAAAGAATATACTGAGGCAAAGATAGAAAAAGCAACACATCACTATAAGGATATCGTTAAAGAAGCTGACATACACCTTTCAATTGAAAAGAATCCAAGAGTCTCGTTCCAAACTGCAGAAGTTACTATTTTTGCAAATGGTACCGTAATTAGAGCTGAAGAAAAAACTGAAAATCTATACTCAAGCATTGATTTAGTTTCAAATAAACTTTGTAGAAAATTACGCAAATACAAAGAAAGAAACAATAAAACAATTCATAATAAACAATTTAAAAATAAAGATTCTTTACCAATTGAAAGTATGGAATCAAATTTTTTAAATAAAGCTTTTTTTAAAGAAGGAACTGAAGCAAGTCTGCCTGAGCCATCTATAAAAAATAAATACTTTGAAATGACTCCAATTTCATCAGACGAAGCAAGAAAACAATTAGATCTAATTGATCATGATTTTTATGTTTTTCGAAACAAGAAAAATAATGAACTTCAAGTTATATATAAAAGGAATCATGGAGGTTATGGATTGATTCAATCTAAATAAGTTTTAAATGCCCAATATTGAATATGAATTAAACGAGAAAATTCATGCGATTATTATTAACCCCTACTTATCATGGGAAGATTTCTGTGTGAATTGCGATTTAATAAGAAAATACAATATCAAAAATATTTCTACTTCACTAAATTATTTAACTGATCTTAAAAACTGTTTGGGTAATTACAGTGCGGATATAAACGCACTTATTTCTTACCCTTTGGCAGATTTACCAGTTTCATTTATTGAAGAATTAGTTTGTTATGCAAAAGATAAGGGTGCAAAAGGAATCGAATATATCCCAAACTTTATCAATTTATCCAAAAGAAATTTAGAAACTTTCGCCGCTGAAATTGAGCAAGTTAAATTATCTGGATTACCAGTTTCAATAATCATAAATAAATCAAAACTACAAGAAGAAGTTTTTATTAATGCGATAGAAATATGTTTGGAATTAGGAATAAAAAATTTTCAATTCGGGGACGGGATTGGATCTCCTCTTACATCTAATGATGTCCCCGAAATACTAAAAATAACAGGCTCTCAAAATCAAATAAAAGTTGTAGGTGGTATAAAAAAACTGACACAAGTTATTGATTTGTTTGATAATGGAATTAGTTGCGTTGGAACTTCTAATTTTTGTGAGATTTTCCAAGAAGTAAATTTTTAAATGTCTGGTTCTGGTGAGTGCAGACTAGAGGGTCTCTGTATTAAAGCTTCTCCATTAGGCGAGAATGATAGATTAATAACTATTCTTACTGATGAGCAGGGGATTGTTCGATTAGCGGTACCTGGTGCTAGGCGTCCTAAAAGTAGTCTTGCCGCAGCTACTCCATTAACATATTTAAGTCTGCAAATTTTTGGGAAAAGAAATCTTAAATCTGTACGTCAAATTAAAATATTAAAAAGCTATTCTGGTCTAGGGAAAAATATTGAATGTCTTGCAGCCGCGCAAGCAATAACTGAATTAACATTTTTATTAGTAGGCAATAATGACAAGCAACAAAACTATTTAACTTGTGTTCTTGCACATCTAGATAGGATTTATTTGTATGAAGAATCTAAAGAAGAAGATATTAAAATGCTCTCAATGAGTATTCAATCTTTAATCCATCTATTAGCCATCGGTGGTATTAATTTACCAATTCATCATTGTTGTAAAACTGGAGAACCTATTATTCCACCTATAGGAAATTGGGAATGGAGTTGTTATTTTTTACCAAATGAAGGGTTTTCATCCATAGAAGATTCTCAAAGTAATCTAAAAATAAATGCATCTGAAGTTGCTCTATTACAGAGACTTCTTTTCCCAGAATTACCAATAAAATCTAATGGAGAGTTGTTGGGTCCCAAAAAAGTCTGGCTTAAAATATTATTCATTATTGAGACATGGATCTCTACTCAATTAGAGAAAGAGCTATCTTCACTAAAAATGTTGAGAGAAATATATAGTTAGCATTTTCATTAAGCATTTCAAAATTTAAAAAATATGATCATGACGCCTTTGCCTGTTAACTTAATAAATAGTTAATTCAATTAATGTGGTTCATATTGCATGGTTGGGAAAAAAATCCCCTTTTTGTGGAAATGTAACTTACGGTAATTTAACTACTCAGGAATTAAAGGCCAGAGGGCATAAAATTAGTTTTATTCATTTCGACAATCCCTCTAGTTCAAATACATCAAACCCATTATTTCTCGCAAATGATCCTGATGTAAGTCTCCCATATTTAATTAAATCTCAAGTTTATACAATCCCCTCGCCAAGGGCAGAAAAAGAGCTAAGGCTATCATTGGAAAGATTAAAACCTGACATAGTACATGCAAGCCTAACTTTATCTCCTTTAGACTTTAGACTTCCAGAGCTTTGTAATGAAATTAATGTTCCTCTTATAGGAACATTTCATCCACCATTTGATGCAAAAAATAGAAATCTAACTGCGAGCACTCAACAATTAACATACCAGCTTTATGCTCCCTCTTTAGCAAAGTTCGATAAAATAATTATTTTTTCTGAACTTCAAAAAAATGTTCTTGAGAAATTAGGAGTACCTAAGGAAAAACAAATAATTATTCCAAACGGCGTTGATGAAAATATTTGGAGACCTTTTTGCAAAAAAAGTAAAAAATATGATCAGGTAAAAAACAAACTTGGAAATGAAAGAATCTTTTTATATATGGGAAGGATTGCAAATGAGAAAAATATCGAGGCACTTTTACGTTCTTGGCGCCAAACAAAAACTCAAAATTGCAAATTAGTTATTGTTGGGGATGGGCCAATGAAGCCAACACTTGAAAATAGTTTTTCTAACCTTGGTAATGAGAAATTAATTTGGTGGGGTGCCGAATTAGATTTAGAAACTAGGATAGCAATCATGCAAATAGCAGAAGTATTTTTCTTACCAAGCTTAGTAGAAGGGTTATCATTATCACTTTTAGAGGCAATGTCTGCTGGTACAGCTTGTGTAGCTACAGATGCCGGAGCTGATGGTGAAGTTTTAGAGCACGGAGCAGGAATAGTAATTTCAACTGATAATGTGGCTGCACAACTAAAAACCATAATCCCAATTCTTGTAGAACACCCTTCATTTACAAAAGATCTTGGAGAAAAAGCTAGAGAACGTATACTTGAGAGATATACAATTGCTAAAAATATAAATTCACTTGAGAAAGTTTATATTAACTTAAAAGATAATTGAAAAATCTAACGAAACTCTTTACTTCGATTACTAGCTGAAACTATTGATTCAATTAATGCTGACCTTACACTCTTTTTTTCTAAAACCCTTAAAGCAGAAATAGTTGTTCCACCTGGAGAGGTTACTAAATTTTTAAGCTCAGAAGTAGTAAGTTTATTTTCCTTTATTAGACAAATAGTTCCTAGGATCATTTCCATAACGAGTTCCTCTGAAATTATTTTTGGTAATCCCCCGCTTAATCCTCCATCACTTAATGCTTCTATAATTAAAGCAATAATAGCAGGGCCTGATGAAGTTAAAGCTAAAAATATATCAAGGTAATCTTCAGTAAATTCATAAATTTTACTGGTTTTTTCAAATAATTTTTTTGTAAATTGTTTCTGATCTTCCGTAATTTCTTCTCCCCAAGAAATCCCTGTTAAACCTTTTCCAATAGTTATTGGAATATTTGTAACCACCCTCACACATTTATGATTAGGGAACTTTTGAGTAAGTCTATTTATTGACACACCCGCAAGAATTGAGACTAACAAATTGTCCTTACTTGATATGTTATCGGCCTCGGTTATATTTCTAAGATGCTGAGGTTTTACCGAGAGAAGTTTTACTTGACAATCCCAAATTTTTTTTGAATCTTGAGAACTTGATTTATAGACATTTATATTATGTTTATAATTTTTTTTTATATTTTCTAAACTTTTTTCAGAATTTACAACACAATAAACATTCTCTGGTTGAATTAAATTTTTATCTAATAGAGGAGTTATTATAGCTTTTGCAATATTTCCAAAACCAATAATCGCAATTTTTTCAGTCACAGATTAATCATGAATAAGCACTTAATTTAGAATTACCCCATGCAGGTTCGGGAGCAGTGTTATTTTCAAACTTATATTCTGGAGTGTTTTTAGAAGGCACATTTGAAGGAGAAGCTTCTTCAGGCGAAGAACTCGTTACATTTACACAACTTGGAGCAAAAAGGAAAATACTTTCGCCCACTCTCTCTTGATGTCCATCAATTGCATATGTTCCTCCAGCAATAAAATCAACCGCTCTTTGAGCCTGATCAGGATCCATCATAGTTAAATTAAGAATTACAGTTTTTCTCTCTCTTAGTGCTTGAATAGCTTGAGGCATTTCATCGAAACTTCTCGGTTCCATTAAGCTTACTTCTGAGGATGAATTTGAGATCCCAGGCATTCCAACAACTTTAGATGATCTATTATTATTCATAAATTCGAAAGGATTTGAATTCGCAAGAGCATTTGGATTTCTTTGATTTTGTTTGAAATCAGTTAATTCATCTTCTGATGGATAATCCAACTCATCAAAATCATCATCGAGATACTCATCCCCTGCAACAACTGCCTTTAATTTAGAAATAAGTGACACCTTTTAAATCCTCATAAAATAATTACTAAGGTTTAAGAACCTTAAGTAATAGATTCATTTTTAAATGAATAAACTACCTATACCTAGATAACGTTACTTGTTCTTTACTGCAAGTTTATAGATAAGATTTTTATAAATAAATAAATAATTAGGATCTATCTCCAAAAATTAATGAGCCCAATCTTAACCAGGTTGATCCAGAATCAATAGCCTCTTCCCAATCCCCTGACATTCCCATTGAACAATCTTGAAGTTGAAGTGAATCAGCTAAAGAACGACATTTTTTAAACAATTCTGAATTTTCCTTGGAGCTAAGTCCTCTGGGATTAATAGTCATCAAACCCTTTAGTGTAATATTTTTCAATTCTTGTATTTGGCTCCACTTCGATACTAAAAGTTCAGGCCTAAAACCACCTTTAGAAGGATCATCACTTAACTTGACCTGCAACATAATAAATGGATTTTTCTTCTCTTCACATGAAATCCTAGAAATTTTTTGCAACTTCTCGAATGAATCTACTGAGTGAATATATTTAAAATTTTGAACAATCTTTCTTACTTTATTACTTTGTATTCGTCCAATAAAGTGCCATTTTATTTGTTTAAGATCTTTTAATTTCAATTGCTTCTCGAAAGCCTCTTGAAACTTACTCTCACCAAAATCATTCTGACCAATATTTTGAATAGTCTTGATTTCTTGACTTTTAAACCCTTTACTTACAGCCAGTATATTTACATTTGATGGGATTTGATTTTTTATTTTTAAATAATTTGAAGGGTTCACCTTTTACAAGAAAGTTTGTGTGAATAAATTCTCCCACTTTGGAAGATCATCAGAGGCTTTTCGTCTAGCTCGTTGAAGGCTCAATTCGGCCTGATTACGGGCATCAAGATAAGGTATAACTTCAAAAAAAACTTCTCTCTGCCTGATTTCTACCAAAAAAAACATTTTTTGTGCATATAAAGTCGCATAAATATCTCTCCCATCATTTCCAGGAGAGACTTGATACAACATTCCAAATGTTGGATGGTTTAAATAACGCTCGGAACTCAAACTTAAATATTGTGTTATTCATAATGCACCATACAGTTTTCTCAGAAAAATTGCTATGCAAATAAAACATATCGACAATGTATTAACAATTACATGTAGAGATTTGGAAGGATAAAAGGTTCTGAATCTGTTAGTTTTTATAATAATTTTTTTCTTAGAGAATAATGATTCTGCTCCTTGGTCAATTCTAAGAAATATATTTTGAAATAATCTTTCCACTAAAATTAATAAGACATTAAAGGATTTCTTAAATCCTAAATTTCGAAAATTTATTGATCTTACTGACACTGATTTAATTATATTTTGCAATTCTTCCTGCACTAATGGAATAAAACGCAACGCAATTAATAACTGAAAAAGCCACTTATTAAGTGGCAATCCGATTTTTTTTAATGGGAAAAGAAACCAACTTATCGCCCATACAATATCTTCTTGTAATGTGGTTAAAAGCATCAAATTAACACTATGAATAACAGTAAAAATTAAGGTAGAAGTTTTTATTCCTAATTCAAAGGCATTTCTGGATAGGTTGTATGGACCAAAATTTATAAACCATATCTTCTTTGAAGGAATTTGCAAAATGTTCCATTCCTTATAGTTTTCAACGACCACTTGTAACTCATTGGGATTTCTTAAATAACTATCAAGAG
Organism: uncultured Prochlorococcus sp.; assembly: GCA_902583265.1. Taxonomy (GTDB): domain Bacteria; phylum Cyanobacteriota; class Cyanobacteriia; order PCC-6307; family Cyanobiaceae; genus Prochlorococcus_A. Next base: position 56,304 of record CACHVD010000005.1, read on the forward strand.
ATTGAATATCAGAAGATGCAAGTATCGATAAAGATCCAACTAGCAATGATAAGCATAATAGAACAAACATGGATCGCCACCAAACTCTTGAGGGCAATAAACTAATAAAAGTAACCAATAGTAAACAACCAACTAAACTCAATCTCCAAATAGGGCCTGCCCATATTGGAGTTATTAGAAATATCATTACTATGATTATTTTTAATCTACTATCTATAATTCTTAGCCAACTTTTATTCCCATAAACGTATTGACCAACTGAAAATTTGGTGAGTATATTCATTAATCTTTTTGAATTAATTCAATATTTTCCTTTTCTACTTCTTTATTTAAAGCTCTTTGCTGTTTACCCCTCCACAATAAAATGAGAGGTGTGCCTTCAAAACCTAAATTTAATCTAATTTGTTTTTCAATATATCTTCTGTAAGTTATTCCAAATAATTTAGGGTCGTTTACAAAAAGAGTAAAAGTAGGAGGTTTATTCTTAACTTGAGTACCGTAATAGAGCCTACCTTGCTTGCCGCTTCTTTTCGTTGGCGGACTTTTCCAACTAATAGAATCTTTTAGCACTTCATTAACAACTGAAGTTGTAACTCTTCTTCTATGTTGATTTACAGCATTAAAAGCATGCTCAAAAATATTCTCAACTCTTTTCCCCGTAAGGGCAGATATAAAAATCATTTTTGACCAGTGTAAAAAATAAAGTTTAGATCTAAGTTCTTTTTCTACTTGATAAATCGTTGAACTATTTTTTTCAACAAGATCCCATTTATTAACAACAATTATACAAGCTCTGCCTTGTTCCTCTATTCTCCCTGCCAACTTCTGGTCTTGATCAGTTACTCCATCTATAGCATCTATAACTAAGACACATATATCACTTCTATCTATAGATTTAAAAGCTCTATTAATTCCAAAGAATTCAGTACCATATTTAACATTCTTTTTTCTTCTAATTCCAGCAGTGTCAACAATTTTCCATTGGATATCACCTTTTTTAATAAGCATATCAATTGAATCTGTTGTAGTCCCACTAATATCACTAACTATTGCTCTTTTTTCACCTGAAATTGAATTTAACAAACTAGATTTACCAACATTTGGCCTGCCAATAATCGACATCATTATCTTTTCTTCCTCATCCTGAATATTGTTCTCGGGAAGTTCTTCAATAACGAGATCTAAAAGATCTCCAGTACCTGAACCATGAATAGCAGAAACAGGGTAAGGTTCGCCCAATCCTAATTTCCAGAACTCAGAGGCTAGAGAGATTCCCAGAGTAGTCGATTCACATTTATTAACAGCAACAATTGTTTTACAGCTTGAGTTCCTTAACCATTTTGCTATTGATAAATCGCCATCAGTAACTCCTTGATTACCATCTACCACAAGTAAAGCGATTGAAGCCTCTTCTAGGGCCAAATAAACTTGTGTTCTTATCTCTGGCAAGAATTCACTATCATCATCAAAAACTAACCCTCCAGTGTCAACTATTTGGAATTCCTTGCCACCCCATGAAGCATTTTGATAAGTTCTATCTCTCGTAACACCAGGTTTATCAAAAACTATTGCATCATTACTTTCGCAAAGACGATTTACCAAGGTAGATTTACCAACATTAGGTCTCCCGATTATTGCTATTTTTGGAAGAATCAATTCTTCACTCCAAAGAAAATATTGTCTATTACAACTATACCTTTAATAGAATCATTTACCTCGCTAAAAAATATTTATTTGATTTCTGGATCTCCAAAATGTCCTTTCGCTGGATTAACAGGCGGTGTACTTGGTATTGGAATAATATTTTTATCATTTAAAAAACATTTATTTTCAATAGCCCAATAAATTAACCAATTTACTGCGGTCGCTCTTCTAGTTCTTCTTGGATAAAGTTCGTTAATTTTGTAACCTTTAAAGTTAAGAAATTTCTTAAGTCCCTGTTTATGATCCCTTGGGATTGATCTAGTCAAATGGACTGATGCTATTCTCTCTGAGATAATTTGAGGAGCTTCTAGAAATTTATCTGACCAATAAGTAGGAGTTAATAAACTAGGGTACCAGCAATTTATAGGTAATTCTTTTTTATAAAAAAGTCTTTCCCAAATCAATTCACAAACAAAAACATCACTAACTTTATCTTCAAGAATGAGAGATAATAGTTCCTTACAAATTGGCCATGTAAATTGGTTTGCTGATAAATCTACTTTTTTATTCATTAATCCAACCTTATCAAAATCAAGGAGAAATAAGGCATGATATCGTTCTTGTATTGAGATGCATATTGAATAATTTGGTCAGGCATACCAATACTTAAAGCTATTAATGATGTATTGATGATATCCTCTTTTTTTAAAGTTTCCCTTACTAGATTCCATCTTTTCCCAACCTTCATAATTGCCAAGACCGTTTTTTTACCTCTACTATCTCTGATTAAGGATGTTAATTCTGAATTTGAAGAAGGGCACTCTTTGATTATCAAGGTCTCACCTTTTTTAACCAAATCAAAATTATTCAAGGCTGCAGCTGCTGAAAGAGAAGAAATACCAGGTATGGTATTCGTAATAATTTCGGGATAATTATTTTTTATTATCCTCAAAATATTCGAAGAGCTTGCAAATAGTGAAGTATCTCCAAGACAAAGTAAAACTACTGATTCACCTTTTTGTATAAATCCTACAATTTTTTCTACTGCGTTAGACCATATTCCATCAGGATCAAGATCCTTACTAGCCATCGGGAAAATAATAGGTATCTTTTTTTTTAATTTGGTATGTTTATTGACTATTTCCGCAGCGAAACTCTTTTTATTATCATCTGATACCGGAAAAAATATAACGTTCGCTTTTTTGATTGCATTTACAGCAGCAATTGTTAAAAGTGATGGATCTCCAGGGCCAACGCCAACTATGGTCAATGATGCAAAATTACCTCTTAAACTTTTAAACAAACTAAGAAATTTTTTTATTATCATTCGGAACTTATTAAATTATTTCTAACTATGGACCCTTGGCATTAAGTAAGTCTCAGCAAGTATTTCTGATTCAATTTTAGACAATTCCTCCAACCTAATGAAAGTTTGATTCTTAGAGAATTTAGTTTGCGCTAATTTCCAATAAATCCCAAAGTGTCTTGCCTCACTCTCAAGCAAAGATTCATAAAGAACTCTAAAAGATTCTTTTTCAGAATTCAGAGCAAGCAAGCCTAACCTTTCATGACTTCTTGCTTCAATCAACCCTGCTATCAAGAAACTATCTAGCATCCTATTAGGTTCTTCTTTTCTAATATTCTTAGCCAATTCAGCACCATATGGAGGAGGCTTTAAAGCCTTCAGAGAATGTCCAAGATCCTTTAAAAAATATACTATTTTTTCAAAATGTTCCAATTCTTCTCTTGCTATTGGGCTTAAAACTTCTGCCAAATTTGGTTCTGATGGATATCTAAACATCAATTGGACAGCAACTCCTGCAGCCTTTCTTTCGCAATGTGCATGATCAATAAGAAGATCTATTGGATTAGATAATGCCAGTCTGATCCAATCATCTGAGGTTGTTGAGGATAAATATTTAATATGAGATGAGGGCCTTTTAAAATCAACTAGCATTTAATCTTTACTACTTAAATATTCAATTATTCCTTCTAGAGCAAGGGAATAACCATTAATACCGAATCCACTAATAATTCCTATAGCTTTGTCTGTAAGAAAAGATTCTTTACGAAAGTCTTCTCTACTAAAAATATTTGAAATATGCAACTCTACAAATGGGATTTTTGATCCAATTAAAGCATCACGAATAGAAATTGAGGTATGAGTAAAAGCGCCAGCGTTTATAAGAATGCCTTGAATCCTTTTAACAGAATCATGAATCTTATCAACTATTTCACCTTCATGATTACTTTGAAAACACTCAAGAAAAGTTTTTTTACTTTTTGCAGCTTCCATTAAATCTTGCTCAATATCTTTCAATGTTTTATATCCATATATTTCGGGTTCTCTAGTGCCTAGAAGATTAAGATTTGGTCCATTTATCAATAAAATATTCATCATCAATAAAGTCTTTTCTTTACAAATGCTATCTATAAAGAAACAAAAAAACCAAAACATTTTCACACAAAGTGTCCATTAACTGATAAGTTCAAATAGTGGGGGTCGGTGCCCGAGTGGTTAAAGGGGGCGGACTGTAAATCCGCTGGCTCTGCCTACGTTGGTTCAAATCCAACCCGGCCCACTTTAAAATTGCCCTTGTAGCTCAGCGGTAGAGCACTCCCTTGGTAAGGGAGAGGTCTCGGGTTCAAGTCCCGACGAGGGCATGGCCAAAACGCCCTCCATTACTAAGCTCTCAAAGAATTTAGGAAAAGTAGTAAATAGCTGTATACATCAAGATATATCGACAATATAGCGATTATGCACTAAATTATGCACTAATTGCACTTTTAAGATGGCCAGTAGTAGCAGGGATTCTTGGGAAAAAAATTAAAAGATTTAATACGCACTAATATTGCGGCTGGTTGGCGTGTAAATGGCGAAGATAGCGGTAAGACTAAAATCTTATACGTTTACAACGAAGGACTAGGTATGAGCAACAGGAGAACCTCTCAGACCTTACCCATCGAATGGAAGAAAAATAATAGTGGTGACATTTTCAAGGCTGTTGAATTTATACAAAAATTAGTTGTTAAAAAAGATATTCCATTTAAAGAAGCGGCCAGAAGATATAAAGCACAATTCATTGAAGAAGATACAAAAACACCTAATAAAGCATGGGAAGATTTTCTAATAATTCCACCAAAATTTACTTACAACAAAAAAGAATTTCAAAAAGCTAATCAGGAATATAAGGCAAAATTAAAAGCAACAACTGTTGACCAATTTAATAATTGACAATCTATTTACAATATATGTGTGAGCACCTTCTTTTATTTATGGAAGAAAAAGGATTTAACGTAACTCAGGGAATGGCCTTGCTACTTTTGAAATTTACGCAGAATCAGAAGAATAAATTACTCTATATGTAAGGAATAAGGTAAAAAAAAATGTCTAGAAATATAATAAAAATTCTTGAAAAAAACTTTTCAGACTTAAAAGCTGGGCAGAAAATGCTTATTTCTTCCCCAGAAAAGATAGCTGAATACATTAAGAATATTCCAGAAGGCATACATAAGACTTCAAAAGAAATGAGATTAGATTTAGCAAAAGTAATGGGCGCGGATAATTCTTGTCCAGTCTCAACAGGAATCTTCCTCAGGAAAGCAATTGAAGAACATGGGAAAGAGATTCCTTTTTGGAGATTGATTGATGAAAATCATCCATTAGTCAAAAAATTAAATTTAGACCCTAAAGAAATAAAATATATGAGAAATCTTGAGGGAATTGATTAATATTGAGTTGGAGTAATTTTTAATGAGTAGAGATCCTAAATAAATGACCCTTGTAAATCCTTTAGCACTTGGAAAAGTCTTAAATAAATATAAGTTAACCCCTAAGAACAAACAGCAAGTAGTCCTATTATCTAAACGGAAAACCGCAACTTGGTCAGCCATACATAGACTTGCAAGAAAACTAGAATTTCAACAGACAGTAACCCAGTAAGAGCAACAGCAAAAACAGTAAATGGAGTATTTAACTGACCTTTGGAATAATCAACCAAATATATTTATCGGTGTAGGTGTAGCAACCGCAGTATTGTTGGGGATTTATATTTTCTTACTCAATACATATCAGTAAGTGGAGAAATTTACTCTTATTAATAAGGACAGAAACAGAATAAAAGTCTTTGAACCATTTGAAGATGTATCGAAGCCTAGTTCTAGTATTGATGCAATGATGATTAGTTATGGATGTGTTTATAAGAGAAGTAGTAAACCAGTTATGAAAGGAAGCAGGGTAGAAACTGTTGAGGCTGCTAGAAAAGAATATAAAGAACTATTAGAGCAGGGTTGGAAAAAGACCTCAATATTTAATTCTTATTTTTAGTTATAGCGGGCGATGCACCATGCAAAGCTATGCAAGGTATAGCAAATGATCGCCCAGAGGATAATTGAGAATCGTGAGAAGTCAATCGGGGCGACAGGATTCGAACCTGCGACCTAGTGCTCCCAAAGCACTTGTATGTAAAAATGAGAAAAACTTAAGAACGTAGATTATAACAAGTGTTATCTTTGTTGTTGGAACGTATTTGAGTCTCAAAATCATGCTTTACGATCGCAAGAAGTAGCATGAGATCGTCCCCTAGCTCCCCCTCTAGCTCCCCTAGTTGCACCCGAGTGCCTTCTTCTTCATTATTATTACAAATTGACAGTAGATTAAAATAAAGGAAATAAGCACTTGTATCGTGAAAAAATTTCTTTTACCTTTTTTATTAATATTTTTATCAAGTTGCACTTTTGAAAAAGATTATAAAAGTGAATTAAAAGAAGAACTTAAAAATGAACTTAAAAATGAACTTAGGTTAGAACTTAAAAATGAACTTCAAAAGGGTGGTAATAAGAATAATGAGTTCCATCTAGAAATAATAGATGAAACTATATTGGGAATTAGCGATTTCAAGACTGATAAACCATCCTATGGTGGTTGTAGTTTTTCTGGAAACTTTAAATTTAATATAAAAGTTCCTGAAAACTTTACAGGGAGTATTTCAGATATAGCAGCAACTTATTTATACAAGGGAGTTGAACAAGTTGGAAGTTTTTATGATGATTTTATTGATGGAAAATCTATTGAAGGTTCGTATGTGAGTGGATATGTTTCATCAGATGAAATGCTCACTAAAGAAGGATCTTTAATATGTTCAATTAATTCTTCAGATGACATAAAATTAAAATCATTTAGTAAAAAAACTCTTGTTCTAGAGGGCATTAAACCTTCTTTAAAATGAAAAGATTACTATTTCCTCTATTAATTGCAATCTCCTTCCCTAATTCTGTTAATGCAGAATTAGATACTGAAGTTCATAAGTTATGTTTGCAAGCTGCTGATTATGTAGGTTGCCTAAAAGCTCAAACTAAGAATAAAAAAATTATTGCAGGTGAAATATCTGAAAATGGAGAATCCTTAATTGTTAATAGTTGCCCAGAGGGAAATGCTTATGTCGGGAATGGATTATGTAAAAAAGTTGAATGTGAATATCCTATGGATCATTTCAAAGCTGCAAAGGGACATGATCAGATAGTTGCTGGTAAAAGTGATTGGAGTTGCAAGAAAAAATTTCTCAGAGGAGTTGGATTATTAACACTTGGAAGTGAGTTTACAAAGGCAAAAGTAAATAAAATATGTCCAAACTCTGAGCCTGAAATAGGATGGAAAAATAGCTGTGAAAAGGTAATATCTAAGCCCACTTTGATAACAAAAAAAAATATAAATTCCAGTATTGAGCCAAAAGAAAATTCAGATCTTAAATTATCTATCCAAAACCAAAATCCTTCTTTAGTTGATATAAAAGTACCCTTACTTGAAGAAAAAGTGCCTTTAGGAAAAAAATTTGGATTAGGTAATTTCATATATGACACTTATGAAGATACAGCAAGTGGTAAAACTGTTTTTACTAACTGGCTCATTAGTGTAAACGAGATTAATCTTTCATTCCCGTACAGTGGTTCACAAAATGGAATTTTAACAATTAGAAATCATCCAAGATTTGGGGAAGATATTATTTTTAGAATTGAAAAAGGTCAAATTCTATCTTTAGATGGAATTTCATTAGATGATAATAAATATTTCTTAGTCAGATTTGATAATGGTGAGGTTGAAAGATGGAATTATTCAGAATCTACATCACAAAGCTCGGACATCATATTTATTGGGAAAAGAGAAGAATTCTTAAAAAAATTATTAGATTCTGAAAAAATATACATAACAGTTAATCTCTATCAGGAGGGTCAGAAAACTTTTATCTTTGATGTAAGTTTGAAAAAAAGTGAGACAAATATCGAAAAAAAGTCTAAAAAGTTAATCATTTCGAAAAAAAACGCGATTAAACATTGTAGGAATTTTCAAAATATTTCAAAAGACAAGTATTTCAATCAAACTTATATTGAGTGTATGGAGCAATATGGATATGATCCTAGTTTCGAAAAATAAAAAATTTTTTTAAATGCTTACTTATTGCATCTTTTGATTAGATGGCACTAGAAAAGTAATCCACGATCGCAACAACTGTTTCCTAGCTCCCCCTCTAGCTCCCCTTTCGCAATATGAGACAAGCTATATTATTTCTAATCCGTTGGTATGACTGATCGGGGCGACAGGATTCGAACCTGCGACCTAGTGCTCCCAAAGCACCCGTTCTAACTTTTTAATTTTGCTTCCAATCCTATTAATTTCATAAGAACTTTTGCTTTACCTTCTGCTGTTAATGAAAACCTTAAGCGATATTATTATCTTAAAAACTAATTCAGTTTGATAATGAGAAAATTTCTTGAAAAAAATATAACTATCGTTCTCCTAGCAATTACCTGTTATTTTCTTTTTTCAATTTCAAAAAGTTTAGAAGAAACTTCACGCTATAATTCTGATTTAAGAGCTTGTGCAAAAATGAAAGCCTTTATTAATAACAAAGAATCATCTGAGTTATTTAAACAGAAAGCAGCAGAAGTAACAAAAGTTCCTGTTAAATTCATTGGTGAATACTGTAAAAAATTAACTCAACAAAATCTTTTTTAATGTGAGAAAGAGATTTTATAAAACCTTTTATTTTCAAATAATTCCAATATTTATAATAGGATTTTCTATTGGAGTGATTTCAATTTGGCCTGGAATTATTTCTGGGAATAGCAGAAAATGTTTTTTAAGGATACTTAAGGACGGTAGCGATGGCTCTATCAAAATCGAGACTCTCCTATCAATAAATCCTAATTATCTTCTAAAAGTTAAAAATACTAATAATAAATATTTAAAGATTTTGTTAATTGGAGACTCTTGTTTCCGTAAATTTTAAATGAAAAGCTTACTACTTGCACCACTTTTAAAATACTGAGCCCATACAATAAGAGTGTAAACTTAATAACAATAAGGTTGAAGCACCAAAATAATAGACAAGAAGCCATTTAATAAAAGAATCATTATTAGATTTTTTCTTATAAAAGGAAGTAAATAAATATGATAAGTATGGATTTGTCTTTAGTGAGAGCTTCAAAGTTTTCATAATTGTTTATTTTTAATCAAACAAATAAATAATATTTATGCAAGTAATAATACTTAAATAAATGAGAGCTAAGGGCTGAGCTCCGAATTCTCTATTAATTTTCTAAATATAGAAAGTTTTCGTAATAGCAAACTATTGTAAGCCAATGTACAAGGAAGTTTATTCCATTCTGCTATAATTCACCTCAAAAATTTACTTTAAATGAGTATTTTTATCTGTGGTAAAATCTAAAAGATTAGAGCTTAGCAATACTTGGGGTAGTAGTAGTCAACTATATGTGACTATTAATGGTTATACAGCTCAGGCTGTTTATTATCAAAATGGAAAAGACATTTGGAGCTCTGAGGAAGCTGCATCAGCAATAGCTAATTTAATAAATGGTTCAAGTGGCGCACATTCTGTATCGCAACTAATAGATCCTAATTTAACCGGAGCTAGAGCATCTATCTCAGTAGATGATCCCTCAACTGTCATAATACGCTCCATTATCTTGGGTGGTCCATTAGAAGTTTCCTATCTAACAGGTACTTCTAACGGAAATCCAGGAAATGTTTCTTTAAAAGAGGATAATAATGTTGATGATTCTGTAGCATCTAATCCAATCATCTCAGCTTCAATTGCAGATTTATCTAACACCTCTGCAATAGTAATTAATACATCTTCCCTTCAGGGGGATACAGAAAATATATACTCAATTACCGACTATTCATGGTATTCAGTTGATGCAAACAATAATAGAACACTTCTGCAATCAGGCACTACTAATAATTTAGAACTTACAGTTACATCAGCACAGAATATATTACTTTCTACTACCTATTTGGACGGAGAACTGAATCAAAAAACAGTTGAGTCAAATACTCTTTCAGTTGATCAGGTTGATATAGATAATTCAATAGAATCTTTAAGATTTAATATTGGCTCTTATCATGGTCGGAGTTGGACTAATACAGTTCAACTTTCAGCAAACGTAAATGGAAAAATTTTTACTGGTAGCGTAGACAATCGTAATATCCCAGAGAGTTCTAAAGAAAGCCAAAGACAGGAAAATGTTGTTAATCAATTCGTAAGCATTTTAAATAATTCAGATAGTGGACTGGTTGCTTCAGCTGCTGTCGATGATTCATTAACAATAATTATAAGATCAACAGTCGTTGGTCAAAATTTAGATATTACTTTAAGTGGTTCTGGCGGTAGTGGAGCTCATCTTTATCCCATAACTAAACAAGTAGATAATAATGCTGATGATTCAAATTCTTCATTGACGGTAAGTCAAATACTTGATGATCCTGCAAGTAGAGAGAGAGAATTATCACTTTCTCTTGGTGGCGATGATGAAAATATACATAGTTATGTCCAAACAGAATGGTTTAAAAATGGTTCGTCTTATTATGTTAGTTCGGGTTTAAGTTCTTTAACTATTGACTCATATATTGATGGCACATATAACGCAGTATTAGAGTACTTTGATGGAGAATTAAATAACTTTTCAGTCTCTAGTAATTCAGTTTTATTTGACAATACAGACCCAAGTATAACCAGTAGTAGCCCAGCGGATAATTCAACGGCAGTAGCAACAACAAGCAATATCGTGTTGACCTTCTCAGAAGCAGTATATGCAGGTAGTGGAAATATTGATATTTACAAATCCTCTAGTGATTCTGTTATTGAAACTATTGATGTAACCAGTAATCAGGTAACAGGAACAGGAACAAATCAAATAACAATAAATCCTAGCTTTGATTTAGAAGAACAGACCCAATATTATGTACAGCTAGGGGCTACAGCTTTTGATGATTCTGTTGGTAATTCATTCGCGGGGATAAGTGATAAAACAAGTCTTAGCTTTACAACAGCAGATGAAACAGCTCCAACTGCTCCAACATCATTAACGACAACCTCTACAAAAACAAGCGATACAACACCAATAATTAAAGGAAATGCAGAAGCTGGTAGCACTGTTACGTTATACAACGGCTCTATCTCTGAGAATGCAACTCATATTTACGAAGTTACAGTTGAGGCCAAAACAGCAGAGCATGATTCCTATAGTTCTGGATCAAGTCTTGGCTACAAGATTGATAATACATTTGCACCTTATTTAACACTCACGCCGGGAAATACATATATTTTTGATCAGTCTGACTCCTCAAATCTCAACCATCCTCTACTGTTTTATCTTGATGCTGATAAACAAACCCCCTATACGGAGAATATAACAACAAGCGGAATCCCCGGCACAGCTGGAGCTTATACCAAGATACAAATTACAAGTTCCACTCCACAAATATTACATTATCAATGCTCTAATCATAACTTGATGGGAGCTAGCTTAAGAACAAATTTAGGTTATGCAACTACTGATAGTAATGGCGAATTTTCTATTACTTCAGCTACTCTCTCGGAAGGAAGTTATTCACTAACAGCAACAGCAACAGATGCCGCGGGAAATATATCATCTGCATCTTCTGCATTATCAATGGAAATTATATTGGACGAAGGCGATGCCAGTTTTTCAATAGGTGGAACAGTTTCAGTTGGAAATACTTTAGTTATTAGTGAAGATTCTGCTGATCCGGATGGAAGAGGAACCTTAAGTTATAGCTGGCAAACTTCAACTAATAATTCCACGTGGAGTGTAGTTGGAACGAATGCAACTTATTTAGTTGAGGCAAGTGAAGAAGGGAAATTTATAAAAGCTGTTGTTTCATATCAAGATGCACAAGGTTTTAATGAAATAGTAACAACTTCAACATCTAATATTCCATTCGTAGATGATGGAGATGCAAGTTTTTCTATCACTGGAACATCAGAAATAGGTCAGACTTTAAGTATTAGTGAAGATTCTGCTGATCCAGATGGAAGAGGAACCTTAAGTTATAGCTGGCAAATATCAAGTGATATTAGTACCTGGAGTGAAGTCGGAACATCTGCTACTTATGCGATAGCAGATAGTGATCAAGGTAAAAAGATTAGAGCAGTTATTAGCTATACCGATAACGAAGGGCATAGTGAACAAATAACAACGGTTTCAAAAGATATATTTTTTGCAGTTGCAGACAACACAACTGAAGGAATTACCGCATCAGGTGGGAGCGGAAATGATCTTTTAATTGGTTCTAAAAACAACGACACTTTAGATGGGTCTGATGGTAACGATACGATCCAGGGTGGAGATGGCGATGACACTATAAAGGGAGGTACAGGTGATGACATCCTTTATGGAGGTGGAGGAAATGACAGAATTATTGGAGGAGAAGGTGTTGATACTATCTACGGTGGGGATGGAAATGACAATATCTCAGTTGGAGTAGGTAATTACAGTTTTAATGATGATGATGAATCTGGGATTCAATTAGTTGATGCTGGAGCTGGCGATGACTATATAGAAGGTCGAGATAATCAAAAGATTCTTGCTGGATCAGGTGATGACACTATTTATGGAGGATTTAGTTATTTAGATGCAGGAGAAGGAGACGATACTGTTTCTATTCCTTCTGGTGGATGGAGTCCTTATTTAGTTGATCATCTTGATGGTGGAGATGGAACAGATACCTTGAATCTTCAAGGTAATTTTGGCGCCACCTCATACGGATCAACTGATCCTGGCCAGAAAATTATAAACTTTGAAAAAATAGTTTTTGGAGGTGGTTATAGCCATACTTGGAATCTTGGCTCACAGGCAGGATCTCAAGGAGAAACAATAATTGTTGATGCAAGCAATAGTTATTACGTAAATTTCACCTCATCAACCTTAGCCAATATAACTTTTACAGGTGGAGATGGTAGCTATGGAAATGGTGGAGATGATGTAGTTGTACTTGGCGGAGGAAATGATGATATAACTCTTGGCTTAGGTGATGACACCATAACTGCTGGAGCAGGTAATGACACTATTGACGGTGGGACAGGAACTGATATCGCTATCTTCTCTGGGAATCAGGCTGATTATTCTATTTCTGAAATTTCCTATGATAATTATCAAATTATTGATACTCGAGGAATTGATGGAACCGATACGTTTACTGGTATAGAGACATTAAGATTTGCCGATAATGATTATGCAATTGTTTTATCAGGGCAAAATCTTACTGGAACATCTTCTGATGATACTTTAACTGGAGGTGGAGCTAATGACTCATTACAAGGCCTTGACGGAGATGACACTTTAGATGGATCTGATGGTAACGATACGATCCAGGGTGGAGATGGCGATGACACTATAAAGGGAGGTACAGGTGATGACATCCTTTATGGAGGTGGAGGAAATGACAGAATTATTGGAGGAGAAGGTGTTGATACTATCTACGGTGGGGATGGAAATGACAATATCTCAGTTGGAGTAGGTAATTACAGTTTTAATGATGATGATGAATCTGGGATTCAATTAGTTGATGCTGGAGCTGGCGATGACTATATAGAAGGTCGAGATAATCAAAAGATTCTTGCTGGATCAGGTGATGACACTATTTATGGAGGATTTAGTTATTTAGATGCAGGAGAAGGAGACGATACTGTTTCTATTCCTTCTGGTGGATGGAGTCCTTATTTAGTTGATCATCTTGATGGTGGAGATGGAACAGATACCTTGAATCTTCAAGGTAATTTTGGCGCCACCTCATACGGATCAACTGATCCTGGCCAGAAAATTATAAACTTTGAAAAAATAGTTTTTGGAGGTGGTTATAGCCATACTTGGAATCTTGGCTCACAGGCAGGATCTCAAGGAGAAACAATAATTGTTGATGCAAGCAATAGTTATTACGTAAATTTCACCTCATCAACCTTAGCCAATATAACTTTTACAGGTGGAGATGGTAGCTATGGAAATGGTGGAGATGATGTAGTTGTACTTGGCGGAGGAAATGATGATATAACTCTTGGCTTAGGTGATGACACCATAACTGCTGGAGCAGGTAATGACACTATTGACGGTGGGACAGGAACTGATATCGCTATCTTCTCTGGGAATCAGGCTGATTATTCTATCTCTACATCTGTCTCTGGTTTATTTGAGACGATCACCATCTCAGGAACAGATGGTAATGACACCCTCACCAATATAGAAACCCTACGTTTTGACGACGGTGATGTAGATGTAAGACCAGCTGGCAGAACAATTAAAGATAGCGGTCAGGGAATATTTGCTCCAATTTCCGGTGATCCAATTGTTGGTGGAACAATAATTGCAGGTGCTATTACAGATGATCCTGATGGTATTAATGCTAATCCCAATATTTTCTATCAATGGCAAAAAGCTTCCTATACATCCAATACCTGGTTAGATATCAGTGGTGCAACATCCATCACTTATTCCACGCAAGCAGCAGATAGCAATAAGACCTTAAGAGTTAAAGCTACATATTCAGATGGAACTGGTATTAGAAGTTCTGTTTATTCAGATCCTGTCAATATATATAGTCAACCTCTACCTAATGTTTCCTTTAGTCAGGTTGCCAGTGATAACACTATTAATAATGCAGAAAAAGTTTCTGGAGTTACTCTTACAGGTGCAAATGATGGTCGAGAAGTTACTATCACCTTTGCCGGGATAACAAGAAAAGCAACTTCTTCTGGTGGTACTTGGAGTTACACCCTTACAGATGGTGATTGGAAGAATTTAGTAAATGGCACCAATATCTTTACAGCTACATTCTCTAAAGAAGGCGAGCAGATATTAGAGAAATCTCAGTCAGTAAATATTGCTTCAGATATTACTCTCACGCAAAGTTCTCAATCCATTGATAGAACTCAGCCAAAGGGATTATCAATTGCATCGCAGAGTTTCCTAGATGATGAGGGCAAATTACTTGACTATGACAAGGATGGAGAGGCAGATGTTTATCAACCGGATATTGCAATTCTTCCCTGGACAACTGCAGAGCAATTTAATTTAGGATCTGACGCTGATCAGACAAATATTGCTGCGATAAAGGTTCAATCAACTTATTCATTAAAAGGAATAGAGGTTTTTGATGCCGATGATTCTCAGTATTCAATACCTCTTTCAGATGGAACAAGTTATACGGTTTCTGTAGATTCCCAATATCAGACAACCTATGATCCTATTGCATTCAATATCTCTGGAGTAGAACCTGGCAGTACAATTAATGCAGATATCTATCTGCCTTCTTCCTTCAGCAGTGCCAATTCATATCTAAGATATAACTATCTTTTTAACGACTTCAGGCCATATATAGATAACAATGGGAATCCTTTATTTAGCTTTGATTTAAGTGATCCTAATAATAAGAAAGTAACATTAACTCTTACTGACGGCGATGCTCAGTGGGATGGCGATGGTACTAAAAACGGAAAGATTGTTGATCCTGGAATGCCCGCTACTGTGAGTGATACTAGTGATACAACAACATCGAATATAACAACAGATACGAAAACTCTTACTGAATTAGAGGCACTTACATATATCGCCAGTCATCCTGATTTAATAAACTGGTTAGGGGATGATATCGCTGGTGCTACTCAACATTATGTGGCTCATGGTATCAAAGAAGGTAGATCATTAGATGGTTTTGATGCATGGAGTTATATCGCCAGTCATCCTGATTTAATAAACTGGTTAGGGGATGATATCGTTGGTGCGACACGGCATTATGTTGCCCACGGCTTTAAAGAAGGTAGATCTGCTGATACTTTTGATGAATGGAGTTATATCGCCAGTCATCCTGATTTAATAAATTGGTTAGGTAC
>CACHVD010000006.1 GCA_902583265.1 uncultured Prochlorococcus sp.
ACGTTACTCCAGAAAAAGAGGATTTTGGGCGAATGGCTGCTTCAACAACTAAGCAAGTTTTAGCCCAAAAATTAAGGGACCAACAAAGAAAAATGATCCAGGAAGAATTTGCAGATTTGGAAGATCCTGTTTTAACTGCAAGAGTTATAAGATTTGAAAGGCAATCAGTCATTATGGGAGTAAGTTCTGGTATTGGCAGACCTGAAGTAGAAGCAGAACTGCCTAAGAGAGATCAATTACCAAATGATAATTACAGAGCAAATGCAACTTTCAAAGTATTTCTTAAAGAAGTTAGCGAAATAGCCAGAAAAGGTCCTCAACTTTTTGTTAGTAGAGCAAATGCTGGTTTAGTAGTTTATTTATTTGAAAATGAAGTACCGGAAATTCAAGAGGGTACTGTAAAAATTGTTGCTGTTTCAAGAGAAGCAAACCCTCCATCAAGAGCAGTTGGGCCAAGAACTAAAGTAGCTGTTGATAGTGTCGAACAAGAAGTTGACCCTGTAGGTGCATGTATTGGAGCGAGAGGAGCAAGGATTCAACAGGTAGTTAATGAATTGAGGGGAGAAAAAATTGATGTTATTAAATGGTCATCAGATCCAATACAGTATATTTTAAACTCTTTAAGTCCTGCGAAAGTAGATCTAGTAAGACTAGTGGACCCAGCAGGGCAACATGCACATGTTTTAGTGCCTCCTGATCAATTGAGTCTTGCAATCGGGAGAGAAGGCCAAAATGTGAGACTTGCCGCAAGATTAACTGGTTGGAAGATTGATGTTAAAAACTCACATGAATATGATCAGGAGGCAGAAGATGCTGCAGTCTCTGAATTAATTATTCAAAGAGAAGATGAAGAGAATCTTCAGAGAGAGGCTGAGCTAAGATTAGAAGCAGAACAAGCTGAGCGCGCTGCGGAAGATGCAAGATTAAGAGAGCTTTATCCGCTTCCTGAAGATGATCAAGAATATGAAGAAGAACTATACGAGGATGTTGCCTTTTCAGATAATGATCAAGATAGTGAAATATCATCTAGAGAGGAAGGAAAAAGGTGATGCAACAAGTGCCTGTTATGCGTATGTGCATTTCATGTAGAAAAACATATGATAGAAAAGATCTTTTAAAGATTACCAAAGATCATAATGAAGGCATTATGTTTCAAAAGGGAATGGGGAGATCAGCTTACATTTGCAATTCTGAAAAATGTTACTCTGATTCCAAGATAAAAAAAAAGCTTCAAAAAGCTTTAAAAACATGTTTAGAACCTGAATTTATTGAAATTTTTGAAAAAGAAATTACAAGCTACAATGACCATTCCAATAAAGGAATATAATTAAAATAAATCCTCTTTTGAAAAGAGTACAAATCAGATTAAATGACTATCAGCGATAAAATCAGAATTTACGAACTTTCCAGAGATCTAAATCTGGAAAATAAAGATATTTTGGATGCAGCTCAAAAACTTTCAATTTCAGTAAAAAGCCATAGCAGCTCTATAAGTAAAGAAGACGCAAAAAAAATAACAAATCTTATTAACAAAAAAAATTCAGATAAAAAGATACTTTCAATACTGAATGACCAGTAGATTCTAAAATTTTCTTTGGTACTAGCTTTAATAAAGATAATCAAAAACAAAACAAAGAAGATGTATCTCCTCTTATCTCATCTTTAAAAGGTGAACCAATTAAAGAAAATTCAAACAAAAAGCCATTATTGATAAAGCCTCTTAATAAACCCAATATTATTAATAGTTCACAATCTCAAGCAAACCTTAAGAATCGAAATATTAAGAGTAAGCCTTTACAAAATTTCAACCAGGATAAAAAAACTTTCCTAAATAGCACAACCCCACCTATAAAAAGTCCTGCAAAACCACCTATTCAACTAATTGCAAAGCCTAAGAATATAAAAAATAATGTTAAATCTAATGAATCTTCAAAGAACACCTACAATTTAGGGGACAAAAGAAAACTATCAAACAAACTTGATCAAAATACAAACAAACCTAAATTAAAAAATAATAAATTAAAAACCCCTGAGCTCGTAGGAGCACCGATAAGAAGAGACGACTCTCTTAAGCAAAATAATAAGCAAAATATTTCCTTTAAGCAGAGTAACTCCAATAGACCTGGTGCACCCAATAGACCTGGTACACCCAATAGACCTGGTGCACCCAATAGACCTGGTGCGTCCAATAATAAGCCTGGATTGAGAAACAAATCATCGGATAAAGGCAGATCTGGCTCATTTAATAGACAAGTCAATCCCAATAAATCGTTTGCTGGCAGCAGCCCTGGATTGAGAAACCAACAATCAGATCAAAGGGGGTCTGGCTCCTTTAATAGACAATTAAATTCCAATAGACCAGGTGCTCCGGGTAGATCTGGCATGCCAAATAGGCCTAGTTCTAAATTTAATGAACAGAAGTCCTCGGGAATTAGGAAACCCGTGTCACCTAATGAACTTTTGCAACTTCAAAAAACTAATATATCGGATAAGGACAAAAAAGGTATAAAAATTGACGAAAAACAAAAAATAGAGTCACCTAAACATAAGGTGAAAGCTCCTAACAGTAGGCTAAGCACTGCCCCTAGTTCCAAAAAAACGCCCCATAGAACATTTTCGAATAGTTCAAAAAAACCAGGAAAAACTGACTGGGACGATAGTGCTAAATTAGAAGCATTAAGAAATAAGAATCCCCAGAAACAACGACAGAAAGTTCATATTATTGGAGAAAATGATGATTCTTTAACATCTGAGACTAGTGGGTATTCAGGTGAAAAAATTTCAATATTATCAGCTAGTTTGGCACGTCCAAAGAAAGAAAAGTCTGATGATAATAAATCTCAAAAATCTATAAAACAATTTAAGAAGAAGAAAAAAGAGACTACTAGGCAAAGGCAGAAAAGAAGAGCTTTGGAATTAAAGGCTGCTAAGGAGGCTAAACAAATAAGGCCTGAAATGATAATAGTCCCCGAAGATAATTTAACAGTTCAAGAATTAGCTGATAAATTAAGTCTTGAAAGTTCTGAAATAATCAAATCTCTTTTTTTTAAAGGAATAACGGCAACAGTTACTCAATCACTTGACTTAACAACTATCGAAACAGTAGCAGAAGAATTTGGGGTTCCTGTTTTGCAGGATGATATCCAAGAAGCTGCTGAGAAAACAGTAGACATGATTGAGTCAGATGATATGGATAGTCTAATAAAAAGGCCACCTGTTATCACAGTAATGGGTCATGTAGATCATGGTAAAACTAGTCTTTTAGATTCCATTAGAGAATCCAGAGTAGCTTCAGGAGAAGCAGGAGGAATTACTCAACATATAGGAGCTTATCAAGTTGAATTTGAACATGAATCTAAAAAGAAAAAATTAACTTTTCTTGATACCCCTGGACATGAAGCCTTTACAGCAATGAGAGCAAGAGGTACAAAAGTCACTGACGTAGCTGTTCTTGTGGTAGCTGCAGATGATGGTTGCAGACCCCAAACGATTGAGGCCATAAGCCATGCAAGAGCAGCAAAGGTCCCAATTGTTGTTGCAATAAATAAAATTGATAAGGAAGGAGCTTCTCCAGAGAGAGTAAAGCAAGAACTATCAGAAAAAGACTTAATTGCTGAAGATTGGGGAGGAGATACTGTGATGGTGCCAGTGAGTGCAATCAAAAAACAAAATATCGAAAAATTGCTTGAAATGATTTTGTTAGTGTCTGAAGTTGAAGATCTACAAGCTAACCCTTACAGATCGGCAAAAGGTACGGTCATTGAAGCTCACTTAGATAAAGCCAAAGGGCCTGTAGCTACTTTGTTAGTACAAAATGGTACATTAAAATCTGGAGATGTTTTAGCTGCAGGTTCAGTCCTTGGAAAAATTAGAGCAATGGTTGATGAACATGGCAATAGAATCAAAGAAGCAGGTCCTTCCTTCCCAGTAGAAGCATTAGGATTCAGTGAAGTACCTACAGCAGGCGATGAATTTGAAGTCTACTCTGATGAAAAAACTGCTCGAGCTATTGTTGGAGATAGAGCCACAGATGCTAGGGCGACAAAATTAGCTCAGCAAATGGCTTCCAGAAGAGTCAGCTTATCCTCCTTATCAAATCAAGCAAATGATGGTGAATTAAAAGAGTTAAACTTAATTCTTAAAGCTGATGTTCAAGGTAGTGTTGAAGCGATATTGGGATCACTTGAACAATTACCGAAAAATGAAGTTCAAGTTAGAGTTCTACTATCTGCTCCTGGAGAAATAACTGAGACAGATATAGACCTTGCAGCTGCATCAGGATCAGTAATCATTGGGTTTAACACCTCATTAGCATCTGGAGCAAAAAGAGCAGCTGATGCTAATGATGTTGATATAAGAGAATATGAAGTAATCTATAAACTCCTTGAAGATATTCAGTTGGCTATGGAAGGTCTTCTTGAACCGGATCTTGTAGAAGAAGCATTAGGTAAAGCCGAAGTTCGAGCAACTTTCGCAGTTGGTAAAGGAGCTATTGCAGGTTGTTATATTCAAACTGGCAAATTACAACGCAATTGTTCTCTTAGAGTAATTAGATCAGATAAGGTAATTTTTGAAGGTAATTTAGACTCTCTAAAAAGGTCTAAAGATGATGTGAAAGAAGTAAATACAGGATTTGAATGTGGAGTTGGCTGTGATAAATTCTCGTCTTGGAATGAAGGGGACATAATCGAAGCATTCAAATTTGTTACTCAAAAGAGGACATTAACTAAATAACAAAATAACTAAATAATTTTTTAACTTATTGATCTTTATTCCGGTCAAGGAATAATAAAGTAGGAAAAATCATACAAGCACCAATTTGTATAAGGAGATTGTTTTGCTGTAATTCACTCCCACTTGCAATTTTTGAAAGCATTATTACAAGTCCCAAAAATGCCGAACCACTAAAAGCTATCCATAATGTTTTCCTTAATCCTTTAAAAGGAGCTTGAGATTCCTTTAATAGTTTCTTTTTTAATTCAGGATCTATTTTTGACATTAATTCTTTCAATTATAAAATGAATTCTATATGAAAATAACAATATTTTTACATTGCCGGTATAGCTCAGCGGTAGAGCAACTGTCTCGTAAACAGTAGGTCGTTGGTTCAATTCCAATTATCGGCATTTCAAAAGCGTTTAAAAAAAAGAATTATTTTTAGAGTTTCGCAACTAAAAATTATTTAAAGATTTTTTCATCGCTTCAGATAATCTTTTTTGAATAAGAATTTACATTTTTTGATAAAAGTTTATCTCTTTCCAGCTAAATGGATTAACAAATCAAACTAATAAAATAACATTCTTTATCTAGTTAAAAATATTTATTATTTGAAAATTTTTATTAGTACTTTTTAAATATTTTTAATTACGCCAAAATAGTAATAAAGTAGTTAGATTCTTAGTGTGGCAAATTTATATGAATTTCGTAGCATGAATTTAAATTTTGGTTTCACAAAAATAAATAAAAAGAAGTTCGATAAGAAGAACTATGGGAAAATTCTTATTGTAAGACTTCCATGCAATCCAATATTTCCTATAGGACCTATTTATTTAGCAGATCATATTCATAAATGTTTCCCAAATATTGAACAACAATTTATTGATTTAGCAATAATTCCATCTAATAAAATTACAAAATATTTAACTAGAAAAATTGATCAATTTAGACCTCACCTAATAATTTTTTCATGGAGGGATATACAAATTTATGCACCTGTCGATGGCAGAAGCGGAAATCCCCTACAAAACTCTTTTGAGGTTTTTTACTCAAAAAATATCCTTAAAAAAATTAGAGGTTCTTGGGGAGGATTAAAATTAATTGCATCTCATTATGGAGAAATATATAGAAATACCTCTTTAGTTAAGATGGGGCTCAAAAGAGCACAAAAATACAACAAAGATGTAAAAATAATTTTGGGAGGTGGGGCTGTTAGTGTTTTTTATGAACAATTAGGAAATCTTCTTCCAAAAGGAACTGTTATTTCTGTTGGAGAGGGAGAAAATCTCATAGAGAAAATCATTAGGGGAGATTCTACAGATGAAGAAAGATGTTACATTGCTGGGGAAAAACCTCGGAATAAATTAATACATGAACAACCTTCAGGCACTGTTAAAACTGCCTGCAACTATAAATACATTAAATCAATATGGCCTGAATTTAATTGGTATATAGATGGTGGAGATTATTATGTAGGGGTGCAAACAAAAAGAGGTTGTCCTCATAATTGTTGTTTCTGTGTTTATACAGTTGTGGAAGGAAAGCAGGTTCGAGTTAATCCTGTTAAAGAAGTAATAAAGGAAATGAAGCAATTATATGATCTTGGAGTTAGAGGATTTTGGTTTACAGACGCGCAGTTTATTCCAGCTAAGAAACACATCGAAGATGCAAAGACACTTTTGCAAGCTATAAAGGATCAAGGTTGGGACGATATTAATTGGGCCGCATACATTAGAGCAGATAATATTGATGCTGAGCTAGCTCAGCTTATGGTTGATACAGGTATGAGCTATTTTGAAATCGGTATCACTTCAGGCTCTCAAGAACTTGTTAGGAAAATGAGATTAGCGTATGACCTTAAAACTGTATTAAATAATTGCAGAATGCTAGTCCAATCAGGTTTCAAGAACCATGTTTCAGTCAATTATTCATTTAATGTTTTTGATGAAACGCCAAGCACCATTAGACAAACAATTGCCTACCATAGAGAATTAGAAAATATTTTTGGTAAAGGCTTAGTTGATCCTGCTATATTCTTTATAGGCTTGCAGCCTCACACACTTCTTGAGCAGTACGCCTTAGAACATAAAATTTTGAAGCCTAATTATAATCCAATGAGCATGATGCCATGGACAGCGCGAAAACTTCTTTGGAATCCAGGCTCATTAGGCGAAAAACTTGGTCAGGTTTGTTTAGAAGCTTTTGATAATCAAGAAGATGAATTCGGTAAAACAGTTATCAACATTCTTGAGAGAGAATATGGAAAGTCTTCTTTAAAAGAATCCTTAAAAGTCCGCCCGTTATCAGAAAGAAAACTAGCTCATTCTAAATAATAAATTAAATAGTTATTAATCTTCCTTTTCAATTGAACTAGAAATACCTTTCGATTTTAAAGATTCTGAATAGAATTCTGCTGGTTCTAAATCACAAACTATTACTAAACCTACACCAGTATTATGTGCCTCTAACATTATGGCAATAGCATCTTGTTCGCTTAATTGCGGTACAACTTCTCGTAATGAAATAGCGACATACTCCATTGAATTAACTGGGTCATTATGAAGTAAAACCTTATATTTTGGAGATTTATTTTTTAATTCAGCAGGTTTCTTTTCAAGAACTGCTGAATTATTAAGTTCACTTTGTTCTAGCTTTAAATATTGCATTAATTTTTTTGGAACTAAATTATACTTACGATTATATATTAATTATTCTTTCCATTGCATCAATAACGTTTGATCTTGAGTTGAATGCTGACAATCGAAAATAACCTTCTCCTGACAATCCAAATCCGCTTCCAGGTGTTCCCACGACGCTAACTTTATGGAGAAGGAAATCAAAAAAATCCCAGGATGACATTTGATCAGGAACTTTAATCCAGATGTAAGGAGCATTATCTCCTCCATAAACTTTATATCCTGCAGCCTGAAGTTTATTTTTCATAATTTTTGCATTTTCCATATAAAAATCAATTAAATCTTTTACCTCTTTCTTCCCTTCAAGAGAATAAACAGCCTCTGCTCCTCTCTGAACCACATAACTTACTCCATTAAACTTTGTAGATTGTCGCCTATTCCAAAGAGGCCATAAGTCTATTTCTTCATTTGTTGAACTCAAACCTTTAAGATTTTTAGGTATTACTGTAAAAGCACATCTAACTCCTGTGAATCCTGCATTCTTTGAAAAAGATCTAAATTCAATAGCACAATCCTTTGCCCCTTGAATCTCATAAATTGAATGTGGAATATCATTATCTTGAATAAATGCTTCATAAGCAGCATCAAAAAGTATTAGAGATTTATTTTCAAGAGCATAGTCAACCCACTTTTTTAATTCTTCTTTAGTAATCGTTGCTCCAGTTGGATTATTTGGAAAACAAAGATATAAAATATCAACTTTTTTTTCAGGTAGTTCAGGCAGAAAGTTATTCCCCTCGTTTATTGCAAGATATGTCAATCCTTGATAAGTTCCATTTTCAAGCGCATCTCCAGTTCTGCCCGTCATAACGTTACTATCTACATAAACAGGGTAAACAGGATCTGTTACAGCAATTGAATTATCTTTGCCAAGAATATCTAATATATTGCTACTATCGCATTTAGAACCATCTGACACAAAGATTTCTTCAGGTAATATCTGACAGCCTCTCGAAATAAAATCATGCTCAGATATTTTTTCTCTGAGCCAAGAATAACCTTGTTCTGGTCCATAACCCCTAAAACCTTCTTTTGTTCCCATATCACCTAGAGCTTTGCCCATGGCCTCTATGCATGATCTAGGTAATGGTTCTGTAACATCTCCTATGCCAAGCTTAATAATATCAGCACTATTATTTGATTGAGAATATATTTTTACCCTTTTAGCAATTTCAGGGAATAAATAGCCTGCTTTGAGTTTTAAATAATTTTCGTTTACTTTAACCACTTTAGAAGAAATCTCAACAATATTAGAATAATTGATTAACGTGCTTTAGTGGTGATTAGATGTTAAAATTATCTTAGTTATGATTAATTTAAGAGATAATCATAGCTACGAATTCAATTTCAATTATTTCGAAAATCGTTTAAAGCTTTATAAATAGTAGAATTAAATCACTATTAACTTTATTAATTCAAAAATACACAATACTAGATATAAAAATTGCTTTATTAAAAGATAAAAATCTAACTCTTTACTTTAGATGATTTTCAAAATCCAAATCAATCATAATCAACTATATGTCTCAGCAAATTATCATAGCTGAGCAGTCTCGAATTGCAGCACTACTCACAGATGATCGAGTTGATGAATTAATCGTCGCACAAGGCCAATATCAGATTGGTGATATTTTTTTAGGAACAGTTGAAAATGTTCTCCCTGGCATTGATGCCGCTTTCATAAATATTGGTGAGAGTGATAAAAATGGATTCATCCATGTATCAGATTTAGGTCCTTTAAAACTCAAGAAGGGAACATTAGGAATAACTGAACTACTAGAGCCCAAGCAAAAAGTTCTTGTTCAGGTAATTAAAGAGCCTACAGGATCTAAAGGTCCTAGACTTTCCGGTAGTATTTCAATACCTGGAAAGTACTTAATATTTCAGCCATATGGCCAGGGAGTAAATATTTCCAGAAAAATAAACACAGAAACAGAACGGAACCGTTTAAAAGCTCTAGGGGTTTTAATTAAACCAACTAGCACAGGTTTACTATTTAGAACAGAAGCAGAAAAGATTAAAGAAGAACTACTTATTGAAGATTTAGAAAATTTAATTCAAGAATGGGATAATATCTTACAAGTTTCTGAGACTTTAAATCCACCAAATTTAATCAAAAGAGATGATGATTTTTCTCTTAAGATTTTAAGAGATCATATTAAAGCATCAACTAAAACAGTAATTATTGATAGTAAATTATCGGTTGAGAGGGCAAAAGATTTCTTAACGAATTATGAATCTAATGTAGATATTGAATTTCATGATGAAGATTTGAACCAACATATTTTAGAAAAATACGAAATTAAGAAAACAATTCAAAAAGCTCTTCAACCGCGAGTGGATCTTCCTTCAGGAGGCTATATAATTATTGAACCAACTGAAGCTTTAACAGTAATTGATGTAAACTCTGGATCATTTACAAGATCCGCAAACTCAAGACAGACTGTTTTGTGGACGAATTGCGAAGCAGCTGTTGAAATATCTAGACAAATGAAATTAAGAAATATTGGCGGAGTTATCGTAATAGATTTTATTGATATGGAATCTAGAAGAGATCAATTTCAGTTACTTGAACATTTTACTTCAGCGATAAAAGATGATTCTGCTAGACCTCAGATAGCTCAGCTTACTGAATTAGGTTTAGTTGAGTTAACAAGAAAAAGGCAAGGTCAAAATATATATGAATTATTCGGTAAAAAATGTTCTTCCTGCAATGGGACAGGCCATGTAGAAAATCAATTGAATTTTGAAATTTCTAATTTGCAAGTTAAAAATATTGAAGAAAAGGCTTCTAAATCAAATAACAATCAGGCAAAAATAGATGAAAAAGCATTACTTAACACCAAGAATTTAAATAAAGAGGATTCTTCTATTAAAAAAGAAAATGATAATGATGAATTTAATACATTAAATTCGAAAGAAAAAAATATAGTAACTGTTGATCTTACAAATGATGAGAAAATTGTTTTCAGTCACTTAGGTATTAATCCACTAATAAAGTTAGGGAAAGAATATCTAACTAGTAATAGTTTTGTGAGTTTGAAGAACAATAGTACGGAAAAAGAAAATACTTTAGATAATAAAAAAACAACAACTGGAAAACGAGTCAAAAAAACCTCACAATCCAGAGAACTTGAAGAGATACCGATTACTATCGAAGAAAACGCAAATTCCAATGATGAAGCAAAAAACAAAACTAATGAAAGTGAAGAAGTTGTATCTTTGGATCAAAAGAATGAAATTGAAATAACAGATGAAATAAAAAATGCAAGAAAAAAAAGAAGAAGATCCTCTGCAAGTATTGAATAAAGTGTATGAAGTTGGAATGGATGAAGTTGGGAGGGGAGCAGTTTTTGGCCCAGTTTTCTCAGCAGTTGTATTATTAACTGAAAAAAATAAATTTATCCTAAAAAAATTTGGAGTAATGGATAGTAAAAAATTAACTCCCAAAAAAAGAAACTTCCTTTTTCCAAAAATTTTGTCCCTTTCTACAGATTATGGAATTGGACAATCCTCTGTTAGAGAAATAGATAAGTTCGGCATCAGAGTTGCAACTGAACTTTCAATGATAAGAGCTATAAAAAAATTAAAAGAAAAACCATCTGAATTATTAATTGATGGACCATTGTTGTTAAGGCCATGGAAGGGAATTCAAAAAAATATAGTGTCGGGAGACTCGAAATTTACTTCAATATCTTCAGCGAGCATAGTTGCAAAAGTATCTCGCGATAATCTTATGGAAAGTTTAGAAAAAAAATTCTCAGGATACTTTATTTTTAAAAATAAAGGATATGGTACTAAAGAACATCTTTCAAGTATCAAAGAAAATGGAATAACTAATCTTCATAGGAAAAGTTTTTTAACGAAATCAAATCTTATTTGATTCACACCACTCCAAAAAATCTTTAACTAACTGCTGTTGAACTCTTGTCTTTATTCCCAATAAAATCCCATTTAATACTGAATGACCAGTAGATTCTAAAATTTTCTTTGGTACTAGCTTTAATAAAGGAGGTTGGCTCACAGATACTCCTAGAAGCGCCTCCCCTTCTAATCCAATATCAGTTGCTTCCAAATTCGCTTTCAAAATAAGATTGAAGTCATCTATCATCCCCAAACCATCCAATGTACTTTCAAGAGCACTCATTTTTAAAATTCCTTCTTTATTTTCTACCGCAATTGAAACAACAGGGTTAATATCTAATTGGAAAACCTTAAAACTTGTTACTGTATACTTGTACTTACCTTCCCCTTCAGGTAATAATTTTTTTGAGTCTAGCATTGCTCCAACAACTCTTTCTTCTTCCAAAAGATACTTAGAAAGATATTCTTTATTTCTTGTTACAGAAAGCTTTAGTTTCTGTTTAGCATCAAAAGACAACAGCATTTTCTATATTCCTCCAATGCTTATTTGATTTCTTTTTTTCTTACTTTTAATCATGCGCAAACAAGTTGCATATTTAGGTCCTAAAGGGACATACGCAGAAAAAGCAGCTCATATTTTATCAAAGCTTGCCAATTTTCATTCACCTATATTTGTACCATGTAAAGGGTTACATTCGGTCATTAAATCAATAGCGTTCAACAATTGTGATGCTGCTGTAGTTCCTATTGAAAATTCTGTAGAAGGCGGAGTTACAGCCACCTTAGATGCCCTTTGGAAATTTCCTGATATTTTTATAAATAAAGCAATTGTTTTACCTATAAGACATGCATTAATAAGTGATGGAGAACTTTCAATTATCTCAGAAGTACTATCTCATCCTCAAGCATTAGCTCAATGTTCAGAATGGTTATCTGAAAATCTTCCTAATGCGATCCCTCTTCCAACAAATTCAACATCAGAGGCAGTCAATATGGTTAAAGGAAGTAAATTTAGAGCAGCTATCGGTTCGAAATCTTTAATTAAAATTGAAGGACTTAAAGAATTAGCGTTTCCTATAAATGACGTCCCTGGTAATTGCACAAGATTTGTCTTATTGAGCAAAGAATCAAATTTTGATTCAGCAAATATTGCCAGTTTTGCTTTCTCATTAATCTCTAATAAACCTGGTGCTTTGCTAGAAGCAATTAATCATATTGCAAATTTTGGATTTAATATGAGTAAAATTGAGTCTAGACCTTCTAAGAGAGAGTTAGGCGAATATATAATTTATATTGATTTAGAAATAAATAATCAAAATAATATTGCAAATCTTCGCGAATTAAAAAATCATTTAGAACCTCTATGCAATAACTTCGTTGATTTTGGAAATTATTTTTCTGAAAAAATTGATCTAAATTAATTTACCCTCTGCATTTATATACTCCAAACTCCATTAAACCTTTTCCAAATGCCCAATTCATGAGAAGTATAGTTGGGACTTCTCTAATTGACTTTATCAATGCTAAGGGTCCCAGAGACAAAATTGCAAATGGTCTTCGTATGCCTTCAATAATGGAGTCGAACCATGAAGGGTTTGTATAAGTATTCCAATTTTCAGAAATAACTCTTCCTGCACTATTTTTATTAGTCTTCAGAATATTACCGAAATCATTAATGCTAATAAAATTAGGATGTACCCACTGTTCAAGTAATTGTTTAAGTACTAACCTCTCAATAAAAGATGGAGGGTATGCCTTAAGATCTCTTGAGTTCCAATCAGCCAATGCCAAATACCCGCCAGGTCTCAAAGTTCTTAACATTTCATCTGCAAACTTAGCTTTATCTTTCATGTGTGCACCAGCCTCAACACTCCAAACAGCATCAAATACTCCATCATCAAATTTTAAATTCAATGCATCCATAACTTGGAAGCTGCAATTTAGTCCTGCAGGAGTAAGTTCTCTAGCTCTTTTTACTTGAGCAGGACTAATTGTTATTCCAGTAACATTAAAACCATAATATTTTGCAAGAATCCTTGAACTTCCTCCTATTCCACAGCCTACATCCAGGATTCTGGAACCTTTTGGCAATTTATCTAAATCACTCCATTTGACTAACTCATGTACAAACTGGACTTTAGCCTCTCTAAAATCAATATTTTTCTTTCTGGAGGGATAAAAACCTAAGTGGATATGCTCTCCCCACAACCTCTCAAGTAATTTATCTTGGGTCCAAGCATCATATGCAGATGCTACTGTACCAGAAGAAATAAATTTTCTGGCGTTAATTCTCCAAATAATAGATAAAATTAAAATAAATAAAACTAGTAAAAAAAAAGGTATAAATAATTCAAACATTTAATTTTCTTTTATATCAGGAAGACTTTCTTTCAAAGCAGTTCTTGCTGCCAGTTGTTTTCTTGTATGATCAAGCATTTCATATTCTCTTTGCAAACGAGTATAAGTATTTCTTTCCTCTAGAAGTCTTTGCTGCTCCTCTGCAACAGGACCGCCCAAATGTGAACCAATCCAAAATGATAATTCCATTGGATTCTTTGGTAATTTATCGGGAAGATTTTTCTTAGTATTTGTAAGCTTACCTGTTAGATTAATAACATCCTTCAGTGCTTCTGTAACTGAATCTTTTAGAGAATCTAATTTTTGAAGGTTTTCAATATTATCATCATTAACCCAGCTTACCATCGCCGAACAAAATGGAGTTGAGCGAATGATTTCTAAAACTTGAAATCTTTGCTGTCCGAGAGTGATGATGTTACTTCTTCCATCATCTGAAGTTTGATGTTTTATTATTTGGGCGCAACATCCAATATTGGCCATACTTTTAGTATTTGGATCCCACTTTATAACTCCAAACATAGAATCGGTCTCGAGTACAGATTGAAGCATAATTCTGTATCTCGATTCAAAGATATGTAAAGGTAATACTTCTTGAGGAAAAAGGACTACCTCTGGCAAAGGAAATAAAGGTAATTCCCTTACTGAGAGCTCTCCCATTTAAACCTCATTTATATTTATTATTTTAGACAATTAATGTCTTTTTCGGGATTTATTAAAGTTTAACTTCTATATCAACACCACTAGGAAGATCCAACTTCATTAAAGCATCAATTGTTTTTGCAGAAGGACTATAGATATCGATTATTCTTCGATGAGTTCTCGTCTCAAAATGCTCTCTAGAATCTTTATCGACATGTGGCGACCTTAAAACGCAATAGATTTTCCTTTTTGTAGGTAAAGGTATTGGACCAATTGCTGAGGCTGAAGTAGTATCAGCAGTTTGGATTATTTTATCGCAAGACAAATCAAGCATTCTTCTATCAAAAGCTTTAAGTCTTATTCTTATTTTTTGTTGTGCAATTGATGCAGTCATAATTAAAAATTAACTTAAATGGAGGGCTATTGAGTAAAAACAGCCCATTTCCATCTACTTATATTAAATGATTAAGGTTAAATTCTTAAAATTAAATATATTATTTGAGGATTTTAGAAACAACTCCAGCACCAATAGTACGTCCACCTTCACGGATCGCAAATCGCATACCTTGTTCAATAGCTACTGGACAAATTAATTCTCCAGTCATCTTGATTCTGTCTCCTGGCATAACCATTTCAACATTAGAACCATCATCAGAGGTAAATGCTGTTATTTGACCTGTCACATCAGTTGTTCTGATGTAAAACTGTGGTCTATATCCTGCGAAGAAAGGAGTATGTCTGCCGCCTTCCTCTTTTTTTAAAACATAAACTTCTCCTTCAAATTGAGTATGGGGAGTTATTGACCCTTTCTTAACAAGAACCATTCCTCTCTCAATATCCTCTTTCTGAACACCACGTAAAAGTAATCCAACATTGTCTCCAGCCATACCTTCATCAAGAAGTTTACGGAACATTTCAACTCCAGTAACTGTTGTTACTCTTGTGTCTCTTATTCCAACTATTTCAACTTCTTCTCCAACTTTAACTTTACCTCTCTCAATTCTTCCGGTAGCAACAGTTCCTCTACCAGTGATTGAGAAAACATCTTCAACAGCCATCAAGAATGGTTTATCAACTTCTCTTTCTGGTTCAGGAATGTTAGCATCGACTGCTTTCATTAATTCTTCGATCTTTGATTCCCAAGTAGAATCACCTTCGAGAGCTTTTAAACCTGAAACTTGAACGATAGGAATATCATCTCCAGGGAAGTCATAACTATCTAGTAGTTCTCTTATTTCCATTTCAACGAGTTCAATAATTTCTTCATCATCGACCATATCGCACTTATTGAGAGCAACTACTAGGGCAGGAACTCCAACCTGTTTAGCTAAAAGAATATGCTCTTTTGTTTGAGCCATAGGACCATCTGTAGCTGCGCAAACAAGAATTGCTCCATCCATCTGGGCGGCCCCTGTGATCATATTTTTGACATAATCAGCATGTCCTGGGCAATCTACATGAGCATAATGTCTGCCTTCAGTTTCATATTCGACGTGAGCGGTATTAATAGTAATGCCACGCTCTCTTTCTTCAGGAGCACCATCAATGTCTCCATAGTCTTGAGCTTGAGCTTGACCTTTTTTGGCTAATACATTAGTAATAGCAGCAGTTAGTGTTGTTTTTCCATGATCAACATGGCCAATAGTACCTATGTTGACATGTGGTTTGTTCCTTTCGAACTTCTCGCGAGCCATTTTGAATTAAAGAATCGAGGGTTTAAGAGTGTTTTAGTTTAGAGATCAGGAGTTGCCCTGATTCTTGGAAATGATAGCTTCAGCAACATTACGAGGAACTTCCTCATAATTTGCGAACTCCATTGAAAATATACCCCGACCTTGAGTCATTGATCGGAGTTGAGTGGCATAACCGAACATTTCGGCTAAGGGCACTTTGGCCTGTACCTTAGACAATCCATCATCAACAGATTGTCCTTCTACTTGACCTCTTCTAGAAGAGAGATCACCAATTACAGATCCAAGAAAGTCGTCAGGACTTTCGACCTCGACTTTCATCATAGGCTCTAAAAGGACAGGATTGCATTTTTTAACCCCGTCTTTAAAAGCCATGGAACCTGCAATTTTGAAGGCCATTTCAGATGAGTCTACATCGTGGAATGAACCATCGACTAGTGTTACTTTTACATCAATGAGTGGATAACCGGCAAGAACACCAGATTCACAAGTTTCTTTCATACCATTAGATGCTGGACCGATGTACTCTTTTGGTACAGCTCCGCCAACAATTTTGTTAACAAATTCAAAACCTTTTCCTACTTCAGCAGGTTCCATTTCAATAATTACGTGACCATATTGACCTTTTCCTCCAGTCTGTCTTGCATATTTACCTTCACCTTTAGAACTAGACCTAATAGTTTCTCTATATGAAACCTGAGGAGCTCCTATATTTGCTTCAACTTTAAATTCCCTTAGCATTCTGTCAACAAGGATCTCTAAGTGCAACTCACCCATACCTGCAATAACCGTCTGATTTGTCTCAGGATCTGTACTTACTCTGAAGGTTGGATCCTCTTCAGATAAAGCAGTTAAGGCTTTTGATAGTTTTTCCATATCGCCTTTGGTTTTTGGCTCAACCGCCACCGAGATAACTGGTTCAGGGATAAACAATGTCTCCAAAACTATTGGATCTTCTGTGTTACATAAGGTGTCGCCAGTAGTTGTGTTCTTGAGACCTAATACAGCTCCTAAATCCCCAGCCCTCAATTCATCAACTTCCTCTCTTTCATCAGCTTTAAGAATCACTAATCTAGAAATTCTTTCTTTAGCATCTTTAGTAGAATTCATTACATAACTTCCTTTGGAAAGAACACCTGAATACATTCTTACAAAAGTTAATTTTCCATATGGATCTGACATCACTTTGAAAGCTAAAGCACTGAAAGGAGCATTATCATCTGAAGGTCTAACATCTTCTTTACCACTTGGTAAAACACCTTGTATTGGTTTCACATCAACTGGTGCTGGCAAGTAATCAACTACAGCATCTAATACGAGTTGGACACCTTTATTCTTAAAAGCTGAGCCACAAAGTACAGGAACCAATCCATGTTTTAAAACCCCTTCCCTGATACCTTTTTTAAGTTGTTCTTCAGATAATTCTCCTGTATCAAGGAATATTTCAATTAACTTCTCATCATTTTCTGCAACACTTTCCATTAACTTATTTCTCCACTCAGCAGCCTCTTCTTGCATTTCAGAAGGAATTGGTGCTTCTTCAATATCAGTGCCTAAGTCATTTTTATAAAGATAAGCTTTGTTAGCTACTAAATCAATGATGCCAGTAAGATCTCCCTCAGCTCCAATTGGTAGCTGAATAGGAAGGGCATTTGCCTTAAGTCGATCTTTAATCTGCTTGTTAACTTTTAAGAAATCTGCGCCGGTTCTGTCCATTTTGTTTACAAAAACCATTCTAGGAACTGAGTATCTATCAGCTTGACGCCAAACTGTCTCAGATTGAGGCTGAACTCCACCAACTGCGCAAAATACAGCTATAACTCCATCCAAAACTCTCATTGATCTTTCCACTTCAATAGTAAAGTCAACGTGTCCCGGTGTATCAATAATATTAATTCTATGGTCTTGCCAACTTGTAGATATTGCAGCAGCTGTAATAGTTATTCCTCTTTCTCTTTCTTGAGCCATCCAATCCGTTACGGCGGCACCATCATGAACCTCTCCTATCTTGTGAACCACACCTGAATAGAACAAGATTCTCTCTGTCGTTGTTGTCTTCCCTGCATCAATGTGAGCGGCTATACCTATGTTCCTTACTCGCTCTAGGGGAAAGTCGCGTGCCAATTTTAAAGCTCCAAATAAATTGATTTTTAAATTATAGTTCACCCTAAAAGTAAACTTTTAACATAATAAACTACTCAAGTACCTTTTTGACGAAATTAATATCTGTAATGTGCAAAAGCTTTATTAGCTTCAGCCATTTTATGTGTATCTTCTCTCTTTTTGACTGCACTACCAGTTTCATTTGCTGCATCCATCAACTCACCAGCAAGTTTTTGGGACATACTTTTTCCATTCCTTGCACGTGAGAATGTCACGAGCCATCTTAATGCCATAGCTGTACCTCTCTCTTGGCGTACTTCCATGGGCACTTGATATGTTGCACCACCAACTCTTCTAGCTCGTACCTCTACAAGAGGAGTAGCATTTTTTACTGCTGTTTCGAATAATTCAACTGCGTTCCCACCTGTTCTCTCGCTTATTAAAGAAAAAGCATCAGACAATATTCTTTGAGCTGTAGATTTTTTACCATGTTTCATCAATCGAGAAATCATCATTGAAGCAAGACGACTATTAAATTGAGGATCTGGAAGAACTGGTCTTTTTACTGCTGCATTACGACGTGACATGTTTTTAAAAGGTGTTGTTTACAAATTAATCTTTTGGAGCTTTTGCTCCGTATTTAGATCTGGATTGACGTCTATCTTTGACTCCAGCCGTATCTAAAGTTCCTCTTATTATATGATATCTAACTCCAGGTAAATCCTTAACTCTTCCACCCCTAAGTAGTACTACAGAGTGTTCTTGCAAATTATGACCAATTCCAGGAATATAAGCAGTTACTTCGAAACCAGAAGTTAATCTAACCCTAGCAACCTTTCTCAAAGCTGAATTAGGCTTCTTTGGTGTTGATGTATAGACTCTCGTACATACCCCTCTTCTCTCAGGGCAAGCTTTTAATGCAGGAGATTTTGTTTTCTTTGTCAGACGTTTTCTTTCTGAACCTACTAATTGTGAGATGGTGGGCATCTATTAAAACTTAGATAAAATAAATATTTAACAATCATAACCTTTTAAGAGCACTAACTAAAAGTTTTTAATTATATTTTTTTTTAAAATTTGTTAAATTAAGATTATTTGGTAAATATTAATTATCTTTAGATTTATTTTCATATTTATTTTTATAATAGAAGTACATAAATAACTAAAAGATTTAAATAATCTATGGGAGAGAGTATCAAAAGAATCGTTGGCCCATATCAAGATAGTTATTCCCCAAATGGAATAATTGGGGAGAAAGATGCGTGTGGAGTTGGTTTCGTAGCAAATGTTGAAGGAATAGAAAGCAACTGGATCCTTAAACAATCTCTGAAGGGCCTCAACTGTATGGAGCATAGAGGAGGTTGTGGAGGAGATAGTGACTCAGGAGATGGAGCAGGGATTTTATGTTCAATCCCATGGGGATATATAGACGAGAAAATTAATCTAAAAAATACTCAAAAATTTAATAGAGGTTTAGGCATGGTTTTTATGCCTAACAAAAAAGAAAAAATTGAAATATGTAAATCAATATGTAATGCAGAAGCAGAAAAATTAAAAGTCAATAAAACATTTTGGAGAACAGTGCCCGTTAATAATGAAATCTTAGGTCCTTTAGCTAAAGCAAATGCTCCATTTATATGTCAGTGGATTTTATATATAGATAAAAAAGATCATAAGGATGTTGAAAAACTTTTATTTCAATTAAGGAAAAGAATTGAGAAAAAAATAAGAGAAACTTTCAAAAACGATGTTGGGGATTGTGAATTTTATTTTGCCTCACTAAGTTCTCAAACAGTTGTTTATAAAGGTATGGTTCGCTCTGAAGTATTATCCGAGTTTTATCAAGATCTAAAAGAAGAGAGTTTTAAAGTTTCATTTTCTGTTTATCATCGTAGATTTAGTACTAATACACTTCCAAAATGGCCACTAGCTCAGCCTATGAGATTTTTGGGTCATAATGGCGAAATAAATACTCTCTTAGGCAATATTAATTGGGCTAAAGCTTCAGAAACACATATAGATGATTTTTGGGGAGAGTTATCTAATGAAATTAAGCCCATTGTAGATGTAAACAAAAGTGATTCATCAAATCTTGATGCAACCCTTGAAATCAATATTCGTTCAGGTCAGCCCATTACTGACTCATTATTAAAACTTGTTCCTGAAGCATTTAGAGATCAACCAGAACTTGAGAAGAGAGATTACATAAAAGCTTTTTATGAATATTCTGCAAGCCTACAAGAAGCTTGGGATGGTCCAGCACTCCTTGTATTTGCTGATGGAAATTTTGTCGGAGCAACGCTTGATAGAAATGGCCTAAGACCAGCAAGATATTCAATCACGAATGATGGTTTTGTAATAATGGGTTCTGAAACAGGAGTAGTTGATCTTGAAGAAGAAAGAGTAATAGAAAAAGGTCGATTAGGACCAGGACAAATGTTGGCAGTTGATTTTCATCAGAATAGAATCCTAAGAAATTGGGAAGTAAAATCTGAAGCAGCTCAAAGGCATGATTATAAAAATCTTCTCAGTAACAGAACTATAAAAATTGAAAATAATGAATGGGTTAAAGACTGCAAACTAAAAGACCTTGAGTTGTTGCAACAACAAACTGCATACGGGTTTTCAGCGGAAGATAATGACCTTATCTTAGA
Organism: uncultured Prochlorococcus sp.; assembly: GCA_902583265.1. Lineage (GTDB taxonomy): Bacteria > Cyanobacteriota > Cyanobacteriia > PCC-6307 > Cyanobiaceae > Prochlorococcus_A. The sequence goes on from CACHVD010000006.1 coordinate 20,722, forward strand.
TTCAATGGCTTCATTAGCTAAAGAGCCTACTTATTGCATGGGCGACGACATCCCATTAGCAGTTCTTTCATCTAAGCCACATATTTTATACGACTACTTTAAGCAAAGATTTGCGCAAGTTACTAATCCTCCTATTGACCCTCTGAGAGAAAAACTTGTAATGAGTTTAGAGATGCATCTAGGAGAAAGATGTACACCATTTGAAATTAAAGATGCTAAATCTTTTATTCATTTACAAAGTCCGATTCTAAATGAGGAAGAACTCATTTCCATCAAAAAATCAAAAATTAAATCTCAGACAATTTCAAGTTTGTTTGATTTAGAGGAAGGTATTCAAGGCTTAGAGAACCAATTAAAACTAATCTGTAAAAAGAGTGAGCTGTCTATAAAAGAAGGTTGCTCTTTAATTATCATTTCTGATAAGGGAATTAATCCTAAAAAGACTTTCATACCTCCTTTACTTGCTGTTGGAGCAATTCATCATTATCTTCTTAAAAAAGAAATCAGGCTAAAAGCTTCTTTAATAATTGAGACCGGTCAATGTTGGAGCACACATCACTTAGCTTGTTTAATTGGATATGGAGCAAGTGCAGTTTGCCCTTGGTTGACCTTCGAAGCAGGTAGACACTGGTTAAAACATCCAAAAACACAAAAACTCATTGATAGCAAAAAAATAAATCCTTTATCAATAGTTGATGTTCAAGAAAATATTAAAAAAGCTCTAGAAGACGGTCTAAGAAAAATTCTTTCAAAAATAGGCATCTCACTTTTATCTAGTTACCATGGTGCACAAATTTTTGAAGCTGTAGGCCTTGGATCTGACTTAATAAAAATTGCTTTTGATGGTACAACAAGTCGTATCGCTGGCATAACATTAAAAGAATTAACTAATGAAACACTCTCAATACATACGAAAGCCTATCCAGAGATCGATTTAAAGAAATTAGAATTTTTAGGATTTGTACAATTTAGAAATAATGGAGAATATCATTCCAATAACCCAGAGATGTCCAAAGTTTTACATTCGGCGGTAAAACAAGGGCCAGGATACGATCATTTTGAAACTTACAAAAAACTTATTAGTAATAGACCGACAACATCTCTTAGAGATTTACTAACAATTAATTCAAAAAGAAAAAGTATTCCATTAGAGGAAGTTGAAAGTGTTGAATCAATTTGCAAAAGGTTCTGTACTGGAGGAATGAGTTTAGGTGCTTTATCCAGAGAAGCTCATGAAGTTTTAGCAGTTGCAATGAATAGAATTGGTGGAAAAAGTAATAGTGGAGAAGGAGGAGAAGATCCAGCTCGTTTTAATGTTTTAAATGATATAGATGAAAATACTCAGTCAGCGACTTTGCCATTTATTAAAGGCTTAAAGGACGGAGACACCGCATGCTCCGCTATAAAACAAATAGCATCAGGAAGATTTGGAGTTACACCTGAATATCTAAGAAGTGGTAAACAACTCGAAATTAAAATGGCTCAAGGTGCAAAACCCGGAGAGGGGGGACAATTACCTGGTCCAAAAGTTGATTCTTACATTGCAAAACTAAGAAATAGTAAACCTGGAGTAGCTTTAATATCTCCTCCCCCGCATCATGATATTTATTCAATTGAAGATTTAGCTCAACTTATCCACGACTTACACCAAGTTCATCCAAAAGCGAAAGTAAGCGTTAAACTTGTTTCCGAAATTGGTATAGGCACTATTGCTGCTGGAGTGAGCAAAGCTAATGCAGATGTAATTCAAATATCAGGCCATGACGGAGGTACAGGTGCTTCACCCCTGAGTTCTATTAAACATGCAGGTTTACCATGGGAACTTGGTGTTGCTGAGGTTCATAAATCTCTGTTAGAGAATAACTTACGCGAAAGAGTAATTTTGAGAACTGATGGAGGTCTTAAAACAGGCTGGGATGTAGTTATTGCAGCTTTACTCGGTGCTGAAGAATACGGTTTTGGTTCTGTAGCGATGATTGCTGAAGGATGCATAATGGCTCGGGTTTGCCATACAAACAAGTGTCCTGTTGGAGTTGCTACTCAAAAAGAAGAATTAAGAAAAAGATTCAAAGGTATTCCAGAAAATGTCGTCAATTTTTTCTTGTATATTGCTGAAGAAGTAAGACAGATTATGAGTAGTATCGGTGTCTCTAATATGGAAGAACTGATTGGTAATCAAGAATTTCTTTCTGCAAGAAATATCGATCTTCCAAAAACTTCTAATATTGATCTTTCTTCTTTAATAAATAAACACTCAACCCCTGATAGATCATGGTTAAAACACTTAAAAACTGCCCATAGTAATGGTTCTGTATTAGAAGACGAGTTTTTGTCTGATACTAAATTTATTGATTCAATTAAAAATCACGAAATATTAACCAAAGAAATTAAGATAAAAAATACAGATAGAAGTGTTTGTGCGAAAATTTCAGGAGAAATCGCAGAACTTCACGGCAACACTGGCTTCAATGGAGAACTCAACTTAAATTTCAAAGGATATGCAGGACAAAGCTTTGGTGCCTTTTTATTGAAGGGAATGAATGTTCAATTAATCGGAGAAGCTAATGATTATGTTTGTAAAGGAATGAATGGAGGAACACTCACAATAATTCCACCAAAAATAAATGAAATCTCCTCCGAACAAGTCATCCTAGGAAATACTTGTCTTTATGGAGCAACAGGTGGAAAATTATTTGCATTAGGAAAATCGGGAGAAAGATTTGCGGTTAGAAATAGTGGTGCTACAGCGGTAACAGAAGGAGCAGGTGATCATTGTTGTGAATACATGACTGGTGGGAAAGTTGTTATTCTAGGTTCCACAGGAAGGAATATTGGTGCGGGCATGACTGGTGGAATAGCTTTTATAATCGATGAAAATAATGATTTAAGTAATAAAGTAAATAAAGAAATAGTAAGCATTCATCAAATAACTTCATCAAAGCAGGAAAATATCTTATTGGAAATTATTAGAGAATATCAAGCAAAAACAAATAGCTTAAAGGCTGCCAAAATAATTGAAAATTGGTCTCTTTTTAAAAGTACTTTCAAATTGATTGTTCCCCCAAGCGAAGAAGAGATGCTTGGTATAAAAAAAATGTAAATGCCTTTCTTTGTAAAAACTGAAATTATAAAAAAAGAATACTTAATTAATAATTATTTAAAGCGAAAAATAATTAATGAACATATTGATTGGGTAAAAAAATTAAAAAAAGAGGGAATTAATATAAAAAGTGGCTTTTTGGTAGATGAGTTAAATAGACCAGGTGACGGCGGATTACTTATTCTTGAAATGAATAATTATAGAAATGCACTAAAAATAATTAAGAATGATCCAATGATTAAAAATGATCTAGTTGAATGGAAATTAAATGAGTGGGTAGATCCAAATAAATAAATATAACTATCTTGGATACTTTTTCATAAGTTTTTGAATCTCTTCAGCATGGTAGCTACTACGAGTTAAAGGAGAACTAACTACTTGCATGAAGTTTAAATCTTTTTCCCCGAACACTTTATAGTAATTAAATTTTGAAGGACTTACAAATCTTTTAACAGGTAAATGATTAGGGCCAGGAGATAAATATTGGCCAATAGTAACAATATCAACGAAATTACTTTTTAAATCCTTTAGCAGACTTAAGACCTCCTCGTCTTTTTCCCCTAAACCAAGCATGAAGCCTGACTTTGTATAAATTTTGGGAGAGTAGTCTCTGGTTCTTTTAAGCAACTCAAGAGTTCTTTCATATTTACCTTGAGGTCTTACTTTTTTATATAACGAAGACACAGTCTCAATATTGTGGTTTAAAACGTTTGGATTTGAATCAAGAACTTTTTCAAGCGCTTTCCAGTTACCACAAAGATCAGGTATAAGAAGCTCAATAGTAGTTTCAGGAGATTTTTCTCTTATTTGATGAACACATTGAAAAAATTGAGATGCGCCACCATCCTCAAGATCGTCTCTATTAACAGATGTGATTACAACATGCTTCAGCTTCATTCTAAAAACAGCTTCGGCTAAACGATATGGTTCAGTTGGGTCTAAGTCTCTCTTAGATCTATCAAAATCAATATCGCAATATGGACATGCTCTAGTGCAACCAGGACCCATTATGAGGAAAGTTGCAGTTCCACTAGCAAAACATTCGCCTATATTTGGACAGCTTGCTTCTTGACATACGGTATTGAGATTTAAATCATTTAATAAATTTGCAGTATTACCAATTCGCTCAACTTGTGGAGCTTTGACCCTTAACCATTCAGGTTTTGAAATTAAACTATTAGGATTATTAGTCACATTAAATCTTCTTGACCTGTAATTTTATCTTACTAAAAACAAGATGAATTAACTATTTATAATTTCAAATACGAAGCTCATTCAACAGAAGTAAATAAATGAATTCAACTAATCCTTTTACAATTAAGAAAATCTAAATTAAATTTACTCGTTACAAACTATCTTGTTTCATTAACTAAAATTGAATCAGATTTCATAATGTTATTTTTAATACAGATATCAGAACGTACTTACCTTAATTATATTGTTTGAAAGCTAGTTATTTTGCTTTATTTTGTACTAAAAAGTGTTTTTTTATTTAATATTTGATACAGTAAAAAGTATATGTAATAAAACAGTGACATCAAAATTTAAACGAAAACGTATTTTATTATCAGAAAAAAATAAAAACTCTAAAGCAATAGGTTACGCTAGAGCTACTCATAACGAATATGAATATTTAGAGGAGCAAATAAAATTTTTGAAGGAAGAGGGTTGCAGTTTAGTGTTCTCTGAATTTATAAGTTTAGATGAAGAAATCAAACCCCAACTCAAAAAAGCTATAAATTCCTTATCAAAAGGCGATCAATTAATAATAACTCAGCTTGATCGAGCATTTAAAAATAAAAAAGAATGTTTGATAACAATAAATAAACTTATAAATAAGGATATTCAATTGCGCACTTTGACTGGTTTTTTTGCTTCTAATGAATCTTCTAATGCAAATTCTTCAATTTTTCGGATTTTATATGAATTAGATAATTTAGAAGACAAAAGTTTAGGAGAAAGAAAAAAAGAACAACTTTTACGCAGAAAATTATCTGGGAATAATTTGGGAGGAAGGCCCAAAATAAGTCCTCTAAAAGAATCTTTGGTAATCAGATTGCGTAATGAAGGATATTCTTATCGATCAATCAGATCACAAACAGGAATTGCGTTGTCAACAATAAGAAGAGTAATTTTAGAGGGAGAACAAAAATAAAATGAAGAGGAAAGAAATTGAAAATTTAATTAAAGAAAATTTTAAAGATACAGCGTTGCGTATTTATGAATTAGATAATGAAGATAGAAAAAGTTTATTAGCTGAATATAGAGAATGGATTATGAATGATTTAGATTTTGAAGAAGTAATGATGTTGCCTTATGAAGCATATACTGACAAATTAGATTCTAATTTCTTAGAAGATTCAATTTAGTCCTAAATATTATATTTTTTATTAAATTCATACACTTCTTTTGATATTAATGGTAAGAAAGAAGAATCTTTAGAATATTTTTCACCATCACAAAAAACAACTAATAAAGTGTGTAGAGATTGACTATTAGTCCACCAAGCAGAATCATGTCTAACTTCTGACATTAAGCCTGCTTTACTCCAAAGATTAATGCTTTCTGGTAAGCCTGCGCCCAAAAAACCATCTATTTGATTAAAAGAATCTTTTTTAAGAACAACTTTATCTAAATTTCTTTTTAAAAAACTGCGTAAATTTAAATCATTTTTTTGATAATCAATATGAATCATAATTTCCTCTAAAACCCTTGCAGCCGAATCAGAATTCATAGCGTTTCTATTTTTATTATTATGTCCATAAAATTCTTTTTCACGACCAAATGGTCCATCATCCCAGGTCTTTTGACAGCAATTTATACCACTCAATTCCTCCCAATGTAAATCATGTAGCCAATCGTTTATTATACTTCTTTGATATTTCCAATTTTCCCATGATTCACCCTCAATACAAGGTCCACTTGTCGTTCCAGTAAGTAAATCAATTAAGAAGCTTGTTGCATTATTACTTGAGAAAGATAACATTTTCCTTACAGCATCAATAATTTCATCCGATAATAATAAACTTCCTTTTTTAATCCAATAATATGTAGCAAGACTATAAACCAACTTGACTATGCTGGCAGGGTAAACCATTTTTTTATTATTTATGCCAGTGCCAAAACCTTTAAATACACCTTGATTTCCACTTTTATAATTAATCCAAGTTATGGCAATATCTTCACTTGAAAAATCTTTATTATAAGAGCATACTCTCCCTAAAATATCATTTAAGGCTAGACCCATCTCTTCACTTAAATAGTAAAAGGACATTGTATGAAAAAAAATAAAAATCCTATCTCACTATTTAAACAAACTAATTTTTCAAAAACTATTTGGTGGAAATTAAAAGTTAATATTTCGGGATATCAAAATGAAACAGAGGATAAATTAGTTACTGAAATATTTAAAAATAGAATTTTTAGGCTTATTTATCCAAATATTTATCAAAACAACCATAAATATTCAAGAATACTAGTTCAACTATATGAAGATGGCTACGTCTGTTGGATAAATTTAGATGGATTAATTATTGAGAAATACGAATTCAAGAAAAATAACAGTTTAGAAAATGAACACTTCTTTATAAAAAATAAAGTTAACTCAATTTTAAAATGGATCAAGGATCAATCTGAGTTAAATAATGAATATCTTTGGGGCGGTACATTAGGACCCAATTTTGATTGTTCTGGATTAATTCAGACTGCTTTTTTAAAGCATAAAATTTATATACCTCGAGACTCTTTTCAAATAAAAAGTTTTTGTAAGCACCTTTTTTATTACAAAGAATCTTATGCGGATCTACGACCTGGCGATCTTTTATTTTTTGGAAATGAAGAAAAATGTGATCATATTGGAATCTATAAAGGAGACGGATTCTATTACCATAGCTCTGGAATGGATTTTGGCAGAAATGGAATAGGATTAGATACCCTAAAAAAGTCTAATGATAAAATCTCGTTGCATTATAAATCTAAACTTATTTCGGCAGGAAGAGTAGTTAGAAATTATAGATGGGACCGCACTATACGTTAATTAATAGAACTCACCTTAAAATTTTAAATCAAATTTAAGTATTACTTATTCTTTTATTTAGAAATTAACCAGCAGTCCAAATACTTTTAATGATTGGCATTATGGTATCTAAGTGTAATGTCCCAACAAGTAACCAAGCAAAAACAGCTCCTCCACATCCTCCTAACCAAAATCCACTTGTAAAATCAGCCCAACCAGCTCTTGTAAATAAGTCCTTTGGCGGATTATTAACAGTCGCATCTGGAGGTTGAACATTAGGTGCTTTACCAGGCGCATTGTATAGAACAAAAAGTGCTGTCAAAATATGAACAGCTCCAATAGTAGCGAGAAGTCCAGCTGTTAAAGCAAATTCAGAATTTCTTAATGGGCCAGTCATGGTAAAAGGTCCATAAAGAAGATATCCAAAAGCTGCTCCAGTTTCTAAACCTCTAAAATTAGGGGAAATACCTTCTCTGTAAAAAGGTAAATTATTTATAAAGGCTTTTGTAAAATAACCACTATTAACTGGAGTAGCTAAATTACCAACACAAGGATCAGCAACTGTTTTTACTGCCCATTGTTCTGCTACGCCAATATCATTTGGTTGTACAGAAGTATCTATGTATTTCTCATCAAACTTAATAGAACTTGTTGATTCAGAGAATGATTTTTGAAAGTCGCTCATTTTTTTAATAGTTTAGTGTTTGATAATTTATTCAGTTGCTGTAATTAATCTTCCAATCAATACGATAAAAACAGCAGGCATTGCTATACCAATTAATGGGACAAAAATTGAGGGTAAAAGACTTGGTAAATCAGATGGCATAGTTCTTTAAACATCTTTAATCACTTTAGTATTTATCAGCGAAATAATGTTAATTTTATTACTGGATGATATAAAAATTATTAACTTTTTACATGTTAAATTTTTTCGCAATTTTGCTTATTATTTTATAGGAATATTACTTGTATTTTTTAAAAAAATAAGCTTTAAAAAGTTAATAAATCAAAGCAATTTAAATTCTATTAAATTAAAGAAAAATAAAAAAAGTAATAATATATTTCTATCTAAAAAAAATAGTCATTTATACAATCACGCAGAAAAAAATACTCAGTATTTTATAAAAATTCTCAAAGAAATAAAATGATTAGTCTTTTTCAGGGTGATAAAGAAAATAAATTAAAGGTATTAAAAATTGCGGAGGAATTAGCTGATAAATCAACATTACCAATTTTACGAAAAGGCTTAAGAGATATTTCTCCAGAAGTCGTTGTAATTTCAGCTTTATTAATAAGAAATTTCAAGTAAACAATTAATTTTGCTTAGCACTGTTTATTGATCTAATTCTGTAAATTGGACGACTTTGACTTTCATGATATGTTCTAATTAAAAGTTCGCTCAATAATCCAAAGCTAAATAATTGAACCCCAGTAATTCCCAATATTAAAGCAAACATTAACAAAGGACGATTTCCAATATCCTCACCCATTATTTTTAAAACTATCAAATAGGAACTCATTGTAATACTAATCAAAATACTTATGATTCCAACAAAACCAAATCCATACATCGGTCTTGTTAAAAATTTAGTCATAAACCAAACAGTTAGTAAATCCATTAAAACTCTAAAAGTTCTATCAATTCCATATTTACTAGATCCATATTGCCTGCTCCTATGATTTACTTTAATTTCTTTGATTCTTGCACCTTCAATATTTGCTAAAACGGGCAAAAACCTGTGAAGTTCCCCATATAACTTTATATCTTCTATTATTTCTTTCTTAAACGCTTTTAATGAGCAACCATAGTCATGCAACTTCAAACCTGTTACATGAGCTATTAACTTATTCGCTATTTTTGATGGTATCTTTCTATTAATTAATTTATCTTTTCTATCAAACCTCCAACCACAAACTAAATCATAACCATTATTAATTTCTGAAATTAATAAAGGAATATCATTTGGATCATTCTGTAAATCACCATCCAAAGTAATAACAATATCGCCCTTAGAATTATCAAAGCCAGCTGACATTGCTGCAGTTTGACCATAATTTTTGCGAAGGGAAATTACTGACAATTCTCTAATCTTGAGAGTTAGTTGCTTCAATACTTGATGAGTATTATCTTTAGAACCATCATTTACAACAATCAATTCAAAATTAAATTTATGAGAAGACATTACATTTATAACTTCATCCAATAAAAGACCAATACTCTCGCTTTCATTGAAAACAGGGACGATAATAGAAATTAATTGCTTTATATCTGACATTTATATTGAATAGTAATTACATAATTTTAACTTAATTTAGAACATTAAAATTAAACAAAAAAAAATCACCACATTTGTGGTGATTTAAATTATTTAAGGTAAATTCAACCAAACTTACCTGAAGTGGATGCAATAACAAATGCCCCAAATGTAAGTATGTTTCCAATAGTGAAATGTGCTAGTCCAACTAATCTAGCTTGGACAATTGAAAGTGCTACTGGCTTATCTCTCCAGCCAACAAGGTTAGCAATTGGAGTACGCTGATGTGCCCATACTAATGTTTCAATTAACTCTTGCCAGTAACCACGCCATGATATTAGGAACATGAAACCAGTAGCCCAAACTAAGTGACCGAATAGGAACATCCAAGCCCAAGGAGATAGAGAATTTACTCCAAATGGATTATATCCATTAATAAGTTGAGCAGAATTTAACCAGAGATAATCTCTGAACCAACCCATTAAATAAGTTCCTGATTCGTTAAATTGTGCTACGTTACCCTGCCAAATTGCTAGGTGTTTCCAATGCCAGTAGAAAGTTACCCATGCTAATAAATTTAATGCCCAGAACATTGCTAAATACATAGCGTCCCAAGATGAACTATCACAAGTGCCTCCACGTCCGGGTCCATCGCAAGGGAAAGCATAACCTAAGTCTTTCTTATCAGGAATTAATTTTGTTCCTCTAGCATCAAGTGCACCTTTGATAAGGATTAATGCAGTTGTATGAAGACCTAAAGCGATAGCATGGTGAACTAAGAAATCTGCTGGACCGATAGGTAAGAAAGCACTTAATGCATCTTGTCTATTAATAAGATCCATCCAGTAATGATTACCTGGTAATGAATTAGCTGCGAGAGTTGCTGAACTTGTAGGATCAGATAATAAAGCGTTGAAGCCGTACATCATCTTACCTTGAGCAGCTTGAATAAATTGAGCAAAAACTGGCTCAATTAGAATTTGCTTTTCAGGATTACCAAAAGCCACAACAACATCGTTATGAACATAAATTCCAAGAGTATGGAATCCAAGCAACATTGTTACCCAACTAAGGTGACTTATCAAAGCTTCCTTTGTTCCAAGCACTCTTGCTAATACATTATCTTTATTTAATTCTGGATCGTAATCTCTCACAAAGAAGATAGCACCGTGTGCGAAAGCACCAACCATCAAGAACATTGCTATGTACTGATGGTGACTATATAAAGCAGATTGTGTAGTGTAGTCTCTTGCAATGAAAGCATAAGAGGGAAGTGCACCCATATGTTGAGCAACTAGAGAAGTTGCCACACCAAGTGATGCTAATGCTAGTCCAAGTTGGAAATGTAATGAGTTATTTACGGTTTCATATATTCCATCATGGTTAATTCCGAAACTACCTTTATGAGGGTCATTAGGGTGTCTTGTATTATGAGCTTCTGTAATTTCTTTGAGGCTATGTCCAATACCAAAAGTATTTCTATACATGTGACCGGCAATTACAAAAACTGTACCAATCGCAATATGGTGATGCGCAATATCTGTAAGCCATAATGCCTCGCTTTGAGGATGAAGACCACCTAAGAAAGTAAATATTGCTGTTCCAGCTCCTTCAGCTGTTCCAAATACTTGATCTAAAGAATCAGGATTTTGAGCATAAGCTCCCCAATTTAATGTAAAGAAAGGAGCTAAACCTGCAGGGTGTGGAAGCACTGTTAACCAATTATCCCAACCTACATGCTGTCCTCTTGATTCAGGTATAGCAACATGAACCAAATGACCTGTCCAAGCGATACTACTAAAACCAAATAAGACAGCTAAATGATGATTTAATCTTGACTCAGCATTTTTAAACCAAGCTAGAGAGGGTCTAAATTTTGGCTGTAAGTGTAACCAACCTGCAAACAGAGTCCAACAAGCCAAAATACTCATGAATATTGAAGCTTGGAAGAGTTGCTCATTAGTTCTCATTCCAATTGTATACCACCAATGGTAGAGACCTGAGTAAGCTATGTTTACTGGACCACTAGCTCCTGCTTGTGTCATTGCTTCTGTGATCCCAGATCCAAAATGAGGATCCCAAATAGCATGAGCAATAGGTCGTACGTGAGTCGGATCAAGTACAAATTGCTCGAAGTTGCCTTGCCAAGCAATATGAAATAAGTTACCAGCTACCCAGAGCGCGATTATCGCGAGATGACCAAAATGTGTAGAGAAAAGCTTCTGATAAAGCTTTTCTTCGGTCATACCATCATGACTTTCAAAGTCGTGAGCGGTAGCTATTCCGTACCATATTCGTCGGGTTGTAGGGTCCTGAGCTAGACCCTGGTTAAATGATGGAAATTTTGTTGCCATTGAATTAAAAAGGTGAAGTTCAGGTAATTAGCCCAGCCCGAAAAGGCGAGCATGGAAGAAGGCCCATGTGGTAGCAATACCTCCGACAAGGAAGTGTGTTACACCTACTGCTCTACCCTGGGTGATAGATAAAGCTCTTGGTTGAATAGTTGGAGCAACTTTAAGCTTGTTATGTGCCCAAACAATTGATTCAAATAATTCTTGCCAATATCCCCTACCACTAAAGAGGAACATTAAACTAAATGCCCATATGAAGTGAGCTCCTAAGAACATCAAACCGTACATGCTTATTGATTGTCCATAACTTGTTAATACTTGAGATGCTTGCGCCCAAAGGAAATCTCTTAACCAACCATTAATAGTAATGGAACTCTGTGCGAAGTTACCACCTGTAAGTCCCCAAACATCACTCTGCATTTTCCAAGAGAAGTGGAAAATTACTATTGATAAACAGTTATACATCCAAAAAAGGGCTAAGAACACGTGGTCCCATGAAGAAACTTGACATGTACCACCTCTTCCAGGTCCATCACAAGGAAATCTAAATCCTAAAGAAGCTTTATCAGGGATCAACCTTGAACTTCTTGCATAAAGTACTCCTTTGAGAAGTATCAAAACAGTTACATGAATTTGGAAAGCATGAATATGATGAATCATTAAATCAGCTGTCCCTAATGGAATTGGAGCTATAGCAACCTTTCCACCCACTTCTACTAAACTTCCATTAAAAACTTCACTTAACGCTTTGTGAGGTAAAGCTTCTGAAGTACCTGCTAAAAGAGAAGTTCCAACAGCAGATGCTTGAATACTCTGAACCCATTGAGCAAAAATTGGCTGAAGTTGGATTGCAGAATCACTAAACATATCTTGAGGTCTGCCCAAAGCCCTCATAGTGTCGTTATGAATGTATAGTCCAAAACTATGGAATCCCAACCACATACATACCCAGTTCAAGTGACTAATTAAGGCATCTCTTGCTTTAAGGATTCTGTCTAATACGTTATCAATATGTTTTGCTGGGTCATAATCTCTAACCATTGCAATTCCAGCATGGGCGCCTGCACCAACTATGAATAATCCACCTATCCACATGTGATGAGTAAATAATCCAAGAACTGTCATGTAGTCAGTAGCTATATATGGATATGGAGGCATCGCATACATATGATGAGATACAAGTATGCTTATTGATCCAAGCATTGCTAGGTTTACTGCAAGCTGGGCATGTCTACTTTCTGCCATAAACTCAAAAAGACCTTGATGACCTTTAGGAGCAGGAAATAATATTGGGTCTCCTTGCTGTGAATCTAATATTTCTTTCATACTATGACCAATACCGTAATTGGTCCTATACATATGACCACCAATGATTGCTATTACACCAAAAGCTAGGTGATGATGTGAAACATCAGTCATCCATAAACTTCCTGTAACAGGGTTAAGTCCACCTTTGAAGGTAAGGAAATCAGAGAAAGCTAACCAGTTTAAACTAAAGAAATTACCTGTACCACTTGCTAATCCTGGAAATATCTGACCGATGATTTGTGGGTCACAGAGTTGATGCGGCATAGGCATATCTGCAATAGTTGCTATTTCTTTACCATTGATTACTAAAGGAGAACCTGCATCAATTGCGTCTAACAGTGCTGCAGTAGGAGCTCCGATATGAATACAATGGCCAGCCCACGCTAATGAGCCTAGTCCAACTAAACCAGCTATATGGTGGTTAAGCATAGACTCAATATCCTGGAACCACTCCATTTTTGGAGCTGCTTTGTGATAATGAAAAATTCCTGCATGTAGCATTAGTGCAGCCATTACTACAGCACCTATTGCCAAAGCCATAAGTTCGCTTTCATTAGTTATTCCCCATGCTCGCCACATGTGGAATATTCCTGAACTAATTTGAATTCCGTTGTAGTTAGCACCAAGATCAGCATTAAGCATTTCTTGACCGACAATTGCCCATACTTGTTGAGCTCCCGGTTTTACATGAGTTGGGTCAGCTAACCAACCTGAATAATTAGAAAATCTTGCTCCATGGAAAAATGCAGCACTCATCCATATAAAAATGACTGCAAGATGTCCAAAATGAGCTGAAAAGATTTTTCTTGTTGCTTCTTCAGCATCGCCTGTATGCACATCGAAATCATGTGCGTCAGCATGCAAATTCCAGATCCAAGTTGTGGTTTTTGGACCTTTAGATAATTTACTTGACCAGAAACCTGGCTTATCTAATTTTGCAAAATCAATAGGTCTTGGATCGGCCTTAACAGGATCCTCCAAAACTTTTTTGTTTTTTTCTCCACTTTCTGGTGGGCTGATGGTCATCTAGCACCTCGAAAATAATTGACATTAAAGCCGATTGATCGGATCTTGAACTTATTTATAATGATAATATTCAAGAAAACGAATCCCTCAGAACTTTAGATATTCGTTTCAAAAATAATAAGGCAAAGATTCTTTCGTTATGCATTAACGTAACAAATGTTCTAATGATTGTTACTATATGAATATTTTGTTAAATTCCAGTCCATGACATAATTCTGAGTATTTTTACTCAAATTTTAAGTAAATTTCTTAAATTTTTTTTTATATTTCAAAGAAAATTTTTTAAAATCAAGTGACAGGATATAATTCCAACGTAACTATCAATAGTTTCTGATTTGAAAGGAATTGCTATAGGTCTATCTAATAATTCAAAAGAAATTTTAAAAAGGCTTAAAAAAACTGAATTTGTCAAAGATATATTCATTGCAGGTTCTTCAAAAGATGATGTAGAGGAAAATGAACTTTTTCTAGTACAAAAACCTAGAGAAATATTACTTAAAAAATGGCCGGAAATAGATTTAATAATTTTCATAGGATCCATTGCTGCATCAATACGCATAATAAATTCTTTTTTAACTTCTAAAGATCAAGATCCTGGTGTAATAGTTATAGATAACAAGTGTTCTAAGATAGTTCCTTTAATTGGCTTACATCAGTCAAATACGCAAAATATTGCATATCAAATTGCTAATTTACTTGGTGGAGAAATAATAGAAACTAATAATTCCAATGATAAAAGCTTCTTAAATCTCGATGCATTTGGGAATCAATGGGGTTGGGAAAGATCTGGCAAAATTAAGGATTGGTCAAAACTAGTAATTAAACAAGCTAAGAACGAACAAATATTTTGCAAACAATTATCTGGTAATAGCTTATGGAAAAATTCAGAATCAGGGGGGATAATTAATCAAATTAATGAAAAAGAAATTGAAAACCCAGATTCAACATTTCATGTGAGCATATTCGAAAATCATGAAACAACTTGGCACCCGCCCGTATTATGGATTGGCATTGGATGTGAAAGAAATACAAGTAAAGAATTAATAGCAAATTCTTTAAATAATTTATTGGAGTCGAGAAATTTATCCATGTATTCAATTGCGGGACTTGCAACGATTGATATTAAAAAAGATGAAAAAGGAATTTTAGAACTTGCTGAAGAAAAAAACTTGCCTATAAAGTTTTTTAGTAAAGAAGATCTTTCAACAATAATTGTTCCAAATCCTTCGAGTGTTGTAGAAATGGAAATTGGCACCTCTTCCGTAGCGGAAGCCTCTTGCTTACTAGCAGCAGGAGAAGAATCAAAATTATTAGAAGAAAAAAGAATTTTTAAAAATCAATTTGGGGCAGTCACTATTGCTGTAGCAGAATCAAAAAATCAATATAATCCAACCCATGGCGAAATACATATTGTTGGAACTGGGCCTGGTGATATCTCCTTCTTAACCAGTGATGCAAAAAAAGCACTTTCAAGATGTACTGTTTGGATCGGATACAAAATGTATTTAGATTTAATTAAGTCCTTAAAAAGGAGTGACCAAGTTTTAATTGAAAGTAAACTTACTGAAGAGAAAGAGAGATGCAGTAAAACAATTAAACTAGCTGAGGAAGGAATTAAAGTGGCTTTAATTTCTTCGGGTGAATCTGGATTTTATGGCATGGCAGGTTTAATTTTAGAATTACTTCAAACAATCAACAAAGAATATAGACCTTACTTTGAAGTACATCCAGGTATAAGTAGTGTTCAATTAGCGGCTGCGATTAGTGGAGCACCACTAATGAATGACTTTTGTTCAGTAAGCTTAAGCGATAAATTGACTCCATGGTCTTTAATAGAAAAAAGAATTGAAGGAGCTCTTGTGGGCGACTTTGTAATAGCTTTATTTAATCCTCAATCCGTTGAAAGAAATTGGCAGCTTAAAAGCGTAATAGATACATGTTTACAATCTAGGCATGGTGAAACTCCAGTTTTAATAGCTAGACAAGTAGGGAGAGAAAATCAAACCAAAAAATTTTTTACTTTAAACACAATTCCTTTCAAAGAGATTGATATGTTATCAATCATTATAATTGGTAATTCTCAAACAACCTTAGTTGACGAAATTTTTCTCACTCCCAGAGGATATTTACAAAATTAAGTTTAGATAATCAATAATTTTATAAATAGAATATTTTCTTTGCTTTTTCTTTATAAGAATACTAATCTTTTATAATAAAGATGTAAAAAAATTGAAAAATATTGGTTTAATTTTGTTTGACATTGATGGGGTAATCCGCAGCGTAGAAAATAGTTACAGGCTCTCATTAAAAAAAACAGTTTACAGATTTTCCGGATGGGAGCCAAGTTATATAGATATTGATAATGCAAAAAATGAAGGGATCTGGAATAATGACTGGGATTTAAGTTTAGAACTTATAAAAAGATGTATAAAAAAAAAGAACTTAAACCTTAAAATTCCTCCAAGAGAGAAAATAGTAAAATGTTTTGAAGAGTTTTACTTTGGTGGAGATCCAAATAAAGATAGTAAATATTGGTCTGGTTACATAACAAATGAGGAATTATTAGTTGATAAAAAGTTTTTTGATTTAATTCAAGGTAATGGAATAATCTGGGGTTTTGTTAGTGGTGCAGAGCCTGCTTCTGCAAAATTTGTTTTAGAAAAAAGACTTGGACTAAAATCACCACCATTAATATCTATGGGAGATGCTCCTGACAAGCCTGATCCCAAAGGTTTTATTAACTTATCAAAAAAGCTAATTGGAGATAAACTTGGCGAATCAAATATTCCCATTGCATATGTAGGAGATACTATTGCAGATGTAAATACAGTTATAAACGCTAGAAAGAAAATACCATCTCAGAAATTTATAAGTATCGGAATAGCTCCCCCTCATTTACATTTAAATTCTCGATTAAAAGAACGTAATTCTTACGAAACAAATCTTAGGAATGCAGGCGCTGATTTGATTTTAAAATCTATTTACGACCTTAAAGATATTAATCTTGACTTGTTTTAAAACAATTATTAATTAAAAAATTTTCTAAATAAATCACGGAGAGGGAGGGATTCGAACCCTCGACAAAAGTTACCTCCTGTAACTCCTTAGCAGGGAGCCGCTTTCAACCACTCAGCCACCTCTCCAGTTCTTATACAATATCAATTTTTATGCTAACATTCAAAATTTTTTATTTAATCGAAATGTCTAATCTACTTGAACTTTCGGTAATCTATTTTTAAAAGAACAAAGAATTTCCCAAGGGATAGTATTAGATTTGTTTGCCCAATCAAGAGGAGAAATTGTTTTATCTCCATCAGATCCTAGTAATACCATAGTACTACCAACTTGAATTTCATTAGAATCCGTTATGTCTACCATCATTTGGTCCATGGTTATAGATCCAACTTGAGGATAAAATTTATTATTGTGGATAACTTCAATCTTGCCTGAAAGATTTCTTGGTACACCATCTGCATAACCAATACTTAATACAGCTAACTGAGTTTTTCTATGACTTACAAATTTCCCTCCGTAACTTACACTTACACCTTTATCAATAGTTCTTATAAAAGCTACTTTAACCTTCAAAGATAAAGCTGGTTGAAGTAATAAATTTTTATCTATTTTGTCTAAAGGACTGTATCCATACATAGAAAGTCCAACACGTACCATATTAAAATGAAAATTCTTGTTAAGAAGCATTCCTGCAGAATTAGCCAAATGTATCTTTATTTTACGATTTCTTTTAAGATTAATTTGCTTTAATAATTTATTAAACTTGATTCTTTGTAGTTGTGTAATACTTTTAGAATCTAATACGTTATCTTCATCTGCAGACGATAAATGACTATATATTCCTTCTATTGAAATATGCTCAAAAGATTTTATTTTTTCAAATTGCTCAACAAATTTTTTAAATTCGAATCCTAATCTTGACATTCCAGTATCAACCTTAAGATGTAAAGAAAATTTTAACCCAAAGTGCTTCCCGATATTATTACAAATTAAACACTCTCTTATACTGCTGATTGTTGGCATAAGATCATTTTTAAAGGATATTATTAAATCTCTTTTTGTATATAGATTTCCGAGAATAAGAATTGGTTTTTTAACCCCAAAAGAACGTAGCTTAATCCCTTCATTTAAAGTGGCAACTCCAAATTGTGAGGCTCCGCCTTTAATAGCGTAGTCGGATACTACTTTTGCATCATGTCCATATCCATCAGCTTTGACAACAGCCATAAATTGACAATTTTTGCTTAACTTTGCCCTCAACTGCCTAACATTTGTCTCTAGCGCTTTGCCTTTAACTTCTATCCATGCTCTTTGCTTTGGATCTATATCTTTTTTGAAAGTTGGATATTTATCAAAATTAAATCCCTGATTGGTTTGCCGAATTTGCATTAACTTTGCACAAATATATGCGCTTATTGAAATATACAGTTAGCATGACATGTAAATTGTATTTTGGCATGGGCCAGACTCTAGTTTTAAATGCATCTTATGAACCTTTAAACATCACTTCTTGGCGAAGAGCTGTCATTTTGATGATCAAAGGTAAAGCAGAAAGCTTAGAGGAAGATAAATCATATGCAATACATAGCGGAAGAAAATTGCCGACGGTTATAAGACTTCGCTATTACGTAAAGGTTCCTTTTAGAGAGGTTTCTTTAACTAGAAAAAATATTCTTCTTCGAGATAACAATGCCTGCCAATACTGTAACTATAGGGGAAGTGACCTATCAATTGATCATGTTTTACCAAGAAGCAGAGGTGGAACAGATAATTGGGAAAATGTTACGACTGCATGTCTTAGATGTAATGTACAAAAAGGTAATAGAACCCCAGAGGAGGCTAATATGCCTTTAAAGCGCAAGCCTTATCGTCCACTTAGTAATCTCAATTTTGAGGCCACAAGACAAATTGACTCCGGCAGACATAAAGAATGGAGTAAATACGTAATAGGAATTGCCATCTAAAATAATATAAACTTAATTTACTTCGTTATTAAAATCTTCCATCATTCTTTTTTGTTCTTGCGCTATGCATGCATCAATCACTTCATCTAATTGACCAGCAAGAATTGGCTCCAGTGAAAAATTGGAACCTAATCTATGGTCAGTTGTCCTGTTATCTTTAAAATTATAAGTTCTAATTTTTTCACTCCTATCACCCGTTCCAACCTGGGAAAGCCTCTGAGATCTTTCTTGTGCATTAGCTTCTTTTAATTGCATTTCATATAATTTAGCTCTTAAAATTTCCATTGCTCGTTCGCGATTTTGCAATTGTGATCTCTCTTGAGTACAAAAAACTCTTATTCCTGTAGGCTTATGGAGAAGATCAATAGCTGTCTCTACCTTATTAACATTTTGTCCCCCTGCACCTCCTGATCTTGCTGTACCAACCTCTAAATCAGTTGGATCAATCTTAACCTCAACGGGATCAGCCTCAGGCATGACAGCAACAGTAGCAGTAGAGGTGTGTACTCTTCCTTGAGATTCAGTAGCTGGAACTCTTTGAACTCTATGAACACCAGCTTCAAATTTAAGTTGACTGTATACTGAATCTCCCTTGACAGAGATAACTAACTCTTTGAATCCACCCATATCTGACTCTGAAGCACTAACGGGTTTTACAGACCATCCAATTTTTTGTCCATATCTTTCATACATTCTTGCTAAATCACCGGCCCATATACAAGCCTCGTTACCTCCAGCACCTGCTCTGATTTCTAACATTACACTTCTCTCATCCCTTGGATCTTTCGGTAATAATGCGATTGTAGTTTTTTGAATAAGTTCATTCTTACATTCCTCCAGGTTAATTAATTCCTCATTTATAAAAGATTCCATCTCTTTATCATTTCTACTCTCTTTTAGTAGATTTTTTGAATCTTCAATTTCCTTATCAGTTTCAAGTAACTTTTTAAAGTCAACCACTAAAGGTTCCAATTTTGACCTCTCTCTTGCTATTGACTCTAATTTCTTGGGATCATTTGCTACATCTGGATCTGCAAGTTGCACTTCCAAATTTTCAAAACTTTCTGAAGCAGTCTTCAACCTTGCAATTAGTGTTGAGTATTCCAATTGAAATTTTGCTTAAGTTTGAAAATTCTATTTATTAGAATCTTTTTGTTCTTTTTTATCTTTTGATGTAGCTGAATTGGCAGAACCCATTCCATATTTTTTCATAAACCTATCAACTCTACCTTCTGTATCCAGAATTTTCTGAGTTCCAGTAAAGAAAGGATGATTACCACTCCATACATCAACATGTAATTCAGGCTGAGTTGAACCTGTCGTCATTACAACTTCTCCATTACAAATAACTTTTGCATCTGGATACCATTTTGGATGAATTTCTGATTTTGGCATAATGTAAGATTCGTTTAACGTTTGGAGAATTGTGGAGCTTTTCTTGCTTTTTTAAGACCATATTTTCTTCTTTCCTTCGCTCTAGGATCTCTACTGAGGTGACCTTCAGTTTTTAATGGTTTCCTGTTATCTGGAGATAATTCGCATAGTGCCCTTGCTGCCCCTTGCTTAATAGCATCTGCTTGGCCAGTCAATCCACCACCAAATACATTGACCAAAATATCATAAGAATTTTCTAGTCCTAAAGTTTGCAAAGGTGCTTTTATAGAATTTAAGTGTAGAGGATTAAAGTTTAGGTAATCATCTCCTGAACGACCATTAATTTTTATTTGTCCATCCCCAGGAATCAAACGAACTCTCGCTACTGAAGTTTTTCTTCTTCCAGTACCCCAATAAACAGCTTTGTTTTTTATTTGACTATTCATTATTTATAAATTAACTATTTAATAATACAGGATTCTGGGCAGCATGCGGATGATCAGCACCTTTATAAACTTTTAATTTTTTAAATTGCTGTCTTCCTAAAGAGTTATGAGGGAGCATACCTTTGACAGCCTGCTCGATGATTCTTTCAGGAATTCTTTCTAGAAGAGACTCAAATTTTTCAACTTTCATACCTCCAGGTCTGCCAGAATGTCTTCTATACAACTTTTGTGATGCTTTTTTTCCAGTTACCTCAACTTTTTCAGCATTTACAACAATGACAAAATCACCTGTATCCAAATGAGGTGTAAATGTTGGCTTATTTTTTCCTCTTAAAACGGCTGCAATTTCTGTAGCAAGTCTCCCAAGTGTCTTATCTTTTGCGTCAACTAAAAACCAATTTCTTTCAATGGTTTCTAAAGACGGAGTCATCGTTCTATTCATTTACCAAATTTATGAAAATAAACTTAAATCAGTCTTCAAATTCTACCTTATTGGAGGAGTATTAAACAAACATTTGAGGTTATTTAAACAAATAACTTGCTTTAATTAAATTTACTTAAGAAAAACCCTTAATTAAAAACACTGGGAAAAAATCGTTATTATTGATCTTTTTAAAAACATTTTTTTCATATACAGCATTTACAAAACATAAACCTTTAGCGGGAGCAGACTCTTTAACATCATTTTTCTTTTTATTTACCCATCTATCTTTGAAAATTTCTGGCGATATTTTTTTTTCTCCAACTAACACTAGTTGACCAACTATTAAACGTACCATTCCATAGAGAAAACCTGTAGCTTTAATATCAATTAAAATTAAATCCTCTACTCTTTTTATATCTATATTTTTGATTTTAGTAATAGAAGTTTTTCTATTGCTTCCACTTTTCTGAAAAGCAAAAAAATCATGTTCTCCTTCCATACTCTTTGAAGCAATTGACATTAAAACTTCATCTAAATTTTTTTGGTACCTATGCCATACCCAATTATCTATAAACAAGTTAGGTAATTTACTGTTATTGATAACATATCGATAGTGTCTATAGATTGCTGAATAACATGCATGCCAACCATCTTTAACCTCAACAGATTCTAAAATTCTAATTGTTGAAGGTAAAAAACTATTTAGTACATCCGAAAAACGATTTCCTGGAATAACACAATCAACATCAAAATGAACTACTTGACCTGATGCATGTACTCCTGCGTCGGTTCTTCCTGCGGCAAAAGTTGTCACAGCATGATTAGTAATTTTAAAAAGAGCTCTCTCTAGAATTTCCTGAACTGCAGTTGCATTTTTTTGTCTTTGCCAACCTGAATAACTAGATCCGTCATATTGGACTAGTAAAGCTACCCTTTTCAAAAGTTATATTCTAGTAAAATAGCCTTTTTAAACTGACTCAAACAAGCTCAATTATAGCCATCTGAGCATTATCTCCTTTTCTAGATACGGTTCTGACTATGCGTGTATAGCCTCCTTTTCTATCTCCATATCTTTCTTTTGCTTTTTCAAATAATGAATGAACTAATTTCTTATCATAAATGTATCCAATAGCCCTTCTCCTAGAAGACAAACTACCATCTTTGGCAAGGGAAATCATCCTTTCGGCTTCGTTTCTCAAAGCTTTCGCCCTAGCTTTAGTTGTCGTTACTCTACCTTCCCTAATTAATTGTGTAGTTAAGCCTCTTAAAAGTGCTTTCCTCTGGTCAGCAGGTTTACTTAATAATGGAATTCTAAGTTGGTGTCTCATAATCTTAAAAAAAGTTAAACTGAGGTTCTACTTTGTGGAATAGAAATTCCAATACGCTCAAGAGCTTCAATCACCTCATCAGCAGATTTAGAACCAAAGTTCTTAATTTCGAGAAGATCCTCATAGCTAAAGCCCATTAAATCAGAAACTGAGTTAACTTGCGCTCTTTTTAGACAATTATACGCTCTAACTGACAAGTTTAGTTCTTCGAGTGGAATTTGAGCTTCAGGAGATGGTTCAGGTTCTTCAGGAATTTCTTCAACCATTGTAACAGTAGCAAGAGGTTGAAAGAGTTCTATTAACTGGTTTGCAGCTTCAGCAATTGCATCATCAGGAGTTGTTGAGCCATCTGTTACTACTTCTATTTTTAATCTTTCTCTACCTGTTCCCCCCTCTGCCACAGCAGTTTCATCAATCGTAAAATTAACTCTTTTGACAGGCATAAATACAGCATCTATTTGAAGTAAGTCGATAGCAGTTGTTTCTTCATTCTTACGATCAACCGGCCTATATCCAATACCTCTTTCAACATGGATTTCTAACTCTAAGTTATGTCCCTCCTGAATGGTTGCAATTGGTTTTTCACCATCAACAATTTCAACCTGAGATGAGAATTGAATATCATTTGCCTTCACCTCCATTGGACCACTTGCTACTAACCTGCCAATTTCAAGCTCTGGATTAGAACTATTAATTGATAGTTGCTTACAATTGAGAAGAATATCTAGAACATCTTCTCTAACTCCAGGAATAGTTGCATATTCGTGATTAATTCCTGCTATTCTTACTGCAGTTACTGCACTGCCTTCAAGTCCACCCATAAGGACTCTCCTAAGCGAATTACCTAAAGTTGTGGCTTGTCCCCTTTCCAGAGGGCCAATTAAAAAAGTTCCTGTTTGGGAGCGATCATCTGATATTTGATGATCGATTCTGTCAATCTGGTATTGCAACACGGAAAAAAATAAGATTAAAAGTTTTTTGGTGGGTTTGGAGAATGGTTAAGACCTAAACGCGTCTCCTTTTAGGCCTTCTACATCCATTATGAGGTAATGGAGTTACATCTCTTATTAGAGTTATTTCTAAACCGGCCACTTGTAAAGCTCTTATGGCCGTTTCCCTACCTGAGCCAGGTCCTCTAACTAAGACTTCTATTTGTCTCATACCTTGATCAAGTGCTCTCCTAGCTGCAGCTTCAGCTGCTGTTTGAGCAGCAAATGGTGTACCTTTACGAGCCCCTTTAAATCCACTGGCACCAGCAGAAGACCAAGAAATTACATGGCCAGAAGTGTCAGTAATTGAAACTATAGTGTTATTAAATGTGCTTTGAATGTGTACCACACCATTAGGTACATTACGTTTGGATTTCTTTGAACCTGTTTTTTTTACTGTAGCTGCCATGATGTTTTAATTTAATATTAGAATTTGTGAGTAGATTTAGTTAATTATTTTTTTCTTCCAGCAACTGTTTTTCTTGAACCTCGTCTTGTTCTAGCGTTAGTTCTAGTTCTTTGGCCTCTCACAGGAAGACTCATTCTATGCCTTCTTCCTCTAACACAACCTATATCTTGTAGACGTTTTAAGGCCATTCCCTCTTTTCTTCTCAAATCTCCTTCTAAAGTGAATTCCTCGGATGCACCTCTAAGTTTTTGCACATCAGAATCTGAAAGATCTTTTACACGA
Source organism: uncultured Prochlorococcus sp. (assembly GCA_902583265.1). GTDB lineage: Bacteria > Cyanobacteriota > Cyanobacteriia > PCC-6307 > Cyanobiaceae > Prochlorococcus_A. The sequence goes on from CACHVD010000006.1 coordinate 45,008, forward strand.
ATATCTGGGTTTACGCCTGTATTTGCAAGAATTAGCTTTGATCTTGTTAAACCAATTCCATAGACGTATGTAAGTGCAATTTCAACTCGCTTTTCGCGAGGTATGTCAATTCCTGCAATCCTGGCCACGTGTTTTGAATAAATAAAAGTTTGAATAAAAGGGTTGAAATTTAACCCTGACGCTGTTTATTGCGAGGTCTTTTCTTGTTAATAACATAGATTTTACCTCTTCGCCTCACGATCTGATCGTCAGGACTAATTTTTTTGACTGATGATCTGACCTTCATAGGGGTTTTACAAATAAACTTTAATACTATATTCTACATCATGATCAAGCCATTTTTTGTTTGATATCAGAGGAAATGGTTTTTAAATCTCTATCAGCGTTAATATACTCAAGTAAACATAGATCTTTAAAATATTGAATTAATGGTTCTGTAGTTTTTTTATAAATGTCAAGTCTTTTTTTAATAGTCTGTTCAGTATCATCTTTTCTCCCTCTTAAAAGCAAACGTTTAATTAGAACTTCTTCTGGAATATCTAAGTAAAAAACTATTTCTAAAGGTTGATTTATTTCAATTAAAACCTCATTCAACGAATTTGCTTGCGATAAATTTCTCGGGTAGCCATCTAGGATCCAACCATCATTATCCTTATCTAGATTATGCCTTACTATTTTTAATACAAGTTCATCACTTACAAGTTCTCCACGATTAATAATATCCTTTACCTGTCTACCAAGAGTAGTATTCATTTCAATTTCTTTTCTTAATAATTCACCTGTGGAAAGGTGCAAGTAAGAATTAGTTTTGCTTAATAATTCTGCCTGGGTCCCTTTCCCTGCTCCAGGCGCTCCTAAAAATAATAAATGTTTTTTCATTAATTGTTAATTAGCCCCTCGTACCTTTGAGAAATGACATAAGTCTGAATTTGCTTAGCAGTATCTATAGCAACACCAACAAGAATAAGTAATGAAGTAGCGCCTAAACCCTGAAAAGTCTGCACATTTGTAGCTCTTTCTACTGCAGCAGGGATTATAGCTACTGAACCAAGGAATAATCCTCCTAATAATGTCAACCTATTTTGTATCCCTGATAAATAGTTTGCAGTATTAGTTCCTGGTCTAACTCCTGGTATTGCTACTCCACCTTTTTTTAAATTTGAAGCAACATCAATTGGATTAATTGTAAGAGATGCATAAAAATAAGAGAATCCCAAAATTAAAGAGAAGAATGTTAGAGCATAAGGCCATGGGTTAGAAGATCCAGGATTTAAACTACTCGCTAATTTGATTAAAACCGGGTTGCCCGTAACATTTGCGATAGTTATAGGTAAAAAGATTAAAGCAGATGCAAATATGATAGGCATGACACCACCTGCGTTTAATTTTAAAGGCAAATAACTTTGTCTTGTGGGAAGTAATGTTGTATTTCCTATTTGCCTTTTTGCACTAACAATGGGAATACGTCTTGCTCCCTCCTGAACAAAAATTATCCCAACAATTGTCAATAAAAATACTCCAAGTAAAACTGCTATACCTAATACATCTCCTCGATCACCAGTTTGAGCTTTTTCGATGGTTGAACTAAGAGCCTTAGGTAAAGTCGAAACGATATTCAAAAAAATTACCAATGAAGCTCCTTGTCCAATTCCTTTCTCTGTAATAATTTCACTAAACCACATAACTAACATTGAGCCAGTAACTAAAGCTATGGAGGTTTGCAAGACAAATGTAGTTTCACTTATACCTTGTATTGCATATTGTCTGAGAATTAAAGAAAAAATAATACTCTGCAAAAACCCCCAACCTAAAGAAACATACCTGGTTATTTGAGCAATTTTTCTTCTACCTGCTTCTCCTTCATTTTTTTGTAAATCTTCAAGAACAGGCAATGAAGCTGTGAGAAGCTGAATAATAATTGATGCGTTTATAAAGGGCAGTATACCTAATGCAAATATTCCCAGAGTTGAAATCCCTCCGCCAGTAAAAATATCTAAAAAACCAATTAATTGGCCTCCTTGATCTATAAAACTTTTAAAAGCAACCCTATCAATACCGGGCATTGGTATGTAAATACCAAGTCTTACTAAAAGAAGAAGACCTAAAGTTGTTAAAACTCTTCCCCTAAGCTCTTTATTTAAAAATAATTGAGAAAGTATTTCAGAAGCGCTAGGATTTCTACTTTTGTTGACAAACATTTTAAAGCTTACCTAAATTTTTAATAAATTTATTTATTATTTATAATCTCGCAGGATCCACCGGCGTCCTCAATTTTTTGTTTTGCAACTTTTGTGAATGCATGGGCTTGGACTGTTAACTTTACATTAACTTTTCCGTTACCAAGAATTTTTAAAGGAAATTTTGGCTTAAAAAGCAATCCTTTCTTAACTAGTGAATCTAAATTAACAATATCATTTTCTTTAAAATCATTTAATTTATATAAATTTATGATAGAAAAGTTCCTTTGATTAATTATTTCAAAGTGCTTTAATTTTGGAACTCTTCTATAAAGAGGCATTTGGCCACCTTCAAAACCTGGACGGGTGGGTCTTCCTGAACGCGACTTTTGTCCTCTCATTCCGAAACCACATGAAGCTCCCTGGCCGGCAGCAATACCCCTACCCTTTCTTAATTTTTTCTTCCTTGAGCCTGAGTTTGATTTAAGTGTATTTAATGTTGAAGTCATAATTTCAAGAATAAAGCTGTTCAAGTGAGATGCCTCTCTCCCTTGAGGCAGATTTGTGTGTTCTTAATTGTGCAAGAGCAACCATAGCAGCTCTTGCATTATTCAAAGGTGTCTTACTACCCAATCTTTTTGCTAAGACATTTTTTATGCCAGCTAATTCTAAGACTGTTCTAATTGAACCACCAGCAATTACACCAGTACCTGGGGCAGCTGGTCTAATTAGAACATTAGCAGCACCATCTCGTCCTAAAGATAAAGTCGGTATTGAATTATTTGGGGTTAAAGGAACCCTAACGAGATTCTTTTTACCATCTGAAACTCCCTTTCTAACAGCACCAATGACATCCCCTGCTTTACCAACTCCTACTCCAACTTGACCTTTCTCATTACCTACAACGACAATTGCCCTAAAACTCATTTTTTTTCCACCCTTAACAGTCTTAGAAACACGTCGAATTTGAACAACTCTTTCTTGCCAGTCAGAATCTCTCTCAAGATTTTTTGAATCACCTCTTCTATTTCTTTTTCGATCATTACGATTATTCTTTTTTTGTTCTACGGGCATAGCACCAGGAACGTTATCGTTCTTGGATTGAATTTCTTGTTTTGTTGGAGTATCAGTCATAGTAAAAAATTAAGAGTTAGAATTCAAGGCCGGCTTCACGAGCAGCGTCTGCAAGTGCCTTTACTCTGCCGTGATATAAATTACCTCCACGGTCAAAAATAACTTGCTTAATACCTTTTTTTATCGCTCTCGTTGCTAATAATTTTCCAACAATGGAAGAAGAATTACAATCAGAAGGTAGTTTATCAGATTTTTCTCTTAGTTCCTTATCAACAGTTGAAGCAGAGCAAATGGTTGTTTGAGAGCTATCATCTATAACCTGGGCATAAATATGGTTATTAGAGCGAAAAACAGACAATCTTGGACGCGTTGCATCTCCAATTAAGTATCTCCTTAATCTTCTATGTCTTTTTTGGGTTTGTAATTTCCTGGAAAGTTTGGTCATTTTTTTAATTGGAATTATTTTTTGCCAGATTTACCAGCTTTTCTGAGAATTCTCTCATCATGGTATTTAATTCCTTTTCCTTTATATGGCTCTGGAGGTCTAATTGATCTGATTTTTGCTGCTTCATTGCCAACAATTTCCTTATCAATTCCAGATACGGTAACGTTTGTATTACTCTCAACTTTGTATGTTATACCATCAGGGGGGATCATTTCTACAGGATGACTATATCCTGCACTAACAACTAGATTCTTACCTTTTACTTGTGCTCTTGATCCAACGCCTACAATTTCTAGTTTCTTTGAAAAACCTTGAGTAACCCCTTCAACCATATTTGCAATTAAAGCTCTACATAAACCATGTCTCTGCCTTGAATGTATTTTGGTTGTGGTAGGACTTACGACAACAGTATTATCTTTCTTATCAAAACTAACCCCCTCAGGCATGAGACGTTTTAACTCACCCTTTGGGCCCTTAACTGTAACTGTTAATCCATCAAAATCAACTGTAACTTTCTCTGGAATAAGTACTGGTGTTTTTCCGATTCTTGACATGATTAATTCTCCTTAATAAACATAGCAGAGGACTTCGCCGCCAATGCCTTGCTTTCTAGCATCGCGATCACTCATAACGCCTTTAGAAGTTGATATTATTGCAACTCCAAGACCTCCAAGAACTTTTGGTAAACCTCTAGTATTTTTATATATTCTCAAACCAGGTTTACTAACTCTTTGCATGGATCGAATAGTAGGAAATTTGTTTTTTCCACTATATTTGAGGCCGAGTATTATTTGTGATTTATAACCTTCACCTTCCTCATTAATATCAGAAATGAACCCCTCTTTTTGAAGTACTTTGGCGATACTTAAGGACATTTTTGAACCTGGGATTGTTGTGGTTGTATGCTTTTTTTGACTCGCATTTCTAATTCGAGTGAGCATATCTGAAATAGGATCGTGATTTGACATAGTTTTAATTTAATTCTTACTAAAAGGCATTCCTAACTCCTGCAAAAGAGCTTTACCTTCTTGATCTGATTTTGCACTAGTGACAATTGTTATATCCATACCTCTTATTGCATCTATTTTATCAAAAGAGATTTCAGGAAAAATCAATTGCTCTTTCACGCCAACGGTGTAATTACCTCTCCCATCAAAACTTTTTGGATTAACTCCTCTAAAGTCTCTTATTCTTGGTAAAGCTAGATTTATAAATCTCTCTAAAAAAGAATACATCCTGTCTCCTCTCAAAGTTACAGTACAACCAATAGGCATGCCCTCACGAATTTTAAAACCCGCGATAGCTTTTTTGGCCCTAGTTACTAAAGCCTTTTGTCCTGTAATTGTTGCCATTTCATTTAAAGAGGCTTCAAGAGCTTTCGAATTCGAAGCTGCTTCACCAAGACCTCTGTTAACGTTGACTTTGACAACTTTAGGTACTTGATGAATATTTTTAAGACCAAGGTCCTTTAAAAGTTTTGGTCTTATTGATTCTTTGTAGCGATTTTTTAGAGTCATAATTTTTTGTTAATTCTGGTCTTTGTCAGAATTGATAAATTAGAAAAAGTTGAAATCTGGTTTCTGATGAAAAATTAATCAATTACTTCACCAGTTTTCTTCAATCTTCTTTTCTTAACCCCCTCTTTATCAATAAAGTATTCAATCTTACTTATAAGATTTTTATCCTTTGAAAAAAACATTACATTTGATGCATGTAAAGATGCTTCTTCTGTAAGAATTCTTCCAGTTTCTCCTTCCTGAGTTGGTTTTACATGTTTGGTCCTGAGGTTAATTCCCTTTACAACTACTCTATTTTCAAGAGGGATAGTTTTTAAAACTTCACCAGTTTTCCCTTTGTCCTTGCCATTAATTACTTTTACCAAATCTCCAGTTTTGATTCTCATTTTTATTCTCTGGAAATTTTTCTTTTGCTTTAATGAATCCAACATTTAAATCACCTCCGGAGCAAGAGAAACGATCTTTGTATAATTTTTATCCCGCAGTTCTCTAGCTACAGGACCAAAGACTCTCGTACCTTTTGGATTCTTATCTTCATTAATCAATACTGCCGCATTGTCATCAAATCTGATTGAATTACCAGTATTTCTTCTTAATGTTGCTTTAGTTCTGACAATAACAGCTTTAACAACTTCAGATTTCTTAACTCCCATGTTAGGAAGAGCATCTTTTACAGTTGCTACGATTACATCCCCGACATGTGCATACCTTCTATTAGAACCTAAAACCCTAATACATTGGAGTCTCTTTGCTCCGCTATTATCAGCGACTGTTAAATAAGTTTCTTGTTGAATCATTTTTTAACCTCCTCAGCTTGACTTGTTTTATTGAGAATCTCTTCTATGGCCCATCTTTTATGAGCACTAAGCGGTCTAGTTTCTCTAATTTTAACTCGATCACCTAAAACGCATGTATTTTCTGGATCATGCGCCTTATATCGAGTAGTTCTACTTACAATTTTTTTATAAGTGGGATGTGGATATCTGTTAATAACAGCAACAACAACTGTTTTATCCATTTTGTCGCTGACAACAGTACCAATTCTTTCTTTAAGTGCCATAACTAATAATTAATCAGAAGTTGTTTTAGAAGCAGATTGACTCTTACTGAGAGTGAGTAATTGCGCAACTTGTTTCTTGATAATTTTAAATTTATGAGTTTCATTCAGCTGTCTTGTAGCTTGCTTGAATCTCAAGTCAAAAAGATCTTTTCGTAATTGGTCAATCTTTTCTGTAATTTGTTCAGAATTTAATTTTTTAAACTCCTTTAGTGACTCTGAGTTTTTCATTGTTTAACCTCCTCTTGAGATTTTTTACTATTTTTCAAATTTTCTTGGGAGGAATTTTCTAGATTTTTATCAATGGAGATAAATTTAGTTTTTACTGGAAGTTTGTATTGAGCCAGACGCATAGCTTCTTTTGCAGTTTCCTCAGTGATATCCTCACCACCCATTTCAAAAAGTATTCTTCCAGGTTTTACAACTGCGACCCAAAACTCAGGATTACCTTTACCAGAACCCATTCTGGTTTCGGCAGGTCTCATGGTTACGGGTTTATCAGGAAATATTCTTATCCAGATTTGACCACCACGTTTGATATATCTAGTCATAGCTCTTCTGCTTGCTTCAATCTGACGTGCAGTTACCCAGCCACAGTCTTGAGCTTGGAGAGCAAATTGACCGAATGCAATAGTATTACCTTTTGAGGCTACACCCCTCATTCTGCCTCTATGTTGTTTGCGGAATTTAGTACGTTTTGGACTAAGCATTTTTATACCTCCTATGAATTCTCATTTGAACGATCCTCAAATTGCTGAGGTCTTCTACTAGCTTTCCTCACAGGGCTCGCACCCACAGGGATAGTTTGTTCTTCTTTAGGGAGAACTTCACCTTTGAAAACCCAAACTTTAATGCCTAGAACACCGTAAGTTGTATTAGCTTCACGTGTTGCGTAGTCAATTTCAGCTCTCAAAGTATGTAAAGGTACTCTACCTTCTCTAGTCCATTCAGTTCTAGCTATTTCAGCACCATTTAACCTGCCCCCTACTTGAATTTTAAGACCTAGAACTCCAGCCCTTTGAGCCCTTTGTAAGGCCATCCTGATAGTTCTTCTAAAGGCGACTCTTTTTTCTAGTTGTTGAGCAATATATTCAGCTAGTAAAAAAGCATCAGCGTCCACGCGTTCAACTTCAACAACGTTTATTCTGACTTGCCTTGTTCTATCACCTATAGTTTTTTGAATGCCAGATCTTAATTCTTCAATACCACTTCCTTGTCTTCCAACTATAACTCCTGGTCTTGCTGTTTTTAATTCAAGTTCCAGTTGATCAGCTTTTCTTGCTATTAAGACATCGCTAATTCCTGCTGCTCCATATTTTTTTTGTATGAAGGTACGAATTTTAAAATCTTCTTGGAGAAGAATTGGATATGTTTTAGAAGTGGCAAACCACTTAGAGCGATGCTCTTGTGTAATTCCTAATCTTAGTCCAGAAGGATGTATTTTATGTCCCATTAGTTTTGTACCTCGGCATTAGTTTGAGTAGGAGCAGACTCTACAGAAATACTGATGTGGCAAGTCTGTTTTTTAATTGAAAAAGCTCGACCTTGAGCTCTGGGTCTATACCTTTTCATTACTGGACCACTATTAGCCCATGCAGAGGAAATAACAAGGGTAGATGGATCCATTCCAAGATTATGTTCTGCATTAGCAACAGCAGATCTTAGAACTTTAGTGATGGGGTCTGTAGATCTGTAAGGCATAAATTCCAACATAATCAATGCATCTCTATAAGATCTACCCCTTATCTGATCCAAAACTCTTCTCACTTTAGAGGCTGATCCGCGAACATAATTCCCATGAGCAATTGCTGTTTTTGTTGTTTCAGGTGTTTTTGTCATGATTTTGCTCCTTTTTTATCTCTTATATGACCTCGGTAAGTGCGTGTAGGAGCAAATTCACCGAGTTTATGACCAATCATTTGTTCAGTAATAAATACTGGAATGTGAGTCTTGCCATTATGTACAGCGATTGTATGACCGATCATTAAAGGTAAAATCGTAGAGGATCTTGACCATGTTTTGATAACAGACTTGTCATTATCGGTATTTTGTTTTTCTACCTTCTTGAGCAGGCTATCTGCTATAAAAGGTCCTTTTTTTAGTGAACGTCCCATGATTATGTAATAGAAATTGAAATAATAAATGAAGTAATCAAGAGTCTCTTCCTCCTCTACTCCTCTTAGAAACGCGACGGCGTCTTCGAACAACTAATTTATTACTTGGTTTGTTCTTTTTACGTGTCTTTAGTCCAAGAGCTGGCTTACCCCATGGAGTAACTGGGCCTGCTCTACCAATTGGTGCTTTTCCCTCTCCTCCTCCATGTGGATGATCACATGGATTCATTACACTACCTCTTACTTGAGGCCTTCTTCCAATCCATCTTCTTCTTCCTGCTTTACCTAAGCTAGTATTTCTTATTTCAGAATTACCTACTTCACCAAGAGTTGCGTAGCATTCTTTTCTTACAAGTCTTACCTCAGTAGATGGGAGTTTTAAAGCAACATAATCTCCCTCTTTTGCCATAACTTGAGCACTAGCTCCTGCGGATCTAACCATTTGAGCACCCCTACCTGCGTATAACTCAACACAATGAACACTAGATCCTAATGGCATAACAGAAAGCGGCATTGCATTTCCATCTTCAATTGGAACACTTTCTCCAGAAATGACATTTTGTCCGACTTTTACTCCTGCTGGTGCGATAATGTATCTTTTCTCTCCATCTTCGTAAAATAAAAGTGCCAACCTTGCATTTCTATGAGGATCGTAGTGTATAGCTGCAACTTTAGCGTTGATATTTCTTTTATCTCTTCTAAAGTCGACCAATCTATATTGCCTTTTATGACCACCTCCACGATGACGACAAGTGATAACTCCACGATTATTCCTGCCTTTAACTCTATGTTTTGAAACTATTAGTGATCTTTCAGGTTTTGCACTTGTGATTTCACTAAAGTCAGTAACTACTCTCTGCCTAGTGCCAGGTGTATAAGGTTTAAATTTACGTATTGCCATGATTAAAACTCCTTAAGATTCTGGAAATAGTTGGATTTTGTCTCCTTCAGCAAGGCGTACAATTGCCTTCTTGACCTGAGAACGTTTACCGGAAAATTTCCCGACTCTTCTTGTTCTCCTAGGAGGATTCATAGTGTTAACTCCTATGACTTTAACACTGAACAAGGCTTCAATAGCTGCCTTTATTTGTGGTTTAGCCGCTCTATGATCTACTTCGAAAGTATATTGGTTAAGGTCTAGTGCATTTGTAGCTTTTTCAGTAATAACTGGCTTTCGTATTACATCGGCTAAACGAGAATCGAATAATTTACTCATGATGCATAAACCTCCTGAATTTTATCTATCGCTGATTGACCTATTACCAATTTATTAGCATTGAGAATATCAAATACATTTAATTGATCGGCGGCGATTAACTTTACTTTCTCGATATTATTAATGGATTTTTTTATAATATCGGAAGGGCTATCAAGAATAACCAAAACTTTTTCAGTTTTTTGTATACCTAATCGAGCAAGGCCATCAATGATAGCACTTGTTTTAGGCTGCTTTAAAGTAGATCCAAAATCTTCAACAGCCTTCATATCAGATACTCTGGACATAAGAGCTGTTCTAAGAGCTAATCTACGTTCCTTACGATTCATATCAAGATTGTAAGAACGTGGCTTCGGTCCAAAAATAATTCCGCCACCAGGTCTTAAGGGTGTCCTTATTGATCCTTGACGAGCTCTTCCTGTACCTTTTTGTTTGTATGGCTTTCTACCGCCCCCGCGCACTTCAGATCTTG
>CACHVD010000007.1 GCA_902583265.1 uncultured Prochlorococcus sp.
GTCTTTTTGCTTCTCCCATATTTCTTTAGTTATTTACAAAATCATAATCTAATCAAAAGGTAGCATATAGTTAATTTGTTTTGAGGGTTGAATGTTTTGCAAAAGCAATCTTCCCCAGTTTCTTTTATTTGCTCTTCCATCTAGGATTATTAACTTACCTGAATTTCTTCTTAAAGGAGAAATAGATCTTTCAAGTTTAATTCTAGCTTGAGGAAGAAAGAACTCTCTAAACCAATCTTGAGAAAGCTTCTTTTTATGAGAGACAGTAATTGCATTAATGGGTTCTGACATATTCGGAATCGGAAGTAAAGGAATGATAATTTGTTCTGGAATTTGAATTAAATAAGAATTCATAATCCACCAGTCAAAACTAGAGCAAAGAATTTCATTTTTACCAGAGGGAGTTGTTTCTAGCAATACTCTCTTCCCGTAAGTAGAAGCTAATTCTGTAGCAAGATTAGTTTTTAAATCAATATCATCAGACAACACTAAAGTTAAACCCTTTCTAAAAAGTATTAACTTTTTGCATTTGTCCAAGATTGAATTGGTAAAAAGAGGATTATTAGGAAGCAACTGTTTAGAGGGTATATATAAAGAAATCTTTTTCTCTTCAAAGTTACTCTTAAAATTAATAACCAAGTCAATATCTAAACTATGTTTTTTAAAATACATTTGAAAAAAATTATCTTTTCTCAATACTGATAAAAAAACAAATTTATTATTTGAAAAAAATTCCTTAATTTGAAAAAGTTCATCTATTGGCTGTAAATACAAATTCCAATCTAAATTTGTATCGTTTAACTTTACCCAGCATGCCCAACCTTGAGATAATGCTTTGTTGACGCTTAAAAATTTATCAGAAAAAAAAGAATTTTCATGAAAAAAGTTTGACAAGAAACTAATTTCTTTTTCATCTAAATTGATATAACTATTTCCTAAGACCTTTCTCAAGAAGAACTTTTTCTTCAACGAATCATATACTTTTATAAATTTTTGATTGATTAATTCAAATTCTTTAAAATTTTTTTTCCAATCCTTTTTAAGTAAAGAAATCCTAAAATGATTTTTTAAATCCTGTTTTATATCCTCTATTCCTGAATAAACTATTCGATGATTTCTAAGATTACGAGAATTGGGATCATTAAGAAATTTTTGGATAGTTATCAAGTGAACATGATGATTTGCAAAAATAAATTGATCATTTTTGAAAATAAAATTAAAACCTAGATTTTTCAATGAATCAATCTGAAATTGTCTTATAAATTGGATTTTTTCTTTAGATAAAATTAAAGTTGAATCCTCTTCCTTTAAAAATAAAGAAATCAAAACTGGAGGTAACCAATCATAGCTAGAGAAAATTTCTGAATTAATTAGATAGGTAGAATCATTTTCAATACATTTTGAAACTATCCTCCCAAAAGAATATATGTGCTCCCAATTAATACTTTGATCTCTCAAAAAATTTTTCAAATATTGATGACTTAAAATTTCAAGCATTTATAATTAATTTAATTTCAAAAACATGCAAAATTTATGAACCTAATATACAAAAAATTGGTATCAATAAAAGAGGGTCTTGAATTAATTAATTTATGAAAATTGGAATAGTAGGATTAGGATTAATTGGTGGTTCTTTAGGATTAAAACTCCAAAGTCTAAATCATACAATTTATGGAATAGCAAATAATGAATTTAATGAAAAAAAAGCTAAGGATAAAAAACTTGCAAATTTTGTTAGCTGTGATCTGAGCTTATTAAAAAAATGTGAGCTAATAATTTTGGCATTGCCTATCAAAGATTTGATTAGTCCGTCGCAACAATTAGTAGCATCAATACCTCAGGAAACAATACTAACTGATGTCGGCTCTGTAAAAGAACCAATTGTAAATACATGGGAAAATTCACATCCTCTATTTATTGGATCTCATCCAATGGCAGGAACAGAAAAAAAAGGAGTTGATTCAGGTTTTGAAGGTCTTTTTAAAAATGCAAAATGGATTATTACCCCAACACAAAATAGTGATTTCAATTCAGTCAGAACTATTTCCGAGCTCATAAATTCAATGGATTGTGAAATTTGCCAAGCTTCGCCAAAAGAGCATGATGAAGCAGTATCTCTAATTTCTCATTTGCCTATATTTTTAGCTTCTGCCCTCATAGAAACTGCGCAAACAAAAAATAATCAATCTCTATTAGATCTCACGCAAAAATTAGCTGCTACAGGATTTGCTGACACTTCGAGAGTTGGTGGAGGCAATGAACAACTAGGCTTAGATTTAGCTATTAATAATCAGATAAATGTTTTAAATTCCATAAATAATTTTAAAAATAAGCTGAATAAACTGGAATCTCTTATTAAAGAAAAAAATTGGGAGTTACTTTCTAAAAAACTTGCTGAAGCAAAAGAAAACAGACAAAATTTTATAAACTAAAATTTTCTATACCTTTTGAAGCTAAAATTTGCCTTGAAACCATTAATGCAGACTGACTAACACCTGCAGTCCCCTCTCCTGGATAGATTGAATCTCCACATAACCATAAACCTTCAAAAGGTGTCCTACTTGATAGTCCAAATAAACCAAAAATATCTGGATTTTGACCCAGCCCGCCAACTATTCCATTAGGTCTTTTTGTCCATTTTTCAAAGCCCAATGGAGTTGCTAATTCTCTATGTAGCCATTTTTCAGGATTAATATCAAATTGACTTTCCAATTCAAGCGATATTTTTTTCATGAAACCATTTTTCTTCTTCAAGTAAGTTTGTTTATCTAGATCAAACCAATCTTTAGTTTTGGTAAAGATACTGGCAATTAAAGTAACCTCACCTTTTGGTGCTCTTCCATCACCATCCTCACTAATTGATACAAATAACGAACAAAATTCTTTTGAAACAAATTGATAATGATTGGAGAATGTTTTTTTAATATGTTCCTTTTTTAATGCTGAATAAAAAACTACAGCTCCACTTGGATCAGGTAAATTATTAAGTCGATTTTTATAATTTTTTTTTCTTTTTAAAGGATCTTTCAAATGCTTCAGCAAAGACTGTGGAGGCGCGGTATATATCACATCTTTTGCTTGGTAAATAAATGATTCTTTTTTCGAATTAGCAGATACTTGCCAACACATATTTACATCGTCAAAAGTTATAGAATTAACCTCTTGTCCAAAAATTAAATTAACTCCATTTTTAATCAATGAACTTTCTAATGATTGACTTAAAGACTGCATAGATTTTTTCAGATGCCACAAACCATGTGGCTGTTGACACATCTGAAGAACAGTAGATCCATATAATGCTGCAGTATTATAAACGTCCTCTTGAGAATAAAGTTTTAGTTGAAGATTTAAGAATTTAATCAAGCGTTCATTCTTAGATAATCCACATATCCGCAATAAATCATAAATAGTAGATTTAAGTAAGATACCTGTAACAAGGTTTGAAGGTACTAGTGCTTTAAAAAGTTGAGAAAAATCCCAAAAATTTCTTATTGGTAATACAGGATTATTATTAGCAAATATCCAATTACTTTCATGTATGAGGGCACAAAGTTTCCAAAACCTTTGACTCCCAGGAAACTGCATTTCTCGTTCAGCTATCCATTTACTTTTTTCATACCAAATAGGTATAGGATTACCACCATCATTTAAATCAACAACACAAGCAGGATCTAAAATTGTGGCTTCAGGGGATGGAATATCTAAAAAATCAAAAATTCTAGAATGTATTCCTCCCTTCTCTAAACCAGCAACCTGAGTTGCGCCAACATCAAAAATATAATTCTTTCTTTTAAAAGTCCCTGCACATCCTCCGGATTGAGTATGAGATTCGATTAAAGTCACTGATAAGCCTTGTTTTGATAAAATCGCTGCAGAAGTTAGTCCTGCTATACCGGCGCCTACAACAATAACTTCAGACTTTCTCATTAAAATGCAAAAATTATCACCTATTGAAATTAACGAAATTTGTGAAGAATTAGGTGAAACATATCCAAAAAGTATTGAACAAGTACATGGTGGTGATATTCACAGTGCCTGGCGAATAGAATTCTCAAACAAAAAGTTATTTCTTAAAAAAAACACCAGAATCAAAAAATTTCTTGAATTTGAAAAATATTGTCTTCAAAATTTGAGGAAATATATTAATCAAGATAATTTAGTTATTCCTGAAGTTGTTGCATATAAAAATATAAAAAATATAGAGATTCTTCTAATTGAATGGATAGATATGCATAAGTTTGACCAAAAAAAGCTTGGAAAAGGTTTAGGAGAAATGCACTTAAAATCAGCTGAATCTAATCCAAAAATGTTTGGGTTTCCTGTTGAGGGTTTTATTGGAACCACAGATCAGAAGAAAGGGTGGGAATATAATTGGCTAGATTGTTTTGTAAACTTACGGTTAATGCCACAATTATCAATTCTAAAATTAAATACTATAGACCAATCGATAACAAAGAAAATTATAGAAAAAATTAAATCAGAAATGCTTTATCATAAACCGATCAATACTCTTGTTCATGGTGATTTGTGGTCAGGAAATGTAGGTATGGACACAAATGGTAGGGGAGTTATATTTGACCCGGCATCATGGTGGGCAGATAATGAAGTAGATATAGCAATGACTAAACTATTTGGAGGTTTTGGAAACGAATTCTATGAAGAATATCATAAAATTTTTCCATTAAAGAAAAATTTTGAAAATAGAATTATTATTTATAACTTTTATCACATATTGAATCATGCCAATATGTTCGGAGGGTCATATTTAAATCAAGTCAAAGATTACGTAAAAGCAATACTTAGTATGTAATCTTTGACTATCCTAAATAAGTCTTTTTAAGATTTTGTACCTTATCTAAAACAGCTTCACGATTTTCACTGGTGCGAAGATTCTGCCAGCTCCATTGGCCAACTACTATTACACCTAGTAGTTCTAGCAAACCTGGAAGGATCGGAAAAAAGTTAATCGTGTCAATGACAACTTTAATTATTATCTGAGCTATGACTACAACAGCTATTATGCCTGCCGCTTTGCCATACTTCCCCATTTGAGTCCAATCGACATTACCTAAGGTTTCGTTGACTTTTCCCATGACATCAGAGTACTTCTCTGAAAAGCTTTTGGTTTCTGAGCTTGTATCGGAGCCGGAGTCTTGATTTGACCCTGGAGTGTTATCACTCATGAATTCAGTAAACTTAATATATGAACCAGACAGTATCGGAAAAAACGCCTGTTGACTACCTTTTTGTTGTGCAAAATTCCGAACCGAAACATTTTGTATTTTTTTGAGGCGTTGATATATAAAGTTTCTGGAGATATTTGAACTTAAAATTGATTTATAAAAACTTCACATTATCATCTAGTTCTAACAAAAACATTAATAAAATTAAGTAGTAGGAAATTTTTAAGAGGCTAAAATTTTACTATTATTATATTTTCATAGTTTAATTTTTCAAAGTTAAAGAATTGGCATGTACAAAAATATCAAATATAGTTTCTTAACTGCAGATGAAAAAGAAAGATATCAAAAACATTTAACACTCAAAGAGATAGGTTATGAAGGTCAACTGAGTCTAAAAAACAGCTCAGTGTTATGTATTGGAGCAGGTGGCCTTGGCTCTTCTGTTTTGCTTTATTTAGCAGCGGCAGGAATAGGAAAAATTGGAATCGTTGATAATGATTACGTTGAGAAGTCTAATCTCCAAAGACAGATAATTCATGAAACGAATACTATAGGTAATCTAAAAATTGATTCTGCCCAGGAAAGAATAAAAAAAATTAATCCTAATTCTGAATTATTAACATTTGCTGAGAGAATTAATCCTAAAAATGCTTTAGAAATAATTCAAAAATTTGATATTATTTGTGATTGCTCGGATAATTTTGGCACAAGATATTTGATAAATGATGCATGCTTGATACTAAATAAACCTTTAGTCTTTGGCAGTGTTCAGGGCTTTGAAGGACAAGTGAGTGTGTTTAACTTACATAAAACTAGTCCTAATTTAAGAGACTTACTACCAGAATCACCTTCAAAAAATGCCGTCCCTAGTTGTGCAGAATATGGAGTTGTTGGGGTATCAACAGGTCTAATAGGAATTATTCAGGTGAATGAAATTATCAAGATTATTTTAAAAAAAGGTCAGATTTTAGATGGAAAGATTATGGTTTTTGATCTTTTGAATATGAATACGAAAAAGTTACATCTAAAAAGTGATCAGGTAAATAAACAAATAAAAAATCTTTCTAAGTTTGTGGAATTTTATTGTGACGATGAATGTTCTACTAAAAATAGTAAAACCAATATAATTAATGCTTCTGACTTTAATAGCTTATATAGAATACAACCCAACAAAATACTTTTAATTGATGTTAGGGAAAATGAAGAATTTTCTGCTTCTTCATTAGAGGGCTCCATATCACTTCCCCTTAGTCATTTGAACCAAAAGCCCGACTTAGAATTTATTCAAAAAGAAAGTTTAATTAAAGAGGTTTTTACCATATGTAAAACGGGGAAACGTTCTGAAAAAGCTTCAAATATCTTGTCTAAATTCAAAATTAAATCTAAATCTATTGAGGGTGGCCTAGAAAAGGTAAAAAGATTATTAAACGATTAATATGTTAATTATGAAAATTTAGTAATCTACACCTCTTTTCAAATCAACTCCAACATTCGCGTAATGCTTATGACAAACCATTTCAGAGTAAACATCAGCGAGTTCAAAGTATGAAGGTTCATTTTTACATCTACCAGTAATAATTACTTCTGTCTCTGCTGGCTTTTTTAAGAGCGTTTGATGTATTGATTCTACAGGTAGCAGCTCTAAATCAACAGTTGGGTTCAATTCATCCAAGATAATTGTTTTGTACAAACCACTCAAAATCGCAGCTTTAGCTATTTCCCATGCCCTTTCAGCCTCAACATAATCAATTGGTTTTTGCTGACCTCTCCAAACGATCGCATCCCTTCCTGAACGTAAATGGTCTACCAAATGTGGGTAACTTTCTCTCAATGCTTCTATAGCAGCATCTTCGGTGTAGCCAGTTCCGCCTTTTAACCACTGTAAAATTAAAACTCTATGACTTTTGTCTTGAGATATTCCTTTACCAATAGCTTGAAGAGCCTTGCCAAGTGCACTTGTGGATTTACCTTTTCCCTCGCCAGTATATATCTCAATCCCACCAATAAATCTCTTTTGTCCTGTTGGTTTTGATGAGTCATCTTTTAAACGTGATTTCATTTCTGAATGAAGTTGAGATATTCTCACCAAAGAAGGAGGGGCTGCCCTTCCTGTAATAATTATTTCAAGTCCATCAGGACGATTTTGAAGGGTATCAACAACTTCCTTGATATCAAGCATTCTTAAATCAAGAACTGGATTCAGCTCATCTAGTACAACAACAGAATAAAGAGAACTAGCAATTGCTCCTTTTGCAATATTCCAACCTCTCTCAGCCTCACCAATATCAAATTTTGTCACCTGT
Source organism: uncultured Prochlorococcus sp. (assembly GCA_902583265.1). Taxonomy (GTDB): domain Bacteria; phylum Cyanobacteriota; class Cyanobacteriia; order PCC-6307; family Cyanobiaceae; genus Prochlorococcus_A. Next base: position 7,487 of record CACHVD010000007.1, read on the forward strand.
TCTTCAGCAAAGAATTCCGACCTTCCTGTCCTTACATGGTCAATTAAATGTGGAAATCCTCTTTGAAGGGCCTCTATAGCTGCATCCTCATCATATGACCTCTCGGGTCCCTTTAAAAATCTTAGAAGAAGAACTCTCGACTGTCTTTTTTCGCATATGCCTAATCCAATTGTCCTTAGCACAACACCCAAAGCAGCCTGACTTTTACCCTTCCCTTCCCCATCATAAATATGTAGTTGGCCTTGTGATCTTTCTTGACTGTCACTAGCTGTGACAATTCCAATACCTCTATTGCTTCTTGTATTTATCAATTGAACAAGGTTAATGAATTTAATCTAAGATATAGTTAAGAATATTATTAAAAATTTAATAATAAATTCAACCTATGCATAGGTAATTTGAATTTTAAAGTAATTAGCATGTTCAATCAACTAGAAATTCTGTCTGATGAACAAAATGAAAAGCTATTTACAATTAGAAGGTACATTAAGAACCTCGACAGCGTTTGTATCGCTTATTCAGGAGGAGTAGATAGTACACTAGTAGCCTCATTAGCCTTTGAGCAATTAGGTAGCAAAGCAATCGCAATTACTGGAATTTCTCCTGCCTTAGCGAATACACTTCGTGAAGAAGCAAGGATTCAAGCAAGATGGATTGGAGTGAAGCATTTAGAAATTAAAACATCTGAATTAGAAGAATCAAGTTATAGTAAAAATTCGCAAGACAGGTGCTTTGCATGCAAAAAAGAGCTTCACAAACATACTACATACATGTCTAAAAAACTTAATTACAAGATTGTTTTAGATGGAGTCAATCTTGATGATCTAAAAGACTTTCGGCCTGGAATAAAAGCTGCTAAACAAGCAGGAGTTATTTCACCACTGGCAAAATTTAAATTTTCAAAAAAAGATATTAGGGATATATCAAGGGCATTAGGTTTCCCATGGTGGGATAAACCTGCTCAACCTTGCTTATCTTCAAGATTTCCTTATGGCCATGAAATAACAAGTGAAAGGCTAAAAATGGTAGAAAAAGCTGAGGAATACTTAAAAAAAGGCGGTTTATCCGAGGTTAGAGTTAGATGCCAAGGATCCACCGCAAGAATAGAAATCCCCAAAGAGGAATTAAAGCATTTTTTTAAAAAATATAATTTTGGGGATATAGTTCAATATTTTTCGGATTTAGGGTTTAATTGCACAAGTTTAGATCTTGAAGGATTAATTAGCGGAAAATTAAATAGATAAATATTGCAAGTTAAACAACTGTTCTGATCTCCTTTAGAACTGCTAAAGGTGTATTGCGTTTAATAATACGTAAGAAATGTTCTTCAGCATTCAAAGTTTCAATTAAATATTGACTAGCAAGTTCTGGTTTCATATTTTGACCACATGTAAAAATATCGACTGCAGAATAATTAGATTCAGGCCAAGTATGAATTGAAATATGGGATTCAGCTAATAATGCAACTGCTGTAACTCCTTGAGGTTCAAATTTATTACTTATCAAATTCAGAACTGTTGCCTTTGCCAATTTCGCAGCCCTATTTAATGAACAGCGCAAAAAGGATTCATCATTTAATTTTTCGTAATCACATCCATAAAGTTCCAGCAAAAGGTGTTTACAATGATGAATTAATTTTTCATCTTTACAAAAAGAACTTAAAATTTGATTTTTTTTTGGGACTTCCATTAAAGAAATTTATATGTTAATAAGATTAGCTAAAAATTGTAGATTTTAAAATTACAAGTAAATCATCTGTGAAGAGCCTAAGAAAGATTGATTAAATTTATCTAGATGTGTCGCACTTATAAAACATTGACTATTTTTTCCAACAGAATTTAATAATAAATTTTGTCTTGTTATGTCTAATTCGGCCAAAACATCATCCAATATGAGAATTGGAGGGACATTTAATGTTTTAGTTAATAAATCTAATTCTGCCATTTTTAAAGCTAATATAAAAGTTCTTTGCTGGCCAGATGAACCATATTTTCTAACTGAAATATTATTAATTAGAAACTCAACATCATCACGATGAGGCCCAAAATTACATTTACCAGTCAATGCTTCAATAGGACGCTGATTTATTAGTTGTTCTACTATTTTCTTAGTAATAACTTCTTCTTCTTCTTCTTCTGGACTTATATTTTGTATACCTGAAAGATAATTTATTCCTATATGCTCTTTAGATTTACTTAAATATCTATGCCAATATTCAACATATGGTTTTATTTTTAATAAAGCCCTTCTCCTACGTCTAAAAATTCTTGTACTTATTTTTGACATTTGAATATCAAAGCTTTCAACAATTTCTGAGGATTGATCATTTTGGACGCTATCTGAGCGCCAATAATAGCTTCTTTGCTTTAAAAGCCTGTTAAATCTACTTATCAAGTCTAAATATACTGGTTCAAGCTGGGATACAACTTTATCAATCCACATTCTGCGATAACTAGGTTCATTTCTAACGATACCTATATCGCTCGAGCAGAAACATACACTCCTAATGTAGTTCTTTATTTCGCTCTGCTTTTTCAAAATTGAATCATTGACATAAATTTTTTTAGAGCCTTTTCTAAATAAATTCAACTTTAAATCATCTTTAAAATCGATTTGCCCTATAACTTCGGCCATATCACTATCATTTTCTATTAAATCTTTATCGCTTAATGCTCTATTAGATTTTAATTGACTTAAAAATTCAATAGATTCAAGTAAGTTTGACTTGCCAATACCATTACATCCAAGAACGATTGCTCTTTGCTCTTTTAGGTCAATTCCAAAACTTTTATGGTTCCGAAAATTTTGAATTTTTAATTTATTTAAAAAAATTTTCTTGATGCATCCATTAATTAAATTAGCTAAATTTAATATATTTAGATTCTCTTTAAAGAAATTGAAAAATAAAAGGGCATGTAGCTCAGTTGGATAGAGCATCAGATTCCGGTTCTGAGAGTCGGGGGTTCGAATCCCTCCATGCTCGTAAGGTGACTATTAAAGTTTATATCCCATTACTCTTATTCCATTAGGATCTAATATAAATCCACTTTCTTCTAGACTTTTAAATGAAGACTCTGGAGCCTGTACAGAAATACTACATCCAGGCATTTCTATATTTATTTTTTCAAGAGTAACTTTTAATAATATTGAATAAAAAAGTTCCTGATTACTACCTTTTGCTGCACTTAAGTTCCATAAGTTAGCATTCAATCCCCTATCTGATGTAACCCTTACAAAACCATATAGTTTATTTCTCAATTCATTTTGTATTGTGAAAAAGAAATTACTTTTCTGAATAGCCTCAGAAAGAGGTTTCATTGGGAATGTCTCACAACCGCAATTCGCTAAAAGTTTGTTAACTTCTTTTGCTAATGGAATCTGGGAAGAATTAACAAAATAACCTTCTGGAAGAACAAGTTTTTTTTTAGAAAAATATTGCAATTATCAACCTGTATTTCTCATACCTGCTGCTATACCATTAATAGTCAAAAGTGCCCCCCTCAATAGTTCACTTCTACTATAAGCTCTTCTAGATTCATCTTTTTCAATAGTAAATTCGCTAATTGGAGGCTGCCTTGTTTGATCTCTGAGTCTTCTTAAAAGCGAAACCTGTAAAAATCCCAATGGGATTATTGTCTTATTTCTCAAACTAACTGATGATTTTAAGTCTCTATCAGATTCAAGAAGCTCATTTTTACCAGTAATTTCAAGTATTAAAGATTTTGTAAGATTATATTCTTTAGAAATTACTTCAAAAATAACATCAAAAGAATCTTTATTTTCTCTACTGCCAAGAGTGTCAACATAATATTTGGCAACTTCCAAATCAACCTTAGATAATGTCATTTCTACCTTAGATATGAGCATTCTAAAAAATGGCCATCGTTGATGGAGAACTCTTAATAATTCAATTTGTTGTGGGTCAGAATTTAATTCGGATGATAATGCAGTACCTACTCCAAACCAACTTGGCAAAAGAAACCTACTTTGTGTCCAACCAAATACCCATGGAATAGCTCTCAAACTTGACAAATCTTTAGCACCTTTTTTTCTTCTGGCAGGTCTACTAGATATTTGTAATTTGCTTATTTCTTCTATTGGTGTGACCTCCTGAAAGAAATTTAATAAATCAGGATTTTCATGAACTAATTTTCTGTAGTGAGACCTTGATGTTTCTGCAAGCCTTGACATCAATTGATTCCATTCTGGAGTGGCATCAAGCCTATTATTTACCAAACTATTTTGAATAACAGCAGTAGTAACTGTCTCTAAGTTATACAAAGCCAGTTCAGGAAGACTATATTTTGAAGCTAACACTTCACCTTGTTCTGTTATTTTTATTCGCCCTTTTAAAGTACCGCTTGGTTGTGCCAATATCGCCTGGTAGGCTGGTCCTCCCCCTCTACCTACAGAACCGCCTCTTCCATGAAAAAGTCTTAGCAATATATTATTTCTACTTGCGAGATTTTGAAGAGCTATTTGGGCTCTATGAATTTCCCAATTACTTGAAACAAACCCTGAATCTTTATTACTATCAGAATATCCAAGCATTAATTCTTGAAGAGGTTTAAAGGATTCTCCAACTTTTGGCAATAATGATCTATAAAAATCTAATTGAAATAAAATTTCCATTACTTCTGGGGCTCTTTTAAGATCTTCAACAGTTTCGAAAAGAGGAACAACCAATAATTTTGACTTTTGTGACTTTTGATCTAGGAGACCCATTTCTTTGGCCAATAACAGAACTTCAAGCAAATCAGATGCGCTATGACTCATTGAAATTACATAAGAATGACAAATACGACTTCCAAATTCTTGCTGCAGTCTTTTAACCATTTTAAAAACTGAAAAGGTTTCTTCTGTACTTCTTGTCCAATTGACGTCAGGAGGAATTAAAGGTCTTTTTGTATTTAATTCCTCTACAAGCCATTTAATTTTCTCTTCCTCAGACATTTGGTCATATAGGAAAGATAAATCAAGATAACTTGTAAGCTCTTGTATAGCGTCACTATGCCTTGTACTTTCTTGACGAATATCTAAACTTGCTAGTGAAAATCCAAAAATATGAACCTGAGTAAGCAAGGTATTTACCGCCTCGCAAGTTAAATCTGTACTAATCAGACTATTTTTGATCAACTCCAGGTCATAGGTAAATTCACTAACTGATTTGTAATATAAGTTTTCAACTTTATCTATATTTTTAGTATCAATTTCCCCTTCTAAATCAGATTTCCAACCACTTTCAGCTAATAAATTATTTCTTTCTTGGGTTAGCCTTAACTTCTCTAAAATATAACTTAATTTCAATCTGTAAGGTTCAGATCTGTATCTTGTCGCCCTAGCTTCATAGATTTCTGGAAACTTAACCCTATCTGTTTCTAAAGACTCTAACAAAGAAGAGCTTACTTGACTCCATTGCATCGAGACACTTAATTGATCTCTTAAGTTAGATGTTGCAGTAATATATCTCTCCAACATCAACTGCCTTTGGTAGCATGCAGTTCTCCATGTTATCTCAGGAGTAACAGATGGATTCCCATCCCTATCAGATCCTACCCAAGAACCGAAGTTGCAAAAAGATTCAGAGGGCATCTGAACATCTGGGTAGTTTTCGGTAAGTGCTTCAAAGATCCTACCTCTCAATTGAGGCATTGCATTAAATAAAACTTGCTGAAAATAATGCAAGGCATAATCAACTTCATCTAAAACGGAAGGCTTAAATTGATGCAATTCATCTGTTCTCCACCAAAGTCTGACTTCCTCTTTTAATTGAGTTTTTAGAATATGTATTTCCTCTTTTGTTAAAAATTGCTCAACCTGTATTTTTTTCAACAAATTTGCAACTCTAGTTTGCTTATGTCTAATAGTATGTCTTACTATCTCAGTCGGATGTGCAGTAAAAACTAAACGAATATCCATTTCCTGCAATAACTCCTCTAATTTTCCTGGAGGTACATTTAGTTTCCTAAGCCTATAAAATAATTCTCGAAAAGTTACAGGAGCATTTTGCCTAGCTAAAGCTGGAGCGAAAGGATCAAGATTATCAGGCGATTTTTGGACGTTCATATTGGTAAAACTTTGAATATATCTATCTTCCTCAACTCTTTGTTCCAAAATATTCACTAGTTGAAAATATAGTGAAAAAGCCCTAGCTGCTGCAATAGATTCTGCCAAATCCATGGAGTGTATAATATCAACTATTTCATTTTTAAAATTTTTTGAACTAACACTATCAATCTGTTTTGAATAACTTAATTCTTTAAGCTGAATCAATCTCACTGCTTGATCTTCTGGGCATTCTTCTCTAAGAACAGCTTCCCATAGATCCTCTATTAAAAGACGATTTTTATCAAGTGGATCATTGTTACTTATATGATCCTTTTTATAGTTTTTATCCTTTTGGGGAGATTCCATATAATTATTATGTCACAAGTAAAAATATTCAGATCAAATGTTTGTTTAAATAATCAAATACTCTCTTGTTCATTGATGATCATATCATCGATAGTGAGTTTCATTATTTGCTCAATAGAGAGACCTTTTTTATATTGATTTATCCATTTCATAGCTTGATTTCCTTCTTCAAGCACTCTATGGATAGGTTCCAGAAGATGTTTCATATTAAATTTTTCTGCAGTGAATGATAGATCTGATAATAAGTTTTGAATCCATTCTCTGCAAATAATTTTTTTGCCGTCTTGCCAGTGCATTAACTCTGAATTAAGACTATCTTTAGCAGCATAAATTTCATTTTGATCGCATATTTCTGATAATTCTTCAATAGAAAAAATGCTCGCAGTCAAAGGATCTAAAGTGTTTATGTTGTCAAAAAGATGTAAAATCCTAAGTTCTAACATAGCTGTTAACCCCAATAGTAAATTAATATCATGAACAAAATCACAAATTCTCAATTCCAAACGATCAAGAATTAAAGGCCTTTGGGGACCATTCGGTCTGATTGAAGACCAAAAATGCCTTATATTTTGCATGTTTTTATTAGCTATATTTTCCTCGATCCATTCGATATAAGAATTATGATTTACAAAGAAAGGTACTTTACTAGGTGTTTTAGGAAACTGAATCCACCGCTGAGAGTGATTTTCCGTAATTTTATTATTCAAAAAAGGTGAGCTAGCGCTTATTGATAAATACAACGCCGCCTCAGATCTTATTAATCTAATAGCAGCAAAAAGCTTATCTAAGTTCTCTATTCCTATATTTATATGGACACTTGAAGTTGCAATTGAGATTCCATAGTTATCTTGTATATATTGATGATAAACACTTTCAAAATCAGATCTTTGAAATCGTATATCATGTTTGAAACAAAGAGTGGATGAGGGAATGATTGTTAATCCTTTGTTGTTTAGCCATTGTCTCAAGTTTTTTCTAGGATTTATTAATTGTCTATGTAACAGCTTGTAGTCTTTTTCAGGTGTTGTTATGTATTCGACATTTCTGTTATCAGGCTCTTTTACAAAGTTAGAAAAATGTTTTTCTACATCTGTTGAGACACCAACATGTGAATTAAAAGAACCTGTGAAAAGTTCCACTTCAAAACCTTTATAAAGATGAAGTTTACTCATTTATTTATCCAAACAGGCTATTGCTTTTAGTATCCCCTTAGCTTTATTAATAGTCTCTTGATATTCATTCTCAGGCGAAGAATCAGCAACTATTCCTGCACCTGCCTGCACTGATACATTATACTTTCCATCTTTTGAAGGTTTAACTATCATAGTTCTTATTGTAATTGCCGTATTCAATGACCCATTAATATCAATAGAGCCATAAACACCAGCATAAGGTCCTCTAGCATCTTTTTCAAAGTGTTTGATCAACTGCATAGCTCTAATTTTTGGTGCTCCAGTTACTGTTCCAGCAGGAAAACATGCCTTTAGCAAATCCCAGACATCTGTATTTTTTTCTAAAATTCCTTCAACTTCACTCACAATATGCATGACATGGGAATATTTCTCAATAACCATTAAATCTTTTACCTCTACAGTTCCAATTTCGCAAACCCTTCCAAGATCATTTCTTCCAAGATCTATCAGCATTACATGCTCAGCTATCTCTTTGGGATCTTTTAATAAATCCTTTTCAAATTCCAGATCTTGTTGAGGATCATTACCTCTGGGCCTTGTACCAGCTATTGGTCTTAAACTTGCAACAATCTGACTATTTTTATTTTTTTCAGCTTTAACCATAACTTCCGGACTGGAACCTATCAGATACCATGATCCAAAATCGAAAAATGACATATATGGGGATGGATTTACCATCCTTAAACTTCTATATAAATTAAAGGGATGATTATTGACTTGTGTATCAAATCTCTGACTTATAACGATTTGGAAAATATCACCTTTTCTTATATATTCTTTTGCTAAGAGAACAGCATCCTCAAAATCTTTTTTCTTCCAATTACTTTTAATTTCTAAAGTCAAATTTTCATTTTCATTCCATTCTAAAAAATCTTTTTCTTCTAGAGGAACTTGCATTAAATTTCTAGTTTTCTTAATTTTAGAAATTGAGTTTAGATATATTTCTTCAATAGACGATTCTTTTGAAGAAGTTGTATCTGCATAAACTACGGCAGTTATACATCTTTTTATTTGATCAAAAACAACTAACTGATCAAAAAACATCCAGGAACCATAAGGTATATTGTTTTCCTCAATTTCATTAATTGGAACACTTGGTTCTATACGATTAATTAATTCATAACCCCAAGAACCATACAACTGTCCAATTGATGGCAAATCTTCGAGCACGGATGACTTATATTCCTTTGTCCAAGTTCTTAAAATATTAAAAGGATCCCCCTTGTGTATTTCAGTTTTCCCATTATTCCATGTTTTGACAATTTCTTCGCCATAGCAAACAGCCTTCCAAAGAGGTTTAGTAGCAACGATACTCCACCTCCCCAAATTCTCGCCACCCTCAACTGACTCAAGGAAAACACCATGGGAATTTCTTTCTGATAATTTTAACCAAGTTGATAATGGAGTCTCTAAATCAGCTGGCCAAGTTTGAGTAATAGGTATAAAATTTTTACCTTCTTTATAAGACTTTAAAAAAATATCTTTCTGAGAGCTGATCATACTAATAATGTCAACCCAAATTATAATTATATTTTTCTTTTATATCAACTTTAAAAAAATTAATCAAAAGTATTCTTTGTAGTAAATTTCAACCCAGCTGGATTAGGATTCTCACCTATTCTCCTAGGGTTATGACCGACTTTTTCTCTACCCTCATTAACTTTCTCAGGGAACACACCATCTTTTGGATGTAAGAATTCAATATCACCGCCCGGGAAAATTCTGTAGATTTTGAAGTCCTCTATTCTTGGTTTAAAGGCACGTAATTGTGTTCCTAGTGCGAGACATTGCTCTTTTCTTGCAAAGTACATTAAATTATCGCCTTCATGCATAATAGCGGCACCACCTGTAGGCAATTCAAAAGCCTGTTCTTTTGTGCTATTCCATACAATCGCATATTTTTCTTCAGTTTCTGCTGAGTTTAATAAACCCCCAGTACTTCCTATATGCTTTGGAAATTGACCAACTAAAGTTTCCGTCATCCTTGATTTTAAGTTATTTATAATAAGAAATTAGCATTCATATTTTACAAAATTCGAAATTAATAAGAAAGTTTCTACATTATTTAATAAATGGAAGATTTATTTTTATTTCATTTTGAATCTGAAATCGGGAAAAATACCGTCAAACCTGTATCACGCCTTTGCGTAACATGTCCTCCTAAACTAGCTAACAACTTCTGAGTTGCATTTTGGCTTAATTGCAAACTACCGGTTTGAGGGTTCCAATTTAAAACAGGACCAATATCAGAACCATTTTCTCTTTTCAATATTTCTTTTGGATTACTATCTTGTTTTTGGACCTTTAATTGAAGTTTGAGTTTTTGGCCAGCTGGTCTTAATTCTAAAATTAGTGTACTGCCTTCTTTCAATCCTCTAGTATTTTTATCAATTAATCCCCTTAACATTAATTCCAATTTTTCAGAATCACTCAAAATTTGTGGAAGTTGCTTAGGGATATCAATCTTTAGAGAAATACCTCTTCGATTCAATTGTTTATTCCAAATAGGAGTAAGTTTTTTAAATATTTCGGTTAAATTAATTTTTGCCAAGTTATTTAATGAAGGAACTTCATTATTTACTAACTCTGCAGCATTGAAAATTAAACCGAACCTATCTATTTGCTCATTACATTCATTATCAATTTGAATTAAACGATTTCTCATTGAATCATCCATTCTATATTTTTTTAAAGTAGAACTTATGAGAGTTCTTATTGTTGCCAAAGGCGTTCTTACTTCATGAGATATTGCACGCAATAATTTTGCTTCAGTTATTTGCACATTTTTTTCATCGTTTTTTACAGAATTCTGTATATTATGGTTTGGAGGAATACTCGCTAATTTTGCCGATAATATTGGCCAAAATAATTGTTCAAATTGATTATTAATACTAAGGTTACCTAAATTATTGATTGCATTACGAAATTTTTTGCCTTCCTCATAATTTTCTTGATTTAATTTGGCATGCATTAATTCAATTGAGAGTCTTAGGCTTTCTTCATCACTCTTTATTAAAAGAATTTTCTTATCTTTTTCTCCAACAATTGATAATATGCATTGAAAATTTGGAGTGATTACCATCAAAAAAGGTTCATAACCATCTTTCTGACAGAGATTCAAGACTTTATAAGTACTAACTATATCGAAATCTTTTTTTAACTTATCTGAATTATTTACTGGTAAAAAACCTGCATTCTCGTTTTTAAAGTATGGAAACCCCTCAGGAGACCAAAGCCATCCATTAAGTTCATTTAAAAATTTTTCATCATTAAAAGCTGGCAAAGGAGAAGCGACCCAAATCCCCCCCTGTTTATAATTGTGAGATAGGAAATCTTTTTGAATAACTTCTAAAGACGCCCACCACATTCTTCTGGATGTATAATCATCCACATAAATAGTTTGAACTCCTTTAATCAAAAGGTCTTGAATTTTTTTTATAGTTATTTGTGATTTCATCAACTTCTCAGTGATCTTGAACGTTTCAATATAGATAAAACAAATCCAATAGATATAAAATTAATAACCAATGACGTTCGGCCATAGCTCATAAAAGGAAGGGGAATTCCAGTAACTGGTCCTAATCCAATAGTCATAAATAAGTTAATAATTATTTGGAATAAAAAAGTTGAGGCTATTCCAATAACAATCAAAGATTCAAAATTAGTCCTAGCAATTGTTGCAGTATTAATAAGTTTTTTAATCAAAAAAAAGAACAAAAATAAAATTATTATGCACCCCACAAAACCCAATTCTTCGCCTAGAGCACTGAATATAAAATCAGTATGTTGTTCTGGTATAAATTGCAAATTAGTCAGCTTACCTTGTAGCAAACCACTCCCAAATAATCCTCCAGAACCAATTGCAATTTTACTCTGTATCAAATGATATCCACCACCTAATGGATCTCTATTTGGATCTAAAAATAAAACTAATCTATCTTTTTGATATTCTTTTAAGCCATATTGCCACAAAATTGGTGTCAAATTTGCCACTAATAAATGAAAAGAAATAGCGATAGCTGTAAAAGTAATTTTCTTCTTCGAAGATCTATAAGCAAGATATCCTACTAATGGAATCCAGAAAATAAGAAGATTTGGTAAGGTTAAATATAATGTAGAAGTAACAAGACAAAATACTAATATCAAAATCCATTCTATGGGCATTTGCGACCAATAGAGCATCACACCTGTCAAGACAAGTAGAACTAAGGAGGTACCCAAGTCTGGCTGAAAGAAAATTAATAACCAAGGAAAAACTACTACTAATAAGGGCAATACTAAATCCCTTATTGTCAAAATTATTTTTTTGTCGAGTACTAAAGCAAGAGTTAATACAGTACTTAGTTTAGCTACTTCTGAAGGCTGAAAAGAAAAGATGCCCAAGTTTAACCATCTTTGAGCTCCAGAAACTGATATCCCAAAAAAATAAATTAGCAATAAGGATATTAAAGTACACAAATAAAATGGAATCAAATACTTTCTAAGTCTCTCTAACGGTATATAAGATATAAAAAATGCTAGAAAATAACCAAAAAAACCAGTTAAGATATGACCTGAATAATTCGATACTAAAAAATCACCCTGAATACTTTTTATTAATAAACCTGAAATAATAACTAAAAACAAGGGAATTATAAGTATTGGAGAAAATAAAAAACCTTTATTAAAGTTTTCTTTTTTTGGTAAAAATCCCCTCTTATTTAATAAAGAAATTCTCCTAAACATCAATTATCTATAAATAAATTGATTTTTAATTGATTCAGCTAAATTACTGAATGCAATAGAAGTTTTTTTATTGGGCTGGCTTATTGAGATTGGTACACCTTTATTGCTTTCATCAACCAGAGGTATTTCAATAGGAATCTGAGCTAATAATGGTAAATCACTTTCTTTAGCTAATTTTTGTCCACCACCTTTACCAAAAATTTCATATTTTTTACTAGGCATATCCGGTGGAATAAATACTGACATATTCTCTACAATTCCCAGTAAACGCACTCCTAATTGTTTAAACATTGCTAATCCCCTCCTGGCATCTTGCAAAGATACTTGTTGAGGAGTAGTGACAACAATTGCTCCAGAAATAGGAACAGATTGAGCAAGGGATATTTGAGCATCTCCTGTTCCTGGAGGCAAGTCTATGACCAAAAAATCAAGATTATTCCATTCAACTTGGTACAAAAATTGTCGAATAATACTATTAAGCATTGGTCCTCTCCATATTACTGGCTGACCTTCTTCTATGAGGAAACCCATTGATACCATTGAAACTCCATATTTATTTATTGGTATTAACCTTTGATCACTGCTACTACCTTCTGTAACCTTTGGATTCTGTTCGGCAACCCCCATCATTGAGGGAGTATTAGGTCCATATATATCCGCATCCAGCAAACCAGTTTTTAATCCCAATTTAGCTAGAGAACAAGCGAGATTAACTGCAATGGTACTTTTCCCAACTCCACCTTTACCACTGCTAACAGCTATTATATTTTTAATTCCTTCAATCTTCTGCAACTCAGGAACATTACTTTGAGTTTTAGATTCTATTTTGGAAGAATTATTATCTATCTCTATCTGAACATCATCAATATCTTCAAAATCCAGTAGTACTTTTCTAACCTCTTGTACAATTCTATCTCTCTGAGAATTTGCAAATGATGGTAATGATAATGTTACGATTACTCTCGGTATAGTTACCCTTACGTTTTTAATCCAAGATAATTCAATTACATTTTTCTTTGATCCAGCATCTAGAACCTTTTGTAAAACAAAATTCGCATCTTCTATCGTGGTCATTAAATTTTTAAATATTTTGACAAGGTAGTCGACTGTTTAAAAGATTAAGAACTATGTCGAACTATCAAATAATAGGCAATAAGGACCCCCTAAGAGAAATTATAAAGGGAAACTTATAATTAACCAAAAATTTTTTTCTTCAAGATTTACTAAATACATGTTCAGAGAACCTCCTAAAAACTCGAGAGAAAAAACTAAAAATCTCTTATTAACTCTTCAAGACAAAATTTGTTCAGGGCTTGAAGATATAGATGGCAAAGGGAAATTTATAGAAGAATCCTGGCTAAGAGATGAAGGTGGTGGTGGAAGATCAAGAGTATTGAAAAATGGCTCTATTTTTGAGCAAGCAGGAGTAAATTTCTCTGAAGTACAAGGGAAAGAATTACCTCAATCTATAATCTCTCAAAGGCCCGAAGCAAAAGGTCATGAATGGTTTGCTACGGGAACTTCTATGGTGTTGCATCCCAAGAATCCCTATATTCCTACAGTTCATCTGAATTATAGATATTTCGAAGCTGGTCCTGTTTGGTGGTTTGGAGGAGGTGCAGACTTAACCCCTTTTTATCCTTATCTTTCTGATGTGAGAAATTTTCATAACGAGCATAAAAAAGCTTGTGAAAAAGTTGATAAAGATTTGCATAAAGTGTTCAAACCATGGTGTGATGAATATTTCTTCTTGCAGCATAGGAATGAATCTAGAGGCATAGGAGGTATTTTTTATGACTATCAAGATGGTTCAGGAAATATTTATAGAGGAAATAATCAAAACGGAGAGGCATCAAAAGCTTCGCAAAGAGTTGGCAAATCTAATTTAAATTGGGATAATTTATTTGCTTTAGCGGAAAATTGCGGACAGGCATTCCTCCCTTCATATTTGCCAATTATTGAAAATAGAGCTTCTCAAACATATTCATCGAAGGAAAGAGAATTCCAGCTATATCGCAGAGGGAGATATGTCGAATTCAATTTAGTTTGGGATAGAGGGACTATTTTTGGCCTACAAACAAATGGCAGAACTGAATCTATATTAATGTCCTTACCACCTTTAGCTAGATGGGAATATGGATATAAAGCTAAAAAGGGTTCTCGAGAGGAATTTCTCACATCAATTTTTACAAAACCCCAAGATTGGTTTAATGATAAAGAATTAGAGAAATTCTGTATAGAGAATAATATCTTTGATTAAAATGATCAAATAACTTTTTAAGTATTTTAAATAGGAGTCTTAAATAAAGAACCGTCACTTTTTAATTGAAGTTTTTCTCCAAGTTCATTTTCTAAAGAGATTAATTCATCCCTATGGGCTCTTAATCTCATGAAAGTTGAATTATTTTCATTTTCATTGATCAATCTAAGTTCAAATTTCTCCTCTCTTGCTGATTTCTTAAAATAAACAATGCCAGATAAAGGGCCACCAACTAATCCTAACAGTATAGGCCACCAACCAAATTCAGGATATATTTGAATAATCACTAATCCCAAGGCACAAGAACCAAAACCGCCGAGAAAACCTAAAAAAATTGCTAAAAATTTACTAGAAACAACTTGTCCTTTAAATATCAAAATTCTTTGTTCAAAATCTCCGCCAGTTTGCTTCCATCCTCTCAAATTAAGCCATTGACATAAATCATTTAAAACCTTAACTGGCTGTTGAGAAGATGAAATCTCAACTATGGTTGTTCTATCTTTACTAGAAGCCCTAAGAAAAAAAAATAATCCTATGGCCAAAAGAATAGTCAATAAAAGTGTTGAATTTAAGGAATAGGACATTTAATAAATTTTTTAGTAACTCCAAAAATAAAATTAAAATTTCATCATATAATAATTTTTTAGATTTATTCTGTAAAATAGACTTATCAGATAAAAATTCTTAATTAAATAACATCTTAATTGATATTCTAAGATCTTAAATTACTCTAAATATTTTTTAAACATGACGATTGAAAATAAAAATATTGAATTTCTTTATAACGATTTAACAGAAGATTTATACAATTTTTATAAAAACTCATCATACTTAGCTATTGACACCGAAGCAATGGGGTTGATTCATGGAAGAGATAGACTTTGTTTAGTACAAATATGCAATGAATATTGTAGAACATCCTGTATAAAAATCGAACTTAATACATCTTCTTCACCTCATTTAAAAGCACTTCTTGAAGATGACAAAATTACTAAAATATTCCACTATGCGAGATTTGATGTAGCAGCTCTAAAATGCAATCTTGAAATTAATACAAAAAATATTTTTTGTACAAAAATTGCAAGTAAGTTGGCAAGAACTTATACAAATAAACACGGTTTAAAAGATTTAATAAATGAACTAATAGGTATAGAGCTGGACAAAAGCTCGCAAAGTAGTGATTGGGGTAGCGAAGAAGATTTAACAAAAGATCAATTAGATTATGCAGCAAATGATGTTAGATATTTAATTGAAGCTATGCATAAATTAAAAGTCATCTTAGAAAGAGAGAAAAGATATGAATTAGCTCAAAAATGTTTCGAAACAGTTTCAGTACATGCTGATTTAGACATATTAAAATTCTCAAATATATTTGAACATTAAGAATCAATCTTCTGTTAAAAAATTATCTTCACTATCAAGTGTTTCCATAAGCTTATCGAGTATTTTTGAAGAACTTAATTTATCTCCATCATTTTTTTCACAAATTTTTAAGACATTTTGCGCAACTTTTATTTTTTCTTGAATAGTTTTGGAGCCTTCTTTTGCAATTTGAATTTCCACTTTCTTCTTTGCAGAAGATAAGCTTATACTCATAAGTTTTGCAATCTCTGCGCAAATTTTGAGATATTGCCGATCATTTATTGGATACATAAAAAATTAATAAATAATACGCTAATGTCATTTACTAAGATAACAAATCAAGGTTTATAGCATCTACGATTTTCTTACTTGCTCCTGATTCCCCCATTCTTTCTTTTCCAATTTTTGATTGTTCTAACCTATGAACTTTTCCTTGCAAAAGTAAACTTAAACGTTTTATAAGAATTTTTTTATTCTTGCAAACTAAAACACTACCTCCCAATAGTCTTGATTGCCTTTTTGCAAATGATTTTGTGAATTGTGGTCCTGGTCCCGGTAGAGAAAGAGATGGAATTCCAAGGCCCGCAATTTGCTCTGTAGCAGTTCCAGCATTAGACAAGCCAACTTCTGCCATATTTGCCCATGAATTAAATTTACCTTTTCCAATCACGATATATTGGTCTTTCTTTTTCCATACTGAATCTTCATCAATTAGAAATTTAACTTTACTCTGTTTTGTAAAACCATATTTATTTAAAAAACTTTGAATTTTAATCACATTCGAATTAATGCTCAAAGGCAAAAGTATTACCAAATCCTTTGATAAATCAAAATCTTGCAAACAGTTAAGAAAACTATCAAGATTTTTAAGGGCTTCAGGGTATCTACTTCCAACTAATAAAATAATTCTTTTAAATAAAATAATATTTGATATCTTCTCGTTTGTTGTATTAACAAAATCCATCATTGGATTACCCAAGTATTTTGCATCAATATTTTTTCTATTCAAATTATTTGCTGTAATTTCATCTCTCATAATTAAATTTTTACACCTTGGAGATGACATTAAAAACATTTCCCATGGATCCCATTCAGAACCTTTCAACTTATGATAAAAATCGCTTAAATCCCATCCCGGCCCACTACTCCAAGTATGATCGCTTTTTGGAGTTCCAATAAAACTAAATTCGCATTCTGAACTCCAAGCGTAAAGTAATGGCAAAAAATCACCTACTGCAATAATTTTGCAGTTATGTTTTGACTTTTGTTTTACAAGTAAAAAATTTCTTAAATTATCGATTAAAAATCCTGCAAACAAATCAAGCAAAAATCCCTTCAGACTTTGATTACTAAAACCTCCACTAGGGAGATCTTTAAAATATCCTATTTTACGAAAATTCTTTGATTTTATGGAATTAAATATATCTCCATTTCCTACTAACGGCAAAACTTCAATATGTTTATTTTTTATTTTTTTTATTAATATTTTTATTATTTCCGATGCAATAACATCTTCTCCATGGCCATTGCATATAAATAATAGAGAATGAGACATCTTACTGTTAAGATCATAAAAAGACTCAATAGAATCTTTTTCGGCGGCATGGCCAAGTGGTAAGGCAGAGGATTGCAAATCCTTTATCCCCAGTTCGAATCTGGGTGCCGCCTTGTTTAATTTTTTTACACATTTAATTATGAAGTTCTCTAAGAACTTCAATTTCAAATAAAGGGTAAAAAGTTTCAATTACTTATTGTTATGTAGAAAAATAATCTTTATTTATTATTGATAAATAATACCTTATTTATTCATTAATCAATAAAGTGAAATGGATTTATTAATTATTTTTATCAGATTATTTATAAATAAATTTGAATTATTTTAGTAATCATTATCAGCTACACACATTCCTAAGCATCTAACACCATTTGATACAGTCCTTTTGCAATGATTACATAGAATAGGATCTTTCTCTGAAGAAAGGTTATTTTTTAAATTATTTTGATCTTTAAAGCTTATTAAATCTTTTGTTGAATCAAACCGAACCATTCTTGGAATCATTATTTGAATCGATACTAACAACAAGTGAAGCATTTGTGTTGGAAGAAGGTATATCCATGATTTTTACAGTTTCTTTAGGCTCATCAATAACTAGATTTTCTTCCCTACTCTCATCAACTGCACAAGCTTCAAGAGCCTCTCGAAGTAGTGAATCAAATGTTGCTCCAGGCAATCTATGTCTAGCAACTTCCAGAAAAGTTCTCGGTAACGATTCAGATGCAGCATCTCGTAAAGCAGGATTATTTTTTCTATGTTCTTGCTCTTCTTCTATTGATTTAATAAACCTCAGTGTGACATCTCTTTTGGTAGAAGCTTTTATAAGCGTATCGTTTTCAGGATTACTAATATTAGGTTCATTTTCAAGATCACTAAGTCTTTTTTCTAAACTATTAAGAACTTCATTAGCTTCTTTACTAATATGCGCTAATTGACCATCGGACAAATTAGGTAAATCAGCAACAAAAACTTTCCCATGATCTCTAAGTGTCAAGAAAGTTGGTCTTGGGCCTTGAGCCTGTCTACCAATTGATTCAGAATTATTGCCTATTGGTCTTTTTGGAGGTGTAGGGCCAGCTGAACTACGTCTACGTGTAATTCTTTGATTATTTGCAAAGGGCATTGAATAAAGGGTAAATCTTAAAACTTAAACTTCCGATATAATTCGGCGGTAATTTTATTATATTACACCTAACTTTTTCATTTGGGTATAAAAAATTATTTTTTAAAACTCATTTAAAAAAGATAAAAAAATTAAGTTAAGATTTCTGGCAAAAATTTACTAATTATTGAATCATTTTTTCGAACAATCTTTCCAATTTCCCAACTATCTATATCAAAATCTTTACAAATACTTAATATCGGATCCTTAAATTGTTTATCAATAATCAAACAAAATCCCACTCCAAGATTGAAAGTATTCCAAAAATCTTTTTCAGGAATAGATCCTTTCTCTTTGAGAAATCTAAATAAAATAGGTATTTCCCAAGAACTGGTATTGATATAAGGAATAAAATCAGAAGGTATACATCTTGGTAAATTTTCTGGAATTCCTCCTCCAGTTATATGAGACAT
Source organism: uncultured Prochlorococcus sp. (assembly GCA_902583265.1). Taxonomy (GTDB): domain Bacteria; phylum Cyanobacteriota; class Cyanobacteriia; order PCC-6307; family Cyanobiaceae; genus Prochlorococcus_A. The sequence continues at coordinate 26,571 of CACHVD010000007.1, forward strand.
TGCTTTAATTTGTATATCCTCAGATAACATTTTATTAATCACGTTATTGTAAATTTTTGTAGGTTTTAATAATTCATCATAAAAATTTGAGTGAGAAACCTTTTCAAATTCCTTATCTATTTGATTATTGTTTTGAATAATTTTTCTTACTAAACTAAAGCCGTTACTATGTACTCCATTACTTTTTAAAGCAATGATTAAGTCATTTTCAGAGACTTTTTTACCATTAATAAGCTTATCCTCATCAACTATTCCAACACAAAATCCTGCAAGATCATACTTATCTTTTGAATAAAATCCAGGCATTTCAGCAGTTTCTCCGCCAAGTAAGGAACAGTTATTTTCTCTGCAGCCATGGGAAATGCCCTGCACAACTCTCAATAATTGTTTCTTATCAAGCTTACCAGTAGCAATATAATCCAGAAAAAATAAAGGTTTTGCGCCACTGGTAATAATATCGTTAATGCACATAGCAACTAAATCAATACCAACCTCAAAGTGAAAGTTTTTACTTTGTGCTAATTCTAATTTTGTTCCAACACCATCAGTTCCTGAAACGAGAACTGGTTTTTTAAAACTATCGATAGGAATTCTAAACAAACCTCCGAACCCACCAATACCCTCAATCACATTAGATGTATGAGTTCCTTCAACTGCCTGTTTAATTTCGGAAACAAATTCTCGCCCAGCTTCTATATCAACACCTGATGTTTTGTAATCCATGAAATAAAAATGATAGACTTTCCCTATATAGATATTCCTCCTAAGATTGCTTTTGTCCAGTAATTATTCATCAAATAGATTTATTTTTTAAAAACAAAGTGAAGAAAGTAATCATAAGAAAAACTGAAGAAATAGAAAATTGGAGAAGAAATATAAAAAGTGAAATTAACTTCATTCCAACAATGGGTAATCTTCATAATGGACATATTAAACTAATATCAACAGCAAAAAATGACAATTCAAATGTTAATTTAGTAAGTATTTTTATTAATCCACTTCAATTTGATAACAAGTTAGATTTAGAGAATTACCCTAAAACAATTGATAATGATATAAAAATCTCCTTCTTAAATGGAGCAGATGCCATCTTCATCCCAAGTAATGAAGATATATATCCTCCGAATAATAAAAATATTAAATTCCTAAAGGCTCCAATAGAATTATCTTCGGCATTATGTGGAATGAACCGAATTGGACATTTCGATGGAGTTTGTACAGTTGTTTATAGATTACTTAATCTCATCAAGCCAAAAAATCTTTACTTAGGAGAAAAAGATTGGCAACAACTCTTAATTTTAAAAAATCTTGTCCTTAAAGAGAAATTAAATGTTGCAATTAAATCCATTCCTACACAAAGAGATTTTGATGGAATTCCTTTAAGTTCACGCAATGGACATTTATCAAAAAACGAAAGAAAATTAATTAGGTTTTTTTCAAGTGAGTTATTAGAAGCAAAAAAAAATTTTCAACAAGATAAAAAGATCAATTTAAACCAAATAATTAAAAAGATATCAGCAAAAAAAATTGCAATTGAATATTTAGAACATTTAAACCCTCATACACTCCAAAAAGCAAGACTTGAGGATAATATTTCGTTACTGGCTGGTGCGATAAGATGTGGAGAGACAAGATTAATTGATCACGTTTTTCTGATGAAAAGAAAGCCGATTATTGCAATTGATGGTCCTGCAGGTTCAGGTAAAAGTACTGTAACAAAATTAATAGCTAAGAAACTCAAACTTTTATATTTAGATACTGGCGCAATGTATAGGGCATTAAGTTGGCTTATGATAAAAGAAAATATTGATTATAAAAAAGAAAAAAAATTACAGAATATTCTTAAAGATATATCTATTGTTTTCAAGTCGAATACAAATTCACATCAGGATGTTTATGTTAATAACTACTGCGTCACTGAAGAAATTAGGTCGCAAAAAATAAGTTCCATCGTTTCTAAAATTTCCTCAATAAAAGAAGTAAGAGAATTCTTAGTAGAAGAACAAAGAAAAATTGGAGAATCAGGCGGACTTGTAGCTGAGGGAAGAGATATAGGAACAACTGTTTTTCCTAATGCAGAACTTAAAATATTTTTAACTGCTAGCATCGATGAGAGAGCAAAAAGAAGAAAATCTGATAAAAATAGTAAAGACTCTCAAGAAATAGACCTTCATACGTTAAAAGAACTTATAAAGAGAAGAGATTTTGAAGATTCCAATAGGGAAATTTCACCTCTAATAAAAGCGGATGACGCAATAGAAATTATTACGGATGGATATAAAATTAATGAGGTAGTGAATAAAATTATTGATCTTTACAATGACAAGATTCCTAAAGAGACTGAGATCAAATAAATTCAAGAAATACTTTCCAAAAAACCATTTACAGAATCTTCCAAAATATCAAGGACATAATCAAAGCCTTCATCACCTCCAAAATATGGGTCAGGAACTTCTTGCTCATTAAAAACTGATCTAAAATCTTGTATTTTTTTAATTGATGCAAAACCAGTTGAAGCTGCTCTATTTTTAAGATCTTGAATATTTCTAAAATTTGAATCGTCCATCGCAAGAATATAGTTAAATTCTTCAAAATCTTTGATAGTAATTTGACGAGCCCTGCTTAAGATATTTATTTCTCTTCTTTCTGCAGCAACTCTCATCCTAGAGTCAGCTTTTTTCCCAATATGCCAACTCCCAGTGCCAGCAGAATCTACAATAAAGCCTTCGGTTAATCCCTTTTTTTCAAGTAGACTTATAAAGATAGCTTCTGCTGCAGGAGACCTACATATATTTCCCAAACATACAAAAAGAACAGAAATTTTTTTCATATGATTTCAAACTTCAATAAATTATAAGACTTTTAAGTAGTAAATAAAACTTCTTTAATTAAAGATTCAGTAAATTCTTTACCAAACAAACTCGACAACATTGGCCTGGCTGGATCGTTATCTCTTCTATAGTTCAAATAATTATATTGACCGTTTATTAATTCTTTTTGCATTTCAATATTGGCTTCTTTGCTTTCGAAAAGAATTTGCAAATACAAATCAAGATATTCTTTAAATGAGGAATAAAGCTGATTAGCAATTAAAAAATCACTTCTTTCTTCTTTTGGTAATTTTGACCAGATTACTCCTGGAGAAAAAAATCTAGCTACATCTGCAGACATTTTTTCAGCTAATGGGAGTGATGAATGACAATGATTTTGAAGTTTTATCAGTTTTTCTGTTAATTCATTACTGTATTGATTTTGTATTTTTAATGAAGGCTGAAAATCTAATACTAATAAATGACTATTAGGAAGAGAAACAAAATCTACTCCAAAAAATGGAACGTTATAAATAGTATTAGGAATAATTAAAAAATTTAAAACAGAATAATTTGGACTATTAATACAAACTGCTCTTGCGAATTTAATTCTTTTTTTATGAGTTACACCCCAAGTAAAGAGATTCACATTTTTTTTTGATTTTTTGGAGCCATAAGTTGAATCTTTATAAGAATATTCGGAGGGTATTATTTTTTCTAAACAGTTATATTTATTTAAACTATTGGTTAAATATTTTAGAAAATTATGCCATCTCCACTCTGGCCTATAAAAAATTGTATCTTGTATTAACATTCAATAAATAATCTCATTATTTAATGTAAAAAGAAATTTATTTATAAATTTTTTTGTCCATTGTTCTCCAAAAAAAGATTTAAACAATTTATCGGCAGGGTCTTTATCAAAACTGTACTTATCATATTTAATTTGATTAATCTTTATTGCTTCTGAATTTAAAAATTCATTAACAGGATTCGACTTATAAATGTTCAAATAATTATTTACAAAAGAATAGAATATATTATTTAAATCTTTATCAAGATTTAATTTATTTCCTCTACATATAATCACCCATGGAGAAAAATACTTTTTTGAATCATAAATATTCTTCATTTTATTATTATCAAATTCAGAATATTTTTTCTTAATACTACCTAAACTTGAACAATATTTTTCAAGATACTTGCCTTCTTGAATTAAAGGTTGATAATCAAGTATTGCTAATAACTTTTGAGAAGTTCCAAACCATAAAATATCAGCTCCTAAAATAGGAATTTCACTATCAAAATTTGGATATGCGACCGTATTAAAAACTTGCAGTTTTTTGCCACCATCTAATCTTGTTATTCGCCACTTTCTAAATTCGGGAGATGAAAAAAGCCAATTTTTAATAATATATTTTGAGTCTTCATTGTGATGTTCTTTGAATTCGCTAGATATTTGTACTTCATGACCATTTAATTCATCAATATTGGTTTTAAGGAAATCAACTAATGAATCAAACATAAATATTAGGTCTCGGTACTTCCTTTTCTAACTTTTTTTGTAATGTAATTGAATACAATCTTGCCTAAAACAGCAATCAAGTTACCTTCAAGCTCCTTAAACATTTTCATATTGTAAGTAAAAGCTTGATTAGCTTCATCAATAATTTGATCAGCAGTCTTTTGATTTATTGGAAGTTGATTCAAAGTAAGGGAATATTCTTCCTTGAATTTCTTTTCATCAGCAATTAATTCAAACTCATAAAAATTTAAACCATCATTTCCCTGCAAATTTAATGCTTTTTTTGCGATCCTTTTCAAGATTTGCCCCCCAGATAAATCTCCTATATAGCGAGTGTAGTGGTGACCAACCAATAACTCTGGTGAATTTTTTGCGACCTCTCGGATTCTTTCAACATATTCTTTTGCTGAATGAGAAATATTAATTTCATTCTTCCAGTTTTCACCAAAATAAAATTTCAGATCATTTACAAGAGTTTGTTTCCTGAATAATGCTTTAAAACCTATAGGTTTTATTACGGGATGTTCCTCATTAACCAATCTTTCAATTTCTTCTTCCATAGCTTCATAAACAAAATATAAATCACTAATTAATTTTCTATAAGATTTTTTTTCAACAACTCCTTTTAAAAAACAAGCCACAAATCCAGTATTTTCTGCCATAGTGTGGGATTTTTTTGTCCCTTCTCTTAATTGTCCTGCAAGAGCAACTGCCATATATTTTGAATTAATTTTTTAAGTTTATTTAATCTACAAAGAAAATACAAAAAACAGCTAATTTTTGTTACCAGAGGATGTTGTAGAGAATAGCTTGTAAAGTTCTTTACAAACCAAAAAAAGGTTATCTTTTTGTTCCTTTTGCGGTAGATGAGTGCCAGTCATTTCCCAATCACCGATGGTAGCCACTCTCCATCTCTCGGATGGAACAATCATACCTCGCATTATTATTCCCAACAATTTCGGAACTCTGCAGTTGTTATCATTTTCAATTCTTAATTGTAAGAGTATTGCTCTACATTCAATAAGAGGACTCCAACCAGGGAAATGAAACGCAAAATCAATAGTATCTTGCATGGATTCATTATTTACATTGTCCCAGGGACTAAAGTTTACACTTGCATCTGGAAAATATTTCCGAAACAGAGATGCAGTGGAAGCAATTTTATTAGCTATTTCAACATTACTTACATTTGAACTCGCATTCATAAGTAGCTGAGTATTTTTTTGAAAATGACATAATTTGCTTTAACTTGCTTATTAACTACTTTTTCTTTTAATAAAGATGTTGAAATGCTGATCAATAAACTAGTCTCTATTCACATTTGAATAATAAATTTCTAGTTTTTAGAGAAAATAACTCATCGCAAATTACAATACTTGGAACTTCAATGAGTTATCTTATATTAATTCAATGCTATGACAAAATTTGAAAAATTAACTTTACCTAATGAAGGCGAGATAATAACTTTTAATCAAGGCAAACCTAATGTTCCAAATAATCCAATTGTCCCATTTATTAGGGGAGATGGTACTGGAGTTGATATTTGGCCTGCAACTCAAATCGTTCTTGATTCGGCGATTAAAAAAAGCTATGGAGATGAAAGAAAAATTAATTGGTTTAAAGTCTATGCAGGCGATGAAGCGTGTGAGCTTTATGGAACATATAACTACCTCCCTCAAGATACTATTGAAGCAATCAGATACTTTGGTATAGCCATCAAAGGTCCTTTAACGACTCCCATCGGAGGAGGTATTAGATCTCTTAACGTTGCATTAAGGCAAATATTTGATTTATATAGCTGTGTTAGACCATGCAAATATTATTCAGGAACCCCAAGCCCTCACAAAAATCCTCAAAATTTAGACGTTATTGTTTATAGAGAAAATACTGAAGATATCTATATGGGAATTGAATGGGAAGCGGAGGATAATAATTGTCTTGAATTAATTAATCACTTAAATAACATTGTCATACCAAAAAGTAAAAATTTAAAAAATAGATCTATACCAGACGGATCAGGTATCGGAATAAAACCTGTGAGTAAATCTGGTAGCCAAAGGCATATTAGAAAAGCTATTGAACATGCTAAAAGATTATCAGGAGATAAAAGGCATGTGACTCTTGTACATAAAGGTAATATTATGAAATATACAGAAGGTGCATTTAGAGATTGGGGATATGAATTAGCAGTAAATGAATTTAGAGAAGACTGCATTACAGAAAGAGAAAGCTGGATTTTAGATAATATTCAGAAAAATCCAGAAATTACAATTGAAAATAATGCTCGAAAAATTGAACCAGGTTTTGACAAGCTCACAAATAACAAAAAAGCATTCATTTGCGAAGAAATTAAAGAAGTTATTGCATCAATATCAAATTCTCACGGAAATGGAAAATGGAGAGAACTTATTCTTGTTGATGATCGGATAGCTGATAGTATATTTCAACAAATTCAAACTAGACCTCAGGAATATTCAATTCTTGCAACCTTAAACCTAAATGGAGACTATGTTTCTGATGCAGCTGCAGCAATTGTTGGTGGCCTTGGTATGGCGCCTGGAGCAAATATTGGAGATAATGCAGCAATTTTCGAAGCTACGCATGGCACTGCGCCAAAACATGCAGGCTTAAATAAGATTAATCCAGGCTCAGTAATTCTTAGTGGTGTAATGATGCTTGAATATTTTGGTTGGGATGAGGCAGCTAACTTAATTACTAATGGCTTGAGTAGGGCAATAGAGCAAAAAAAAGTCACCTATGATCTAGCACGTTTAATGGAACCAAAAGTAGAACCGTTATCCTGCAGCAGTTTTGCTGAAGAAATTATTTCAAATTTCTAATTTTAAAAATTAATTTTATTTTCAAAAACTTTCCAAATATTCACCAGTGAATCTTTAGTGCCAATGTTTCCAGGATGTGTAACGATAGGAAGTTTTTCGTCATTTTTCAGGTTGCAAGTCACCACTGAAATGCCTGTTAAAATCTGTCCCTCAAGATAAACATAATCTGCATGAAGTCCATTACTAAGAATTATATTTGTTGTTATTCCTCCTTTTGAAATCAAATATCCTATTTCATATTTCAAATTTGCGACTAATTCAGCGATAAAACAAGAAAGTAGATTATAAAAATTAAATTGTTCAGAATTATCTAAGGACATAAATTTTCTTGAAGTAAACAATACTGGAGTTTTTCCTTTCTCAAAAGATAATCTAATTTCTTTCAAAAATTTATTTTTAAACAAATTCCTTTGCTTATGATTATTCTCTGATGAAGTAATTTTAAAGAATTCAAAAACATCTAATTCAATTGGATTGCAATTACATATCTCTAATAAATTTTTCAATTGTAGGGTTGATAGTTCCACAAAGGATCCAACAATTATCAATCCTGGAAGAAAATTTTTTTCTTTATCTCTAATTCTTAAATTTGAGAAAAATGTCTCAACCTTAGGGACGCTTTTTTTCTCAGAAATTGAACTTATAAAACTTGCGGCAGTACGAAAAAGAAAATTTTTTTGTTTAGTTAATTTTTTAATTACTAAAGTAAATTTGTTTAGTTGAGAATAATTTTCTACATCTACAATTATATGTTTATTTTTATTCAAATTCTTTAGTTTTTTAAAAACGATGTTATTTTCTTCATCTTTTAGAATCTCTATATCTGACAATAAAAGATTTTGAATATCTTCAATATTTATTTGCGATTTACTCTTTTGAAATAAAAGATTCTTAACATTACTTGTCTCATATCCAAAAATTTTATCTCTCGCAAAAATCGTTTGACTAATGGGAGTTTTGTCAACAAAGTGTGATCCATTAATTGTTAATCTTTTACCCTCTATAAAAGCTGGAATGTGAAAAGTAGCATCAAAAGGACCTAAGCAACTATTTAAGGCACTTGGCTCTAAAAAGTTATGTCCTCGAAGAGTAGAGTCTCCTCTACTGATAAAAATTATTTCTTCTTCATAAGCTTGAGAAGCAATAACTTTCTTAAGATTTTTGCAAATTTCCTCAATTGTTAATTTTGCATCATTTTCCGATAGTGACCTTGTATTTGCCAAAATAAAAAATAAATTTGATTTAGATTCAAAGCCTTTGACTAAAGTTGAGCAATCCCATTTAAGAAGTAATAAGCAATCATGAACAGTTTGAGAGCCTGTTGGATCATCATCAAAAACAACAAATTTCATAAGTATTACATAATTACTTAAAAGATTCTATTTGTATTGATGCATCAAACCTTCGATTATTATTTGAAGGAATCATGATGTTTCTGAATCCATCAATAAAAGAATTTCGTGGGCTAGTCCAAGGTTCAAGACATATCATTCGTCTTGGAGGATCACTCCAAATAACTCCGAGGTCCAAAGGATATGGATGATTTAAAGTTACCTGTCTTTTAAAAATTTTGTCCCGAAAAGCACTTCTACCGGAAGTATACATAAGTAGATCAACTCCTAAATTAATATTTTTCAACTCATCGAAAGAATTACTTATTATGTTTTTTTCTTGATTCTGACAATTACGTGGATAGTCAATAAATTCTAAATTTTTGAAATCTGAAACATTAAAGTAAGGATGCAATCCAAAATTTATAGGCATAGCAATATCTGTTTTGTTAAAAATGGAGATTTCAAATTGTAGACAGTTAATCTTTAAGGTAACTTCTATTCTTAGTTCGAAATTGAAAGGATAATATTTTTTGGTTTTTTTAGATTCATTTAAAAATATACTTAAAGATTTTTCATTAAAGGTGTATTCCCATTGCAAATCCCTAGCGAAACCATGTTGTGATAATTGCAAATAATCTTTTCCAAAAACTGAACTAGAGGTATTTAGACTGCCACAAATTGGAAACAAAATTGGAATGCCACCCCTTATACTTTTTGTCTTATCCATAAATCGTTTTTCATCGAAATAGAGTATCTCTTTACCATCGGAAACCCAATTTGTAATAACTCCCCCTCTTTCAGGGCAGAATTTAATATAGTTTTTTTGATCTAATTGAAAGACAAAAATTCCATGGTCTTTATTAAATAATTTTATTTGCACAATTGTTACTTAAAGAGAATCAACCCAATCCAATATATGCTGATTAACTAATTCAGGAATTTCATCATGAGGACAATGTCCAGCATTAAGAATGATTTCTTGTGTATTCTTTGGTGTAAATTTTTTATATAGATTTCTTTTTTTTGGAGTATTCATCCAAGGATCTTTGCCTCCCCAGAGCAATAATAATGGTGAATCAAGTTTTGCGAATAACTTATCCAACGGCAATCCCTGAGGACCTGATGGGTTAAATACACTTCTAAAAACATTAAAAGCTCCATAATCAAGAGATGGCTTTCTTATTGAATCAACTAAGAAATCGTCAACATTTTTTTTATCAACATAAACTTGATTCAAAGTTTTTTTAATATTTTTTGGATTTCTCATATTCTCAAAAATCAAACGTTGGAAAACAATATTTTTCAAAAATATACCTGCAACTGTTTCAATTGAAGTTTGCAACATATTTTTTTTGATAGTTTTTTCTTCACTAAAATATCCTGCAGCATTAAGTAATATCACTCCTGCATTTAGCTCTTTTAATTCTGAACCAGCTGCCAATGCTGCATAACCACCTAATGAATTTCCTACAACAATTGTAGGTTTTTTGATTTTCTCTTTTACATAAGCTACAACCTGATCCTTCCATAAAGATCCTGAATATTCAACATCTTGAGGCTTCGGACTTTTTCCAAAACCGAGAAGATCAATAGCATGAACTTCGTGTTTTTTACTCAAAATGGGGATATTGAATCTCCAATGATCCGTAGAGGCTCCGAAACCATGAATTAATAAAATTGCACATTCTTTTGATGTTTGCTCAGGCTTAGCAGAAACTGTATGTATTGGGTAATTTAAAAAATTCCAATCATAATTTACATCACTTTCTATCAGAGCTAACTTTTCCATTCATTGAATATTTATCTTAGTCGATTCTAGTAAACTTATTTCCTAAAGAAGACCCACAGGATCAGCTGCAACATCATCTGAAATTTTATTGCCATCATTTGGGGGCTTATCTTTTAGAACAATTCTTAAGAGAACAGGTGCAAGAAATGTAGTTCCAATAACCATTAATAAAATTGCTGCTTCAAGAGAAGGAGTTAATAACTTAGCGCTTGTTCCTAGCCCAAGAAAAATTAAACCAACCTCTCCTCTAGGCATCATTCCCAAGCCTACAACTAATCTATTTGTAGGTTTATCACTTGAAAATACCCATCCTGCTGCAATTTTTCCAATAATCGCAACAACTAGTAAAAATCCTGCAACTACAAGAGCTGATCTGCTTGTTGGATCAAGTGGATTGATAACTGATAAATCCATTCCAGCTCCAACTAATACAAAGAAAATAGTTGCGAATAAGGAAACCAAAGGTAAAACAGATTGTTGTATTGCATGATTATTTTTAGAACTACTAAGAATCAATCCTGCTGCAAAAGCCCCTAAAGCTGCTTCCAATCCAATAGCTGTTGCAACGAAACAACACAATACAAGTATCACAAAAGAAGCTACTACTACGGCTCCAGGAGCCTTTAATCTATCCAGTAACCAATCAAAACCTGGAGCAGCTGTTCTACTTAATGCAATAGCAGCAATAACAAATACTACAGCTGCTGCAACCAATTTAACAATAGGAGCAATTTCTAAAGTACCTCCTGCAGCAAGGGCGACTACAACTGCCAAAATAACAATTCCCAAAATATCATCTAACACCGCTGCACCAATAACAATCTGTCCTTCTCTAGTTTTCAAATATCCCAATTCACCGAATACACTTGCAGTAATTCCTATACTTGTGGCTGTCATAGACGCTCCAGCAAAAACTGCTGGAATTAGATCTACCTGGAAAATAAACATTAATCCAAGAGTTCCAAATGCAAAAGGTAAAATTACGCCGGCCATAGCAACAGTAAAAGCCTGAGCACCGACAGCTACCAATTCCTCTAACTCACTTTCTAATCCTGTTAAAAATAAAAGCGCATATAAACCAAGCGTTGCTACTGCTTGGAGCGAGGGAAAGCTTTCGAAATAAACATCAGGTACAGCTTCTGGCGGTATTGAAGCTAACGAGCTAATAACATTCACAAGTCCTTCATTTAATTCTGTTCCAGCTGAGGGCGGTATCAATAAATGAAATCCTGATGCTCCTATAACAACCCCTGCAAGAAGCTCACCTACAATCGTTGGTAAACTTAGTCTTACTAGTACTTCTGCTAATGCTCTTGCTGCTAAAAAGATCAATAAAAATCTTATAACTCCAATCAATGTTTCAGCAACTTCTAAATCATGCGCACTTAATTCAGCGATTAAAGAGTACATTGTAAGCGTAAAAAAATAAACTACCTATTTGGAAGATAGTTTATTGAGGGCCCAATTTAATAAATATGTAAGAAAAAAGCAAAAATACTCAACAAGTGTGGATCTGAAGTTACAACAAAGAAATTTTCTAAAAAATGGCTATTGTCTGTTATATGGCTAATCAAATGAATTCCAACGAACCCTTCGATCTACGTTTGCCTACCCCAGGCTGTTACTTAGATCCTGAAAAAGCTGGCATGGATTCTGATGCTGTGTTTCAAGGAATGACAGCCCATCTTTTTTATACTCTTGGAAAGTTAGCTACTTCTGCAAGTCCTCACGACTTGTATATGGCTTTAAGTTACGCAGTTAAAGATAGGCTAATGACAAGATATTTAGCCAGTCAGGAAGTCATAAGAAAAAAACCACAAAAAACAGTTGCCTACTTATCGGCAGAATTTTTAATAGGCCCTCAATTAAGTAATAATCTTCTCAATCTTGGAATAACTCATGAGGCAGAGGATGCTTTAAAGAGATTCGGCGTTGAATCATTAGCAACAATTCTTGAAGTAGAAGAAGAGCCTGGACTAGGAAATGGTGGACTTGGCAGATTGGCTGCGTGTTATATGGAATCATTAGCTTCTCTACAAGTTCCAGCTGTTGGTTATGGTATTCGTTACGAATTTGGAATATTCAATCAGTTAATTAGAGATGGTTGGCAAGTTGAAGTAACCGATAAATGGCTAAAAGGAGGATGGCCATGGGAACTTCCACAACCTGACGAATCATGCTTCGTTGGTTTTGGAGGCAGAACTGAAAGCTTTAGAGATGATAAAGGTAATTACAGATCTAGATGGATTCCTTCAGAACATGCAATTGGAGTACCTCATGATGTTCCAGTTTTAGGATATAGAGTAAATACATGCGACAGATTAAGACTATGGAGAGCTGATGCAACAGAAAGTTTTGACTTTTATGCATTTAATATTGGTGATTATTATGGGGCAGTAGAAGAAAAAGTTGCATCGGAAACCCTCTCAAAAGTTCTTTATCCAAATGATGGAACTGACGAAGGTAGAAGACTAAGACTGAAACAACAACACTTTTTTGTAAGTTGTTCTCTTCAGGATATGTTGAGAAGCCTTGAAAAAAGATCATTACCAATAACAGAATTCGCAAATCATTGGACAGTTCAATTAAATGACACCCATCCTGCTATTGCAGTTGCAGAATTAATGAGACTTCTTATTGACCAATATCAAATAGGATGGGATGAAGCCTGGAACATAACAACCTCTTCAGTTGCTTATACCAACCACACATTGCTACCAGAAGCTTTAGAGAAATGGGATTTAGGTTTATTTAATGATCTTCTTCCTCGCCATCTTGAAATCATATATGAGATTAATTGGAGATTCCTACAACAATTAAGACTACGTTACCCAGGTGATGACAAAATCCTCCAAAAACTCTCAATAATTGATGAAGAGGGATCTAAATCAGTTCGAATGGCACACTTGGCTACGATTGGAGCACATCATATAAATGGTGTTGCAGCTCTTCACTCAGATCTGATAAAAAGACAACTTCTTCCTGAATTTGCAGCACTATGGCCTGAAAAATTTACAAATGTAACTAATGGGGTTACTCCAAGGAGATGGGTTGCACTATCTAATCCATCGTTATCTAATCTTCTAGAAGAAGAGGTTGGTCCTAATTGGATAACAAATATGGAACTTCTTAAAAAGTTAGAAGAAAAAAAAGATGACAACAACTTTTTACAAAAATTTGAGGAAACTAAATTAAATGGCAAAAGAAAACTAGCTAGTTTTATTCATTCAAAAACTGGAATACTTGTAGATCCATCAAGTTTATTTGATGTTCAAGTAAAAAGAATCCATCAATATAAAAGGCAGCATTTAAACGCCTTACAAATTATTGCTCAATATCTAAGAATCAAAAACGGTACAAACAACTTTAAAGTACCAAGAACAATAATATTCGGAGGTAAAGCTGCACCAGGTTACTTTATGGCGAAACTAATGATTAGATTCATTAACGGTATTGCTGATGTAGTTAATTCTGATCCAGATATGGATGGTTTACTAAGGGTTGTTTTTTTACCAGACTATAACGTTAAACTTGGTGAAATAGTTTATCCCGCAACAGATCTTTCAGAACAAATTTCAACTGCTGGAAAAGAAGCATCTGGAACAGGAAATATGAAGTTTGCCATGAACGGTGCTTTAACTATTGGAACATTAGATGGAGCCAATGTGGAATTAAGGGATCTTGTGAAAAAAGAGAATTTCTTTCTTTTTGGTAAAACTGAAAGCGAAATTATGGATTTAAAAAATAATAATTACTCCCCCAAAACTTTTATTGATCAATGCCCAGAACTTAAAGAGGTAATACGCCTAATTGAAATTGGGCATTTCAGCAATGGGGATAAAGAATTATTTAAACCGTTATTAAATAGCTTAACTGGACATGACCCATTTTTTGTTATGGCTGATTTTGAAGACTACTTAAATAAACAGGACGTAGTCAGTGAATGCTGGAATAATAAAAAATCTTGGAATAAAATGGCATTATTAAATACTGCTAGATCAGGATATTTTTCTTCAGATAGATCTATAAGAGAATACTGTAAATCTATTTGGAAAGTATCTCCAATGCCAGTAGAAATTACTTGCGACGTGGAAGAATTAACTAATTAATATTTTTCTTATCTGGTGAGTCTGGGGTTTGATGAAATAATCTATTCAACATTAATCGATCCATATTTAATGGGTCTGGAGCTAATTCACTTGCAATTTCTTTAAATTTTAATTCAATATTTTTTGAAATCTTTGTATCAAATACTCTTTCCATTAATGCTTCAATTGAATATAAATAAGCATTAACACTTTCAAGCTCATCTAAAGTTTCAGTAATTTCTATATCAGTGATATGTTTCTCTTCCAATCCTATATCTTCATTAGATTCTCTTTCGGATAATTGTCTCTGCAATTCATTAGTTACCTTACTACAAAGAGTTCTGAAAGATTGAATTGAGGCCCAATTCAATTCTTGCTGCTGCTTAAAAGTAGGAAATTCTCTAATCAGACGATCATGCTCTTTATAAAATCTCTGACAATCAGAGCATTGACATGGTTCTTCAGTCAAAAGAAAGTATAACTCTATTTACATCATCTCACTATTTGGGCATAATTGTTGGACCATCAAATAATTCGTCATTTTCATCAAGTGAATCAGGACTATCAGGCAAAGGTATCTCAATACTAGTAACCAAGTTGATAACATCTCTTAATCTCATGGAATCAGCAAACCATCCCATCGCTTGTTCGGCATCTCCTCTTTTTTCAGCATCATTTGCTTGATCTTCATGAGCTTCTGCCAATAAAGCAAGCCAACATAAGCATCTTGCCTGAACTATTGAAAGATCTAAATCATTAGGTTGGGATTTAGAAATACGTTCATGCTCTTGTTGGATTAAGAGTTTTAAACGCATATCATGCAACTTAGCCATAAAAGATTTATTACTAATTATACGCTAGCTACAGAGTAGCAAGTTTGCACATATACTACATATAGTTTATTACTTTTACGGGACTGGCGGGAGTCGAACCCACGGCCTACGGTTTAGGAAACCGTTGCTCTATCCTGCTGAGCTACAGCCCCAATAGATGTTTTTTGGAATAATGAGTACTATGCTAAATGAAAGCAGGAGAGGCAATTGCAAAAAAGTTTTATTTTGGAAACAAAATAAAACTTTTTTGAGGAAAGTCCGGGCTCCCACATGGTCAGGCTTGCTGGGTAATTCCCAGTGCGGGTAACCGTGAGGATAGTGCCACAGAAACATACCGCCTAATACTGTGATGTACGGCAAGGGTGCAAGGGTGCGGTAAGAGCGCACCAGCAACATTGAGAAGTGTTGGCTAGGTAAACCCCGGCTGGGAGCAAGGCTTAGTAGATTAACGACCATTAAATAATCTACTTAGAAGTGCCGCTTGAGACTGTGAAGTAATTCCAGCCCTAGATAGATGATTGCCCATCTTATTTAAGATGAACAGAACCCGGCTTATGACCTGCTTTCTTATTAATGTGACCATTTTAATCAAATGAAAAATATAGTTAATACAAAAAGAATTAATCAAATAATTGCTTTCTTAAACACTTTAAAAATTAAATCAAAAAGATTTTCTGACATTATTCAAAAACAAAATTCTTCAGTTATTAAAAATTTTGATCAAGCATTAACCCATTCCTCAGGTGACAGAATTATAAATTACGAAAAATTAGAATTTTTTGGAGATGCAGTACTTAGATTGGCTGCATCAAATTTTATTGAAAAAAAGTATCCTCAAATGAACGTAGGGGAAAGATCAGAGCTAAGAGCACAAATTGTGAGTGACGAATGGTTAACTAAATTAGGGAAAAAAATTGATATAGAAAAATTAATAATCAAAGGTCCCAAAGCTCTTGGTGATGAAAATTCAAAAAACACCATTATTGGTGAGGCCACGGAAGCTTTAATTGGAGCCATTTATAAGTGCTTTAATTCAATTCAAGAAGTAAATTTATGGTTAGATGATATTTGGGAAAAAGAAGCAGAAATATTACTAAAAGCTCCATATAAATTCAAAGCTAAGTCAGTCTTACAAGAGTGGTGTCAAAGTAAAGGTTTTGATTTACCAGTTTATAAAATAATTGAGGTCTCCAAGAAAAATGGGGATCCAAAAAGATTTTCTTGCGATATATTGATCAGAGGCTTAAAGGAATCATCTGCATTTGGAAAATCTCATAAACAAGCAGAGAAAAATGCAGCTAAAGTTTTAATTGAAAAGTTTATAACTACAGGTAAGATCTAATTTTTACACTATTTCTAAATCAGTTAGTTGGAAAGTTATGAGTTTATCCCAATTACCGCCCTCAAAAAGAACTGCTGCTCTTTTTTTTGTAACTCTTTGTGCAAATCCTTTGTATCCTCTATATATAGAGTCGGTTTTTTTTACAACAACAAAAGAACCAGGGAGTATTGGTTTAGTCGATAATTCCATCAAAAACTCTTTTTACTACAATATATGATAAACAAAGATGAATGGTTGATTGTTGGATTGATAACATCATGTCATGGAATTAATGGACAAGTAAAAGTAAAATCTTTAAGTGATTTTGAAGAAAGATTTCTAAAACCTGGATTGAGATGGTTACGAAAAGAAGATGAACCCCCTTCAAAAATAGAACTTGTCTCTGGTTTCAAGAATCCTGGCAAAGAAACCTTTATTCTTAAGTTCAAAGGAATAAGTAACAGAAATCATGCAGAGAAACTTAAAAATCATAAAATATTAGTAAAAGCCAACAAACTTCCTAAATTAAACAAAGAAGAATTCCACTTGTTAGAACTTATAAATTTGCAAGTAAAGATGTTGATCAATGAAGAATTAAAAATAATTGGAAAGGTTATTGATTTAGAAAATGAAAAAAATAATTTACTTGTTATTGAATTATTAAAAGATCAAAAAAAAGTTTTGGTACCATTTGTTGAAGAAATAGTCCCATTAATCGATATAAAAAATAATTTTATTATGATTAATCCTCCAAAAGGACTTTTAGAACTGTAATTTTTTTCTGAAAATAAAAATTTAAAAGGATTTATTATTCGACAGTAACACTTTTAGCTAAATTCCTTGGTTGATCAACATCAAGTCCTCTATGAGCAGCGATATGGTAGCTTAATAATTGCAAAGGTACGATGTTAAGTAAAGGCGAAACCCATTCAGTAGAGGAAGGAATTTTCATTAAATAGTCAAAGATTTCAGTTCCATTACATTCAGGAGCAATCCCAATCATAAATGAGTCTCTAGCTTTTGCTTCTTGAGCATTACTGATAACTTTATCAAAAACTTGACCAGGAGAGGCAATAGAAATTACAGGAACTTTTTTATCTAGCAAAGCTATTGGTCCATGTTTCATTTCACCAGCTGGATAACCTGCTGCATGAATGTAACTAATTTCTTTCAGTTTTAAAGCTCCTTCAAGAGCAATAGGATAATTTATACCTCTTCCTAAAAAAATTACGTCTTTAATATTAAAAAAATCATGTGCTAACTTTTCTGAGGATTCATTATGTTGCTCTAAGAGATCTTCTATTAATGGAGGCAATTTTACAAGTTCTGTTATTAATTTATCTATTTCATCTTCACTTTGAGTGCCTTTAATTTGTGCAAATTTTATAGCTAATCCATAAAAAGAAAGTAATTGTCCAAAAAAGGTTTTTGTTGCTGCTACTCCAACCTCTATCCCTGCGCAGATATCAATTATATTTAAGACCTGTCTTCCTATCGAGCTTTCTTTTCTATTTGTTATTGCAATGAGATTAGGTTTAAATTTTTTATCTTCTTTTGAAGACCGTCTTTTAATTTCCATATCGATAGCTGCAATTGTATCGGCTGTTTCTCCAGATTGAGTTACTCCAATAGTTAATGTATTTGGTAATAATGGAGGTGGTGAATATCGAAATTCACTTGCATAAAAGACATTTGTAGGAATTCCTGAGAATTGTTCTAATAAAAACCTGCCAACCATTGCAGCATGTTTACTTGTGCCACAAGCAATTATTTCAATTCTCTCTATTGATTCAAAAAACTTTGTATCAAAAGGATAGTTTATTTGATATTGACCATTCTCTAAGTTTTTAATTAAATAATTTTTCAACCAATTTTTTGCAGTTTCAGGCTGATCATAAATCTCTTTCAGCATGTAATGTTTGAAATTCATCTTATCCATTATTTGCTCTGAAACTTTTAAAGAAACTGGACTTCGATATTGTCTCTCATTATTTGAGTCATATATTTCTATTCCAAGAGGGGTTAATAAAGCTATTTCCTCATCCTCCATAGGCAGAATAATATTTGTAAAATTTGCAATTGCTGGCGTATCACTTGCACATATAAATTCTCCTTCACCCAAACCAATAATCAATGGTGCTTGTCTTCTTGCAACTACAAGAGCGGTTGGAGCATCAGCCCATAAAACTGCTAGGGCATAAGATCCTTCCAAATCAGATATGACATTTCTCACAGCAACTAATAATGTTGAACCATTTTTATCAAGATTAAGTTTATTTAATGTATTTAACTCTCTTTGAATTAGATGAGGAATTACTTCGGTATCTGTATCAGAATTGAATATAACACCCTCATTCTGTAATTTAATTTTTAAGTCTTGAAAATTCTCAATAATGCCATTTTGAACAACTGCAATAGTTCCTGAACTATTAGTATGAGGATGTGCATTTTTTATTTCAGGTTTTCCATGAGTTGCCCAACGGGTATGTCCAATACCTACGGTTCCAGGCATATTCTTATCATCAAGATTATTGATTAAATTTATAAGTTTTCCCTCTGCTTTATTACAAGTAATATTTTTTGTTTCGGAATTTATAATAGCAATACCCGCAGAGTCATAACCCCTATACTCAAGTTTCTCCAAACCATTCATCAATAATGGTAAAGCTTTTTTATAACCAGTAACAGCAACTATTCCACACATACAATATTTTTTTTTCAATTATATTGAAATAAAATACGTATTTATCAAAACATGGACTCTCTTAGAACTGCACTATAAAATTAATAAGCTAAGCCCATACTCCTTGAAGTTTCATCTCCTAAATAAACACGAATACTTAAGAAATCTGTTGGACATGCCGTTTCACATCTTTTGCACCCTACACAATCTTCTGTCCTAGGAGAAGAAGCTATCTGGCCAGCTTTACAACCGTCCCAAGGAACCATCTCTAAAACATCAAGTGGGCAAGCCCTTACACATTGAGTACAACCAATGCAAGTGTCATAAATTTTAACTGCGTGTGACATGTAAAAATTGTCTTTTGAACCTCGTTTTATAATACTATTGTCTTACAAAGAAATTAAAAAAATTAAGATATGCTTCACTCTTGTTAACTCTAGGGCATAAAATCATATAGATAATTAGTAATTTCCATAAACTATGTCACAAGAAATCCTCGAGAAAGTCTGTTCTATTGTTTCAGAACAATTAAGCGTTGAAACAGGAGAAGTAAAATCAGATTCAAATTTTCAAAATGATTTAGGTGCAGATTCTCTAGATACCGTTGAACTCGTGATGGCTTTAGAAGAAGCATTTGATATTGAAATTCCCGATGAAGCAGCCGAAGGAATTGCGACTGTTGGCGATGCAGTAAAATTCATCGAAGAAAAAAAAGGTTAGTAAAGAATGCCAAATTTCCATCGAGTAGTTATTACTGGTATAGGGGCCGTAACTCCAATTGGTAATAACATTGATGAATATTTAGTCGGTCTTCAAACAGGTACTAATGGGGTATCAGATATTACTCTCTTTGATCCTGAACAACATCCATGCAAATTTGCTGCAGAAGTAAAAAATCTTCAATCTGAAAATTTTATTGAAGCTAAAGAATCCAAAAGATGGGATCGTTTTTCCCAGTTTGGAGTTATTGCTGCAAAGCAAGCCTTTAATGATTCTGGACTTGAAATTACTGAAACTAATGCATCAAGAATTGGAGTGATTATTGGTTCTGGTGTTGGAGGCTTACTAACTATGGAAAGTCAAGCTCAAATATTGAGTCACAAAGGGCCTAAAAGAGTAAGTCCATTTACAGTACCAATGATGATTCCAAACATGGCAACTGGACTAGTTGCCATTGCATTGGGTGCAAAAGGACCAAGTTCATCTGTTTCAACCGCTTGCGCTGCAGGTTCAAATGCAATTGGTGATTCTTTTAGATTACTCCAACTTGGTAAGGCAGATGCAATGATCTGTGGAGGAGCAGAAGCAAGTATTACGCCTCTCGGAGTAGCTGGTTTTGCCAGTGCCAAAGCTCTTTCCTTCAGAAATGATAGCCCTCAAACCGCTAGCAGACCTTTTGATGCAGAAAGAGATGGATTTGTTATTGGAGAGGGATCTGGAATTCTTGTTTTAGAAACTTTAGAAAATGCACAAAAAAGGAATGCCCGAATTTATGCAGAAATAGTTGGATATGGAACAACATGTGATGCTCATCATATTACTGCTCCATCTCCAGGCGGGGTTGGAGGCGCCGAGGCTATCAAATTAGCAATTGAAGATGCCTCTCTTAGCATTGAAAAAGTTGATTACATTAATGCTCATGGGACAAGTACATCAGCCAATGATAAAAATGAAACTTCCGCAATTAAATCTATTTTTAGAGACAAATCTTACCTCATTCCTGTAAGCTCTACTAAGTCGATGACTGGTCATCTCCTTGGAGGCTCAGGAGGTATAGAAGCTGTAGCTTGTATACTTTCTTTGACACATAATTTTATCCCTCCTACAATTAACTACGTCAATCCAGATCCTGAATGTGATCTTGATTATGTACCAAATAATGCGAGAGAAGCTCAAATAAGAGTTGCTCTTTCTAATTCTTTCGGTTTTGGTGGTCACAATGTTTGCCTTGCTTTCAGCAAAATGAATTGAAGACAGCCAATTCTGTATTTCCAACCTCACTTATTTTAAACCAATGGTCGCTGCATCTGTTTCAATAGAATCACTTTGTGTAAATAGTATAAGAATGCTTGCTGTAGATGCAGTAAATAAATCTAATAGTGGCCATCCTGGATTGCCAATGGGGTGTGCTCCTATGGGTTATGCTTTGTGGCAAAATATACTTAATCACAACCCCAATAACCCAAAATGGTTCAATAGAGACCGTTTTGTATTATCAGCTGGTCATGGCTGTATGTTGTTATATTCTTTGCTTCATTTGACAGGATATAAATCAGTTTCCATAGAAGATATTAAAAGATTTAGGCAATGGGGATCAAAAACTCCTGGACATCCAGAAACATTCGAAACTGAAGGTGTAGAAGTTACAGCTGGGCCTCTTGGGGCAGGAATATCAAATGCAGTTGGTCTAGCAATAGCTGAAACTCACTTGGCAGCTAAATTTAATAAGCCTGATTGCAATATCGTTGATCACTATACTTACGTAATAATGGGTGACGGCTGTAACCAAGAAGGTATCGCATCAGAAGCCTGCTCATTAGCTGGTCACCTTAAGCTTGGAAAATTAATTGCATTGTATGATGATAATCAAATTACGATTGATGGGCGAACTGACGTTTCTTTCACCGAAGATGTTTTAAAAAGATACGAAGCTTATGGATGGCATGTACAACATGTCGAAGAAGGGAATCATGATGTTAAAGGAATAACTGAAGCTATAGAAAAAGCAAAATTAATTACAGACAAACCTTCTATTATAAAAATTTCTACAACCATAGGTTACGGTTCGCCCAATAAATCTGATACTGCTGGAATTCATGGAGCAGCTGTTGGAGAAGAAGAAGCAGCATTAACTAGGGAGTTTCTAAATTGGGAATACCCTCCATTTGAAATACCCGATGAAGTATATGCGCATTTTAGAAAATCAATCAACAAAGGCGAAAACTTAGAGAAAGAATGGGATTCTCAATTTGAAGAATATCAAAAAAAATATCCCTCTGAGGGAGCAGAGCTAAATAGAATGTTAAAAGGCCAATTACCTGAGAATTGGGACTCAGATCTCCCCTCTTACACCCCTGATGATAAAGGGTTAGCCACCAGAAAGCATTCACAAATATGTCTAGGTGCTCTAGGACCTAACTTGCCTGAATTAATTGGTGGATCCGCAGATTTAACTCACTCTAACTACACAGATATTAAGGGAGAAACTGGATCATTCCAGCCTCATAGTCCTGAAAAAAGATATTTACATTTTGGTGTAAGAGAACATGCAATGGCAGCTGTACTTAATGGAATTGCCTATCACAATAGTGGTCTTATTCCTTATGGTGGAACCTTCCTTGTTTTTGCTGACTATATGAGAGGTTCAATGAGGCTATCAGCACTCAGCGAATTAGGAGTGATCTATGTATTGACCCATGATTCAATTGGTGTAGGAGAAGACGGTCCAACACATCAACCTATTGAAACTATCCCTTCTCTTCGTGCCATGCCAAATATGCTAGTTTTCAGACCAGGA
This sequence comes from uncultured Prochlorococcus sp., assembly GCA_902583265.1. Taxonomy (GTDB): domain Bacteria; phylum Cyanobacteriota; class Cyanobacteriia; order PCC-6307; family Cyanobiaceae; genus Prochlorococcus_A. The sequence goes on from CACHVD010000007.1 coordinate 49,311, forward strand.
GATGGGAATGAGACAAGTGGAGCTTATAAGCTTGCTATTCAAAATCGAAAAAGACCTTCTGCCCTTTGTTTAAGTAGACAAGGTATGCCAAATCAAGAAAATACTTCCATCGACAAAGTTGCTCTAGGAGGATATGTAGTGTCCGATTGCGAAGGAACACCAGATCTTATATTTATTGGTACTGGAAGCGAACTTAATCTTTGCATTGAAGCAAGTAAGGAGATTTCAAACTTAGGTAAAAAAATTAGAGTTGTTTCTATGCCATGTGTAGAACTTTTCGAAGAGCAAGAAGAATCTTACAAAGAAAGTGTTTTGCCTAGTAGTGTGAAAAAGAGAGTTGTAGTAGAAGCTGCACATTCATTTGGTTGGCATAAATATACAGGTTTTGATGGAATTTGTATTACTATGGACAGGTTTGGTGCATCAGCACCAGGTGGAGAGTGTATGAAAAATTTTGGATTTACAGTTGAAAACGTAGTTAATAAAACTAAAGAAATTCTATAACTATTAATTGATAACTACACTGAAGTATTACAACCTTCAAGTTTATCTTTTAATTCATTAAGAGACTCATCGGAAATCTTCGAGTTCATTGGGCAATGTTTAGGTCCACACATTGAACAAAATTCAGCCTTTTTGAAGATTTCTTCAGGCAAAGTTTCATCATGATATTGCTTAGCTCTTTCTGGATCTAATGAAAGTTCGAATTGTTTATTCCAATCAAAGTTATACCTTGCTTGACTGAGTTCGTCATCTCTATCACGAGCTCCAGCTCGATGTCTTGCAATATCAGCAGCATGAGCTGCTATCTTATAAGCAATTAATCCTTCCCTTACATCTTCTGCATTTGGTAGACCTAGATGTTCTTTTGGGGTTACGTAACATAACATGGAAGTGCCATACCAACCAGCCATAGCTGCTCCAATAGCACTAGAGATATGGTCATAACCAGGAGATATATCTGTTACTAATGGACCTAGAACATAAAAGGGAGCTTCTGAACATTCTTCCATTTGCTTTCTTACATTAAACTCAATTTGATCCATAGGTACATGACCAGGACCCTCTACCATTACTTGAACATTATGTTTCCATGCTCTTCGAGTAAGCTCACCTAAAGTCTTCAATTCAGCTAGCTGAGCATCATCAGAAGCGTCATGCAAACATCCAGGCCTGAGTGAATCTCCTAGAGAAAAGGTACAATCATATTTCTTAAAAATCTCACAAATATCATCAAACCTTGTATAGAGGGGATTTTGCTTGAAATGATGTAACATCCATTGAGCTAAAATCCCTCCCCCTCTACTTACAATACCAGTGATTCTTCCTTTTACTTTTGGCAAATGCTCTATTAATAATCCAGCATGAATAGTTTGATAATCGACACCCTGCTGGCAATGTTTTTCAATTATGTGAAGAAAATCATCTTCAGTTAGTCTATCTATTGAGCCATGTACACTTTCTAAAGCTTGATAAACAGGAACTGTTCCTATAGGAACAGGAGATTCGTGAATAATTGCTTGCCGAACTTCATCTAAATTTACTCCGCCCGTAGAAAGATCCATAACCGTATCAGCGCCATATTTAACTGCTAGCTTTAGCTTCTCTACTTCCTCATTAATATCACTTGCATTAGGAGAAGCACCAATATTTGCATTAACTTTGCATTTAGAGGCAATACCTATTGACATTGGCTCAAGATTCAAATGGTTAATATTTGCTGGAATGATTAATCTTCCTCTTGCCACTTCTTCCATGATTAAAGAAGCAGGTAGATTTTCTTTTTTAGCAACAAAATCCATTTCTTCAGTAATATAACCGTTCCTCGCAAAATTCATCTGAGTTACATTGTCTTTACCAAGGCGGGGTTTAATCCAGGAACTTCTCATAATTTATAAATTTTTAAAAGATTTATTACTAAAGTGATCAAATTTCCACTTCCCTGTATCATGACAAATGATTCAGGTTCAAAGGGTATGATCTCAGCCAAGTTAAATTTCTTAGCACCCCTAGTATTAATCCTATTAATAGCTCTTTTCTAAAAAATAGTCATCATTTCTTGCATAAAAATAAATAAAAATTTTATTTAACTTTTTGATATGACTTTATTTTTTTTAAAATATTTTTTCTATCAAATCTTCTTCTCAAATCTTTCTCCAAAATAATTGAAATCCCCATTAAACCGATAGGTAAATAAAAAATTTTCCTTGTATTGTCTCTTAGTATCATGCCAATAGTTGATGTGAGGATCATAAAAGGAGCCACAAAAGATAAAATAAATTTTTTACTAATTTTCATTTAACAACTGTCTTAGTTATTTCATTGTTTAATTTTACTATGGATTGAGTTATCACTTTAATTCCAACAGCAATAGCTCCTTCATCTGGATCGAATTTTGAACTATGCAGTGGAGCACATCCTTTTGAACTAGAAACTCCAAGCCTAAACATAGCTCCAGGGATATCATTCAAGAACTCAGCAAAGTCTTCAGCACCTAACGATGGTTTTTGCAGTTCGATAACATTTTCTTGACCCAAAACCTTAATTCCCGCATCTCTAAGAACTCTATTAACTTCAGAATTATTATTAACTGGTGGAGTAATTTCTCTAAATATTACTTTTGCATCAGCTCCGCAACTTTTAGCTATAGAAGAGATATTTTGATTAAGCCAATTACCGATATTCTTAAATAATTTAAGATTAGTACATCTAACAGTACCAATCAAATTAACCTTTTCTGCAAGAACATTGAATGCATTACCACCATTTATCTTACCAAAAGTTATAACTACAGGATCTAAAGGATCTAACTGCCGTGTTATTAATTCCTGAATTCCGGAGATTACTTTAGAGGCCACCCAAATAGCATCAACCCCTTCATAAGGTCGAGCACCATGACCTGATTTTCCTTTAATCTCTACCTTAAGTTCTCCTGCAGCTGCAGTTAAACTTCCCTCCTTAATTCCGATAGTCCCTACAGCTAAATCCGGGTAGACATGAACTCCCAAAATATTGGTTAAACCAATAGTTGCACCATCCTTAATCATCCATCTAGCTCCGCTAGCAATTTCTTCTGCGGGCTGAAAAATTAATCTAGTCCCAAAATTAAGTTTTAAATCCTTAACAATTTTCGCTACACCCAATCCAATCGATATGTGCAAATCGTGACCACAAGCATGCATAACACCATCAACTTTTGAAGAAAAACTTAATTTAGTTTCCTCCAATATCGGTAAAGCATCCATATCCACTCTTAAGCCTATAATGCCTTGATCTATTGGCCCAAAATCAGCTATAACTCCAGTCCTGCCAATAGATTCTCTGACATTCCAACCAATATTTTTTAAATAACCACTTATCAAAATCGCAGTTTGATTTTCAAGTCCACTTAATTCAGGATGTGCATGGATATGTCTTCTTAAATTAATTAATTCATCATTAAATGAATCAATTTTTTTAAAGAACTGATCTCTATTCATTACTTATTTTAAATCGATGAAGTTCATTAAATCTTTAATTGGTCTGGGAGGCCATCTTCTTATTTTTGTTAACCATTCTTCATTACTATACCTAGGATCTAATTCAGTTACTGCTATCCAATTACTTTCTGCCTTACCAGATTCACCCTTGGACCAATGCAACGCTGTTAAAGCTGCTCTAGCATCTGCAAAATTGGGATAACGTCTAATTAATTTTTTCAATTCTTTTTCCGAGGCATCAATGTTGCCTAACTGGAAATCTGCTATAGCCATACTTGACCTTGCCATAGCAAATCCAGGGTTATATAAAGCAGCTTTTGAAAATAAATCTCTCGCTTTTAGCCATTGTGATAAAGATCCTTCAACATTAGCCAAATTATATAAGGCAGAAAAATTCTTGCTATCTTGCGAAATAACAAACATATAATCTCTTTTCGCTTGAGACCATTGACCCAATGCTTCCTCCGCTATACCTCTGTTAATGTAAGGATCTATTTCACTAGGATTTAAACTTATTGCCTTATTTTGGTCACTTATTGATCCCTCAGCATCTCCTATAACAAGTCTTACATTTCCTCTATTGCTTAAACCTGCAGCATCATCAGGGTAAGAATCTAAATAGCGATTCCATTCTTGTAAAGCAAGATTAAATTTTCCCTCTGAACTTAAATCTAATGCATTTTTAAACAAATCTTCTCTCAAAACTAATGAATAGCATGGTGCAACATAAAAGATATTTGCACAAACAAAAATTAATAAAAAACAAACCTTAACTGTTTTAAAAGTTATCATTTTCTGAATCGATATACTTCTTTCCTAAGGGAGTAAGGAGTCTTCCTCGCGGAGTTCTCGTAAGGAAACCAATTTGGATTAAATATGGCTCAACTATAAATTCTAACATTGAAGAATCATCACCTAACCCGGCTGCGATTGCATCGAGGCCAGCTGGATTATTATATTGGTTTAAAAAAGATAAATATTGTCTATCTAAAGAATCCAATCCTTTATCGTCTATTTGATAAGAATTTAAAGCTTTTTTTATTAAATTCAAAGAGATAATATTAGTTTTTTTAACAACTTGAGCATAATCTCTAACACGTCTTAATAATCTCAAAGCAATTCTTGGAGTTCCCCGAGATATTTTAGCTAAATAATAAGATGCTTCATCTTCTAAATTAAAGTTTATTAGTTGAGAGAAATTAAAAATTATTTGTTTTAATTCATCATATGTATAAAATTCAATTTTTTGAGATAAACCAAATCTATCTCTTAACGGGGTGCTAATTGAGGCTAATTTGGTTGTCGCGCCAATCAGAGTAAACCTAGGAAGATTTATTGTTCTGCAACGTGCTCCCCTATTAGCTCCCATAGTTAAATCTAATCTAAAATCCTCCATTGCAGAATATAACAACTCTTCAGTTAATCTATTCAAGCGATGTATCTCATCGATAAATAAAACTTCACCTTCTTTTAATCCAAGCAATAACCCTACAATATCTCTAGGTCTTTCAATTGCGGGTGCTGTTGCTATCCTACATTTTGTTTTCATTTCATTAGCTATCAAAAAAGCGAGTGTAGTCTTGCCTAGACCAGGCTGTCCATATAAAAGAGTATGCTCCAAAGGTTCTTT
>CACHVD010000008.1 GCA_902583265.1 uncultured Prochlorococcus sp.
CCTATTCAGAAAGCAAAATTAATTCTGCTGAGAGCGAGAGGCTCTATTTTGAGATGAAAGAGGCTTGGCTTTAAATTCCATTCGTGCATGAAATAATATTTTTATAAACTTGAAAAATTCTTTTTAATTTTGAAGTAATCAATACTTTTTTATTTTTTAAACCCTCTAAATTTTGTATAACCGCAAAATTAATCTTTTGAGAAAACTAAAGCAGTTAGAGAAAATTAACGGAAGGCTCGCAATGGGAGGGTTGATATATTTAGTTTTTACAAAATTAGTTTCCAGCCGTGCTGACATATTAGATCAGCTTAAATCTTATTTAATTTAAGAAATTAATTTGAAATATTATCCAGGAATATTTCTTTCTATATAAGCGTCAGTTAAAGCAAAAATTATACCCAATAATGTTGAAAATATTGCAATTTCAGTTGATTCCATTTTATTTTTGAATTACCCCTAGTTTGCGAAATAATTCAAAGTTCGGCAACAAACTAATAACTTACTATAGTACATATATACTATTAGCTGTTTATTATGAGCTCGGTAAATCCTGAGTTTCTTTTCGTTAAGCCTGGTGATCTTGTCGCAATTAAAAAAGAAAATTGCGAAAATGCCAAGAAAAAAAATAAAAATTATTGGGTCGGCCAAGTTATTGACTGTATTGGAGGAGCTAGAAATCCAAATTCATGGACCTTATTTCAAGTTGCCAATATTGATAATGGAGAGATCACTATAATCAACGCCGATATTGTAGAAAAAATTTTAAAACCTTCTGACAGTTAAGCTTATGGATAATCAAACAAACTTCTTTCTGTATTACAGAAGCATAAAGTAAATTGAACGCTTTAAAGGGAATTACCCCAGTTCCAAGCAGGCAAGTCCGTATACTTGATTCATTTGGCAGGGAGGTTGAATGCCTTTATACATTCTGTAAGTTTTTGATATTTCCTCAAACCCCAAACTTGACAAAAGATAATTTCCATAAGGATTAAGATTAGAGCAATCCAATAAGATTTGGGCATTTAAATCACCAACTAACTCCCTTATTAAAAGTTCAGCAAGTGGTGGAGTATCCGCTAAAAGAGGTCCGATTCTCCAGCCTTGTTCATTATCCTCCAATACACAAGGTCTTATTCTTCCAAATCCATGGCACATACCATTATTATCGACAATTGCACTGACATTACCATGAGAATTTTTCAACCAGTCATTTAAAAAATGTGGCCTGGGACTAGGTTCTCTTTGATCATCATAAATTAAGACTGCTTCAGAAGAAATTTTATTACCCGGGACAACTTTAAAAGAATGAAATTGATCTTTATAGAAATTTCTCAATGGCAAATCTTGAGAACCATTTAATTTCCATCGATTTGTAATGGAAGATTTTCTAAAACCCCACTTTGCGTAATCATTTAATCTATCTGGGGCAGCCTCAAGACCAATACAATCAACATTTTTCAAATATTCGAGGGCATGTTTCCATAATCTCAGTCCATATCCATTATTCCGGAATTCTTTTTTAACGATAAATAAACCTATAAAACTATACGAGGAATTATATTTTATACACGCAATAGAGCCTATGGGATTATCGTCTAGGCAAGCTACCCATACCCCTTGTTTATCTGTATTTCTATAAATTGATAAATCATCCATTCCAGGAGAAAATCCTTCTAACCTTGCCCAGTTTGTGACTTCTGGTATTTCATTTATAGATATCAATCTAATTGAAAAATTTTCCCTCATAAAAATATACTAACCAAGAAAAATTTGAATTTTTAATAGCAATATTAATAAATTTGATTATTTCTCATAAATCATTCGCTTTGATTGAACTGCCTAAAAACCTTAGTTATTTACAATTTATCCTCTGATATATTTAATACTATTCAAAGGTATAAGATGAAAATTTCTGATAAATTTCATTTAGAAGACATTTATAAATTAAAAAATACAGTTCTCACTGGTAAAACTGAAGATATAAATTGGCGGATCCAGCATATCAATATAGTTTCTAAACTTTTGGATGAAAATAAAAAAGAGATCATAAAATCACTTTTTGTTGATCTAGGTAAATCTGAAATTGAAGGGCTTTCAGAAATCCTATTAGTGAAAGAAGAAATTTCACTCATAAAACAGAAACTCAATTCTTGGATGCGACCAAAAAAGATTGATACACCTTTTTATCTATTTCCATCATCCTCCAAAGTTATTTATGAGCCTCTTGGTTGTGTCTTAATTCTTGGTCCTTATAATTATCCATTACTTTATGTTTTAAAGCCATTGGTAAATATTTTCTCTGCAGGAAATACTGCAGTTATAAAACCATCAGAGAAATGTCCTGCGACCTCAAAACTTATTAAAAAACTTACTATCAAATATTTCCGTAAAGATGTCCTAATGACAATAGAGGGAGATTATAAGCAATCCATAAAATTAATTGAACAAAATTTTGACCACATATTTTTTACAGGAAGTACTGAAACTGGAAAATCTATAATGAAATTAGCTTCAAAAAACTTAACTCCATTAACACTTGAGTTAAGCGGAACAAATCCTGTAATTGTTTTCAAGAATGCAAATTTAGAAGTTGCTGCTAAAAGAATTGTTTGGGGCAAATTTTTTAATTCTGGTCAATCCTGCATGGCTCCGAATCATATCTTTGTAGATAAAGAAATTGAAAATATTTTTATAGAAAAATTAAAGAAATACATAGTAAGTTTTTACGGAGATAATCCAATTTTTTCGGAAAACTTATCAAAATTAGAGAAAAAGCAATTTACATCAACTGTAGAAATCCTCAAAAAATATAAAAAAGAAAAAAGAATTTTATTTGGGGGGACTTTTAGTAAAAAAAAGTTGAAAATATCTCCTACAATCTTGAGAACCAAATTAAATGAAACAAATATTTTGCAGAAAGAACTATTCAGTTCACTTCTTCCAGTAATTGGAATCAATGATAAGGAATCAGCTTTAAAACAGATTAGTCAAACATCAAAACCATTAGCAATCTACTTATTTGGAGGCAATAAAAAAATCCATAATCATATTTCAAAAGTAACCAGCTCAGGAACAATTTGTATAAATGATGTGATGTTACCAGTCCTTATTCCAAATTTACCGTTTGGAGGCGTTGGGCAAAGTGGTATTGGTAAATTTCATGGAGAAGAGGGGTTTCGCAATTTTTCAAATCAGAAATCTATTACTTTTAAAGGTTTTTTATTTGATTCAAATCTGCGGTATCCTCCCTATGAAAGAGTAAAGAAATTTTTAAAGTTTATTTTTCAGTTTTAAATTACTTAAATTGTTTTCAAAAACCTAGCGATTTTAAATTTAAAGATTATCTTTAAATAAATAGTGATTTTTATGAAATTTGCATTTTTAGTAATTGTCATATTTATTAACTTTTTTAATCACTCATTGATAAAATCAGAAGAAAAAATATTTTCAGCCAAAAATAGAATTGCGAATATTTCTAAGAAAGAATCAATTACTGAAGAAAAAGCTGAAATAAAAAAAATTCATATTGTAAAAAGTGGAGATACATTATCAAGTATTTCAAAGTTCTATTCGATTAATAAAGATTTAATTATTAAATTAAATAACTTAAAAGATGAAAATTATATCTTTGTTGGCCAAAATCTTATAATTTCCGAATCTACTGAAAATCTTACAAAACAATCTGATTTAATAAATAACTATCATATTGTTCAAACTGGTGAAAATCTTACTGAGATATCAAACAAATATGATTTAAAAGTAATCGATCTGATAAAAATTAATAATCTCAATAATCCTGATTCAATAAAAGTTGGTCAAACGCTCACAATAAGAAAAAAGAACACAATTAATGCAGAAAATTATGAAACAACTGAAAATAAGAAAAATAATGACGACTCACTTGCGTTAGATAAAAAAATTTATGGTCCTATAATTATCCAAAGTAAATTATATAAAGATATTAAAGGTAGAAAAGTTTTAAACGTACTAAATCAAGAAAATAAAAAACTGGTTCTTTCAATCAATTGTGATACAAATGAATTAGATGTAAAAATACCTGGCAGGGAATGGAAGGGAAGTAAGCCTGCTAAAGAAGAATTCGAAAATAATTTAATAAATGATTTTTGTTAAAACTTTTAATTAATATGTGTGAATAATTTGTCTTAGAATATTAATGATGGGTTATTCTACAAAAAGTTAAATTAATAGTAATGGCTATTTCAAGAGGAGATCTCGTAAGAGTAAAAAGACCAGAATCATATTGGTACAACGAAATTGGTAAAGTTGCTTCTGTTGATACCTCAGGTATTAAATATAACTGTGTAGTCAGATTCGATAAAGTAAATTACGCTGGGATTAGCGGAACTGATGGTGGAGCAAATACAAATAATTTCGCTGAAAGTGAATTAGAGAAAGCTTAAATAATTGCCTGAATTACCTGAAGTAGAAACTGTTCGCAGAGGTTTAGAACAAAAACTTAATAACTTTATTATTAACAAAGTAGAAGTCTGCAGGGATTCAACTGTTGCATTCCCTTCAAACAAAGAAGAATTCATTAAAGGACTTCAGAATTCACTTATTTATAAATGGGATAGAAGAGGAAAATATTTAATAGCTCAATTAAAAAAGGTTCAAAATGAGAATGCTCAATATCCTCTAGAATACTCACAAAATAAAGGCTTTCTTGTAATTCATCTAAGAATGACTGGATATTTCAAATTCATTGAAAAATCAACTCATCCTTGTAAACATACAAGAATAAGATTTTTCGATAAAAATAATAATGAGCTTAGGTTCGTTGACGTAAGAAGTTTTGGTCAAATGTGGTGGATTAATAAAGGCTTATCGCTTAACAAAATCATTAAAGGATTAGGTTCATTAGGACCAGAACCATTTTCTAAAGACTTTGATGCTAATTATCTTAAGAAAGTTATTTCAAAAAGAACAAAATCTATAAAAGCTATCTTATTAGATCAAACAATAGTGGCAGGTATAGGTAATATTTATGCTGATGAAAGTTTATACTCTGCTGGCATCTCACCTTTTAGGGAAGCTCGAACAATTAAGAAAAATGAATTAATAAAGCTCAAAGAATCAATTGTAACTGTTTTAAAAAAAAGTATTGGTTCTGGGGGGACGACATTTAGCGATTTTAGGGACTTGGAAGGAGAGAATGGGAATTTTGGCTTACAGACAAATGTTTATAGGAGAACTGGAAAACAATGTCGTAAATGTGGACGTTTAATTGAAAGACAAAAAATTACTGGGAGAAGTACCCATTGGTGTCCTAAATGCCAAAAATAAAAAAGGACTTACCCAAGAAGAGTAAATCCTTTTAAAAATTTTTACCTGGCATTGAGCTATTTTCTCAAGGGGCTACCCCCTAAATATTTTCGCCGCTTATGCGTTTCACAACCGAGTTCGAGATGGATCGGAGTGGTTCCACATCGCCATGAACACCAGGATAGTGTGAACCTTGAGAACTGCATAGAAAATTATATAAATTAAAAACAATAAATTAAGTTTATTTGGTCAAGCCCTCGGTCTATTAGTACTCCTCCGCTGCACTTGTTACCAAGCTTCCACGTAGAGCCTATCAACGGGTGTTCTTCCCGTGACCTTACTGGCTTAAGCCATGGCAATACTCATCTTGAGGTGGGCTTCCCACTTAGATGCTTTCAGCGGTTATCCACTCCGCACATGGCTACCCAGCGTTTACCGTTGGCACGATAACTGGCACACCAGAGGTGCGTTCCTCCCGGTCCTCTCGTACTAGGGAGAAATCCTCTCAATATTCCTGCGCATACACCGGATATGGACCGAACTGTCTCACGACGTTCTGAACCCAGCTCGCGTACCGCTTTAATGGGCGAACAGCCCAACCCTTGGGACCGACTTCAGCCCCAGGTTGCGATGAGCCGACATCGAGGTGCCAAACCTCCCCGTCGATGTGAACTCTTGGGGGAGATCAGCCTGTTATCCCTAGAGTAACTTTTATCCGTTGAGCGACGGCCCTTCCACGCAGAACCGTCGGATCACTAAAACCGACTTTCGTCCCTGTTCGACTTGTAGGTCTCACAGTCAAGCTCCCTTCTGCTTTTGCACTCAACGACTGATTTCCAACCAGCCTGAGGGAACCTTTGTGCGCCTCCGTTACCTTTTAGGAGGCGACCGCCCCAGTCAAACTGCCCATCAGATACTGTCCGCTTCCCGGATGACGGGCAAGCGTTAGAACCCTAGCTCTAAAAGAGTGGTATCTCACCGATGACTCAATAATGCCCACAAGCACTATTTCAACGTCTCCCACCTATTCTGCGCATTCAGAGCCCGAGCACAATATCAAACTACAGTAAAGCTTCATAGGGTCTTTCTGTCCGGGTGTATGTAGTCCGCATCTTCACAGACAATTCTATTTCGCCGAGCCTCTCTCCGAGACAGCGCGCAAATCGTTACACCTTTCGTGCGGGTCGGAACTTACCCGACAAGGAATTTCGCTACCTTAGGACCGTTATAGTTACGGCCGCCGTTCACCGGGGCTTCAGTCGCCAGCTTCACTAAAAGCTAACCAGCTTCCTTAACCTTCCGGCACTGGGCAGGTGTCAGCCCCCATACATCGTCTTACGACTTAGCGGAGACCTGTGTTTTTGGTAAACAGTCGCTTGCGCCTCTTCACTGCGACCAGCTCTCGCTGGCACCCCTTCTCCCGAAGTTACGGGGCCATTTTGCCGAGTTCCTTAGAGAGAGTTATCTCGCGCCCCTCGGTATTCTCTACCACCCCACCTGTGTCGGTTTCGGGTACTGGCATTTGTGTCTTAACGGGTATAGGGCTTTTCTTGGAAGCATGACATCACCAACTTCGCTGCCGTAGCAGCTCGTACTCACGCCTTAGCTCAAGATGTTTTCTCCATCTCTCGAAGCCTTGAACGCTTGAACCAGTAACCAACATCTGGCCTGGCTAGCCTTCTCCGTCCCCCTTCCCAAAACACAACTGGTACAGGAATATTGACCTGTTATCCATCGACTACGCCTTTCGGCCTCGCCTTAGGTCCAGACTAACCCTCCGCGGACGAGCCTGCCGGAGGAACCCTTAGGGTTTCGGGGCATGGGATTCTCACCCATGTTTTCGCTACTCAAGCCGACATTCTCACTTCTATGCTGTCCACGCCCGCTTACGCTAACGCTTCACCCTACATAGAACGCTCCCCTACCATAAATAAATTTATCCGCAGCTTCGGTACAACGCTTAGCCCCGTTCATTTTCGGCGCAGGATCGCTCGACCAGTGAGCTATTACGCACTCCTTTGAGGATGGCTGCTTCTAGGCAAACCTCCTGGTTGTCTGGGCAATCCCACCTCCTTTATCACTTAGCGTTAATTTTGGGACCTTAGCTGGCGGTCTGGGCTGTTTCCCTCTTGACTATGGAGCTTATCCCCCACAGTCTGACTGCCTAGTTACACACAGGGTATTCAGAGTTCATATCGATTTGGTACCGCTTTCGCAGCCCGCACCGAAATGGTTGCTTTACCCCCCTGCTGGAGCACTAGACGCTACGCCTAAACGTATTTCGGGGAGAACCAGCTAGCTCCTGGTTCGATTGGCATTTCACCCCTAACCACAGCTCATCCGCTGAATTTTCAACTTCAGTCGGTTCGGACCTCCACTTGGTATCACCCAAGCTTCATCCTGGCCATGGTTAGATCACCAGGGTTCGGGTCTATAAACACTGACAAACGCCCTATTAAGACTCGCTTTCGCTGTGGCTCCACCATTTCCGGTTTAACCCGCCAGTGCCTATAAGTCGCCGGCTCATTCTTCAACAGGCACACGGTCACCCGATTAGTCGGGCTCCCATTGCTTGTAAGCTCACGGTTTCATGTTCTATTTCACTCCCCTCCCGGGGTTCTTTTCACCTTTCCCTCGCGGTACTGTTTCACTATCGGTCACACAGTAGTACTTAGCCTTACGAGGTGGTCCTCGCAGATTCACACGGAATTCCACGTGCTCCGTGCTACTCGGGATACAGCTAGGTCAACTTATCTTTCGATTACGGGGCTTTCACCCTCTGTGGCACGCCATTCAAACGTTTCTTCTAGACTTGTTGATCCATATTGCTGTCCCACAACCCCGACAGTCAAGACTATCGGTTTGGGCTATTCCCCGTTCGCTCGCCGCTACTGAGGGAGTCGTTATTTACTTTCTCTTCCTCCAGCTACTAAGATGTTTCAGTTCGCTGGGTTAGCTCGCACCAACCTATATATTCAGTTGGCCGTACATGGGGTTGCCCCATTCGGAAATTCCCGGATCAAAGTGTGCTTCCAACTCCCCGAGACTTATCGCAGGTAACCACGTCCTTCATCGCCTCTGTGTGCCTAGGTATCCTCCGTGAGCCCTTTGTAGCTTGACCAATAACTTCATAATTGAAGCATCAGCTTAATAGAATTGTTATTAATGCAATCGCACAAATAATAAATCTGCATCACAAAGATGCTTATTGTCTTTAAAAATAATCTATGCAGTTGTCAAGGTTCTCTGAAAACAATGAAATTAATTCAATGAGTCCAGCATCTTAATGATTTCATTAGGAAGCTAGATTCGTTCAGAATTTGATCACTACTCAAAACATTTCCTCAATAAAAATTATGGAAGAGGTGGTAATCAGTGGAGGTAAGCGGACTCGAACCGCTGACATCCTGCTTGCAAAGCAGGCGCTCTACCAACTGAGCTATACCCCCAACATAGAGATATGGGCCATCCTGGACTTGAACCAGGGACCTCACCCTTATCAGGGGTGCGCTCTAACCACCTGAGCTAATGGCCCAGGAAAAGTGATGGGTGTGACCTAGAAAAAACTTAGGAAATAAAATCCTTAATAAATTAAGAATGTGAGATACCGATCGACCTAAGGTGACAAAATAATAATATTAAACATTTTGTTGTCTCCCTGTTAGGAGGTGATCCAGCCGCACCTTCCGGTACGGCTACCTTGTTACGACTTCACCCCAGTCATTAGCCCCACCTTCGGCGTCCTCCTCCACAAGGGTTGGAGTAACGACTTCGGGCATGGCCAACTTCCATGGTGTGACGGGCGGTGTGTACAAGGCCCGGGAACGTATTCACCGCAGTATGCTGACCTGCGATTACTAGCGATTCCTACTTCACGTAGGCGAGTTGCAGCCTACGATCTGAACTGAGCCACGGTTTATGGGATTTGCTAGCTCTCGCGAGTTTGCTGCCCTTTGTCCGTAGCATTGTAGTACGTGTGTAGCCCAGGGTGTAAGGGGCATGATGACTTGACGTCATCCACACCTTCCTCCGGTTTATCACCGGCGGTCTTTCTAGAGTGCCCAACTAAATGCTGGCAACTAAAAACGTGGGTTGCGCTCGTTGCGGGACTTAACCCAACATCTCACGACACGAGCTGACGACAGCCATGCACCACCTGTCACTGCATTCCCGAAGGCACCCTCAAATTTCTAAGAGGTTCGCAGGATGTCAAACCCTGGTAAGGTTCTTCGCGTTGCATCGAATTAAACCACATACTCCACCGCTTGTGCGGGCCCCCGTCAATTCCTTTGAGTTTCACACTTGCGTGCGTACTCCCCAGGCGGAACACTTAACGCGTTAGCTACGACACCGAAGGGGTCGATTCCCCCGACACCTAGTGTTCATCGTTTACGGCCAGGACTACAGGGGTATCTAATCCCTTTCGCTCCCCTGGCTTTCGTCCATGAGCGTCAGTAATGGCCCAGCAGAGCGCCTTCGCCACTGGTGTTCTTCCCGATATCTACGCATTTCACCGCTACACCGGGAATTCCCTCTGCCCCTACCATACTCAAGCCTTTCAGTTTCCACTGCCATGATGGAGTTAAGCTCCACGCTTTAACAGCAGACTTGAAAAGCCGCCTGCGGACGCTTTACGCCCAATAATTCCGGATAACGCTTGCCACTCCCGTATTACCGCGGCTGCTGGCACGGAATTAGCCGTGGCTTATTCCTCAAGTACCGTCATATCTTCTTCCTTGAGAAAAGAGGTTTACAGCCCAGAGGCCTTCTTCCCTCACGCGGCGTTGCTCCGTCAGGCTTTCGCCCATTGCGGAAAATTCCCCACTGCTGCCTCCCGTAGGAGTCTGGGCCGTGTCTCAGTCCCAGTGTGGCTGATCATCCTCTCAGACCAGCTACTGATCGAAGCCTTGGTGAGCCATTACCTCACCAACTAGCTAATCAGACGCGAGCTCATCCTCAGGCGAAATTCATTTCACCAATAGGCATATGGGGTATTAGCGGTCGTTTCCAACCGTTATCCCCCTCCTGAGGGCAGATTCTCACGCGTTACTCACCCGTCCGCCACTAACCCGAAGGTCCGTTCGACTTGCATGTGTTAAGCACGCCGCCAGCGTTCATCCTGAGCCAGGATCAAACTCTCCGTTGTGTTCAAATCCTTTTGTAGATAAATCTACTCAATATGAATTGCATTCTCCAAATAAAAATAAGAATAACTTAAGTTATTTAGGTTCAGCCTCCTTAGATACCTAAGGATTACTTTGAGTGCACATTAAAAATATTTTAAAGTGACTTTCCAAGATCTCAGATCCGTTGGTTTTCAAAAGACTAAAAGTTAGCAATTGAAAACAATTTATATATTCTTGACGGGACCTCACACCTTTATTGCTTATACATCTCAAAATTACCAAATAATAATTTGATAATGTTTTGACGCAATAAAAGCATCAGTTCCTAAGTTTTTAAATTTTCTAGGTGCAGAGTTAGACAATAATTGAATAACTCATTTCGAAGGGACAACCCTTCTTCTGGCTGAAAATACTGATCGAAATCAAATATCCAAAAAATCCAATAATTACCAAAAATCAGATTTAAAGTAATTGTTTGGATAATGCAAAAAAAGATATTTTTGCCCAGAAGAAAATACTAAACCATCCCACTGTAATTTTGCAACCTTTTATACAAAAATTTTTTATTAATTTTTATTTGTTCAAAGTCTCCTTAAAGAACTAGGCTTTTAATAGAGGGATTAACATGAAATGGCAGAAAGGTTTAGTCAAAAAAATTTAAGGGTACGACCAAGTTCAGATGAAGAAAGAATTGTAACAAATGCAAAAAAACACTTTGAAAAGACTCTTGTTGAAATATCAGGAGAGCTAGTAGGCAGTGTTGCTGCATTAGAACACCCAACAAAGAATAAAAAGTTAAATTATGGAGAAATATTTTTAAGAGACAACGTTCCAGTAATGATTTACCTCATTACCCAAAAACGGTACGAAATTGTCAAAAGGTTCCTAAGTGTCTGCCTTGATTTACAAAGCACTAATTATCAAACGCGTGGAGTGTTTCCTACTAGTTTCGTTGAGGAAAATGGAAAGCTCATTGGAGACTATGGTCAAAGATCAATTGGCAGGATTACTTCAGCTGATGCAAGTTTATGGTGGCCAATTTTATGTTGGTATTATGTCAATAAAAGCGGTGATTATGCCTTCGGAAAAAGTCAAAGCGTACAAAGAGGTATTCAACTTTTATTAGATCTAGTTCTACATCCAACATTTGAGGGTACTCCCGTACTTTTTGTTCCAGATTGTTCCTTTATGATTGATAGACCAATGGATGTATGGGGAGCACCTTTAGAGGTAGAAGTTTTACTGCATGGATGTTTAAAAAGCTGCATAAACTTAATGGAATTAAGTCGGGCAGATCATGTAAGTAGACTTTTAGATCAAAGACTAATTCTTACGAATCAATGGGTGAAGGATTTAGGAAGTTTTCTCTTGAAACATTATTGGGTTACAAGCCAAACAATGCAAATCTTAAGAAGAAGGCCCACAGAGCAATATGGAGATGATCAACACTTCAATGAATTTAATGTACAACCTCAAGTAGTACCATCATGGCTTCAAGATTGGTTAGAAAATAGAGGTGGTTATTTGATAGGAAATATTAGAACAGGAAGGCCTGACTTTCGATTTTACAGTTTAGGAAATTCTTTAGCTTGTATTTTTGGAGTACTGCCTCCGGCAGAACAAAAAGCTTTATTTAGATTAGTTTTACACAACAGGCAGCATTTGATGGCTCAAATGCCTATGAGAATTTGTCATCCTCATATGGATGTAGAAGAATGGCAAAATAAAACTGGTGCCGATCCAAAGAATTGGCCTTGGAGTTACCACAATGGTGGTCATTGGCCAAGTTTACTTTGGTTTTTTGGAACAGCCGTTCTTTTACACCAAAATAAATTTCCTTCAGATGATGTAATTCTTATGGAAGAAATGAAATCTTTAATCGAAGAATCTTATTGGTGTCAACTAAATCAATTACCTAAGCAAGAATGGGCAGAATATTTTGATGGCCCTACTGGGACTTGGGTAGGTCAACAATCAAGAACATACCAAACATGGACTATTGTTGGTTTCTTACTAATGCACCAGTTTCTAAGACAAGAAAGCGATGACTTAGATATGTTTGAAATTTAAATCTAAAATAGTCCTAGAGTCAGAGATTTATCAATTGGTAAGCAAGCACCGATACCAAGATAAATTGTTAGAAAAGTCCCAAATAAAAATATGGACATTGCTATTGGTCTTCTGAAGGGGTTAGAAAATTTATTAACGTTTTCGATAAAAGGTAAAACCATCAAACCTAGAGGAATTAATGTTTGAAGTGCTATACCCAAAAGTTTATTAGGGACTACTCTAAGTATTTGAAAAACGGGATAAAGATACCATTCAGGAAGTATTTCTAGAGGTGTAGCAAAAGGGTTTGCTTTATCTCCCAACATTGCAGGATCAAGAACTGCTAATCCAACAACACAGGCGATGGTACCTAAAATAACTACTGGAAAAATGTATAGTAAATCATTTGGCCAAGCTGGTTCACCATAATAATTATGACCCATACCTTTGGCCAATTTTGCTCTTAATTTTGGATCAGATAAATCTGGTTTCTTTAACGTAGACATTTAGATCAATTAGATAATTAGAGTATAGGGGTTTACAATGGACCTGAAATACCTTGTTTACGAATCATTAGAAAATGCATCAACATAAATACTGCTAATGACCATGGTAAAACAAAAGTATGAAGACTATAAAATCTGGTAAGAGTAGATTGTCCAACACTTTCTCCACCCCTAAGTAATTCAACCATAAAATCACCAATTACTGGTATGGCAGCTGGCACACCTGAAACTATTTTCACTGCCCAGTAACCAACTTGATCCCAAGGTAAAGAATATCCTGTCACACCAAAAGCAACTGTGATGACTGCCATTACAACCCCTGTAACCCAGGTTAGTTCTCTTGGCCTTTTGAAACCACCAGTAAGATAAACTCTAAAGACATGTAGAATTAACATTAAAACCATCATAGATGCACTCCATCTATGCACAGATCGGATCAACCATCCAAAACTTACGTCGGTCATCAAATAACTAACTGAACTATAAGCTTGTGTAACTGTTGGCTTATAGTAAAAAGTCATTGCAAAACCTGTTGCAAATTGAATTAGGAAGCATACTAGAGTTATGCCTCCTAAACAATAAAAAATATTTACATGAGGGGGTACGTACTTGGAAGTTACGTCGTCAGTTATGTCTTGAATTTCAAGCCTTTCTTGAAACCAGTCATAAACAGATGAAGAATTCGCCATCCAAAAAAAATTAGCTTTGATATAAAGAGCTTACTTAAAATTCTTATACTTGGTGTTAAGACTTAACCCAATGAATTCATCTTTTAACAAATTTTTAACATTCAAAACAATGCTGACTGCATTAATGATCATTGTTTTTTCTACCAATTTTTTATTGATTGAAAGAGTGAATGCTCTCAGTGATAGCAAGCAATTAGTCCTTGATGCTTGGGCCTTGGTAAATGAGGGTTTTTATGACCCAGAAAAGTTTGATGAAATTAATTGGAAGAGAATTAGACAAAAAACATTACAGAAACAAATTGAAACAAGTGAGGAGGCTTATTTCGCAATTGAAGACATGTTAAGACCTTTAGAGGATCCTTACACGAGAATTTTACGCCCAAAAGATTATGAACTTCTTAAATCAAGTAATTTTGGTAGCGAGATAAATGGTGTTGGACTTCAATTAGGTGAAGACATTGATAGCAATAAAATTAAAGTTGTCTCTACTCTTGGCGGCTCACCAGCAGAAGAAGCTGGGATAGTTAGCGGGGACTTCATAGATAAAGTAGATGGAATTTCATCGGAAGTATTAGGACTTGCAAATACTGCCTCTAAGTTAAGAGGTGAATCAGGAACCAAAGTTTTAGTTCAAATATCTTCAGAATCAGGAGAAATTAAAGAGATAGATTTGGAAAGAAGATCAGTAGACCTCAGACCAGTGAGGACAAAAAGATTGAGAGACGATTCTCACACAATAGGGTATTTAAGGATAACTCAATTTAGCGAAAGCGTACCCAAAAAGGTTGAAGAAGCTCTTCAGGAATTAAAAGAAAAAGAGGTTGAAGGATTAATTTTGGATCTAAGGAATAATTCGGGAGGACTAGTAAGTTCAGGGATCGCAGTAGCAGACTCATTATTAAGTGAGAAGCCAATAGTAGAGACGAAAAATAGAAATGGAATCAAAGATGCAATAACTTCTCAAAAAGAGACATCTTTTGATGGCCCAATGGTAACTTTGGTAAATAAAGGAACTGCTAGTGCTAGTGAAATACTTGCTGGATCTTTACAGGATAACGGCAGATCAATTCTTATGGGAAATCAAACTTATGGGAAAGGTTTAATTCAATCCCTAAAAAGTTTGGGCGAAGATAGCGGGGTAGCAATCACAGTTGCTAGTTATTTAACTCCCAAAGGTAATAATATTCAAGGTCAAGGAATCACCCCAGACAGGTTATTGGATCTTCCTGATGCAAGTGAATACGGTAGTGCTGAAGATAAATGGGTTAGAAATGCAGAATTATTTCTTGATTCATTTTTAGAAAAAGAAGAAGTTTCAATTCAAGCTCCTGAAATAAGTAATCAAGAAATGATTCCCCCGAAGTAGCAGAAGATTGATAAATAAAAATTTCAAACACTATGAGTACTAAAAGAATTTTTCACGACCCAATTCACAAAGAAATAGTATTTGATTCAGGGAAGCCGGAAGAATTAATGATTATGGAATTAATTGATACCGTAGCTTTTCAGAGATTAAGAAGAATCAAACAACTAGGGGCAGCATCACTAGTATTTCATGGTGCAGAATCGAGTAGATTTACCCATTCAATTGGCGTTTTTTGTGTCGCAAGAAAAATATATCAGCGATTAACTGAAATTAAATCTTCATTTTATAAAAATAAATTTGTTTTATATGGAGCAGCTCTATTACATGATTTAGGTCATGGACCTTTGAGTCATACAAGTGAATTAATATTCGATCATAATCACGAACAATGGTCTCAAAACTTAGTTAAAAATTATTCTCCTATCAGTTCAATACTCAAAAAGTATGACAACGAATTACCGAAACAAATATGTGAATTATTTGAATCAAAACAACTATTTTCAAACCCTTTAAAAACATTGATTAGTAGTGAAATAGATTGTGATCGTCTCGATTATCTTTTGCGCGATAGTTACAATACAGGTACAAAATATGGCTTAGTAGATTTAGAGAGAATCATCTCAGGTCTTACTTTTTCACCTGATGGAAATATTGCAATCAAACCAAAAGGTATTATTGCTATTGAGCATTTCTTAGTACTAAGAAACTTGATGTATAGAACCATTTACAATCACAAAATAAACGAAATATCGACATGGATTCTTGAAAAAATAATATTCACAATAAAACATAATTTCGAGAAAAAAATTTGGATAGATAAAACACTTCATAAATGGATATTTTCACCAAAAAATCTCGATTTTGATGATTTCATAGGAATTGATGATATAACTTTTTATTATCATCTAATTAAGTGGAAAGATGAATCTTTCGAGCCACTTACTAAGCTTTGCCAAATGTTTATTGACAGAGATTTGTTAAGGGCATCAGACATAAGTTTTCTAAATAAAATAGATAAACTTAAAATTCTTGCATTTGCAAAAAAATTGTGTGAAAAGAATAATTATGATACAGAAATATTTTGTGGTATTAGAGAGAGATCATTTAAAGGTTTTGAATCGAACAATGCTTTTAAAATATGGGATGGAACTTTTCAAAACTCTTTAGAAAATAGTTCTAATTTAATAAAAACTTTAATGAACTCTAGGGAGACATCTTTAATAATCTATCCAAATCTAATCAAAGCTGAGATTAAAAATCAAATTTCAGTTTTAAAAAATAATTCCTAAATTAAATTCAATGAAAATATTTTTAAATAGTACCAGAAGTAATTATTTTGAAATTTTATCTTTAGAAGATTTTGATAATATCCATCAAACGTTTAGAAAAATTTTTTCCATAAAAGGACCTGTAGAAGCAAAAATTTTTGTAATCAAAGAGTCAATAAGTATTCATCAATTATCAAAATTAAAAAATCATTTGGATAATCTTAATGTTTTTTCTATATGCATTTACTCAAATGACAGAAATACAATTCTAGCGGGGAAGTCTTTAAGAATAAATTCAACATTTCTAAAAGAGGAAGAGGTTAAAAATAAGTTACTTTTATACAAAACGATAGTGAAGGACGATATTCTTTATGAAGGAACAGTTAGATCTGGCAACAGAATATCTTCAAATGGAAACCTATGCATAATTGGAGACGTTAATCCAGGAGCAATAGTTTCCGCTAAGAAAAATATTTACGTTTGGGGCAAACTATTAGGGATTGCTTTCGCTGGGAAGACTGGAAATAATAATGCCTCCATAGCATCACTTTATTTAAACCCTTTACAGTTAAGAATTGGTGATGTGATAGCTATTGGACCAAAAGAAAAGCCCCACAATTATTATCCTGAAATTGCCTTAATAGATAAACAAACAATAATTATTAAACCTCACATAATAGAAACCAAAAATTAATCAATCATTTGAAATAAATTAATTCAAACTTGATAAATTTAAGAATTACTTAATCTTTAAAATATTTAACTTTCTTTAAGGTAGCCTTATCATTTGAAAAATCCTTAAACTTCGTGGCGGAAAATACTCGCACAATACTAATTTGTTCAGGTAAGGGTGGAGTTGGTAAAACCACTTTAACTGCAAATCTAGGCATAGCACTTGCCAACAGCGGGGCAACCACTGCTGTACTAGATGCTGATTTTGGCTTAAGAAATTTAGATCTTCTCCTGGGATTAGAAAATCGCATTGTATATACTGCTCAAGACGTTCTCGACAAAAATTGTCGTCTTGACCAAGCATTGGTCAGACATAAAAAGGAACCTAATCTAGCTCTTTTACCTGCTGGAGATCCAAGGATGCTTGATTGGATGAAGCCAGAAGATATGAAAAAAATTAGTGAGCTTCTAAGTGAAAAATTTGATTTTGTTTTAGTAGATTGCCCTGCTGGTGTAGAAGATGGCTTCAAAAATGCACTTGCAGCTTGTGAAGAAGCTATTGTTGTCACTAACCCGGAATTATCTGCAGTACGAGATGCGGATAGGGTAATAGGTATTCTTAATACTTCTGATATAGAACCTATTCAACTTGTAATTAATAGAGTTCGCCCTAAAATGATGGCTAGTCAAGAAATGCTATCTATTGAAGATGTTCAAGGGATCCTATCTTTACCTCTATTAGGTATTGTTTTAGAAGATGAACAAGTAATAATTAGTACAAATAGAGGAGAGCCACTAACACTTACAGAAACTAGATCTCCTGCAAAAAAATGCTATCTGAATGTTTCTCAAAGACTTACAGGAAGGGATATACCAATTATTGACCCTAAAAAAGAAGGTAAAAGCCTTAGAGACAAATTCATGAGATTAATGCAAACAAAGGTTTTTTAAAATGATGACTCTTAGAGATTTGATAAACAAGTTACTAGGCAGAGAAACGGCTAGTGCAAATACGGCTAGAGAAAGATTACAGCTTGTATTGGCTCATGACAGAGTTGATATGAGCTCATTATCGACTGATCTTTTGGATAAAATGAGGAAAGAAATTCTTGATGTTGTTGCTAAATATGTTGAGATTGATTTTGAAGAAGTCGCGGTTAGTTTAGAAACTGAAGATAGAATGACTGCACTAGTTGCTAATTTACCAATTAAAAGAACTATCTCAGGAGAAATAAAATTTAAAAAAAATGATAAATCCGATCAAACAAAAAAAGATATCAAATAGTAATAAATTTAAAAAAAAACTAAAAAAACTTATAATTGATCCGTTGTAAATGTAAAATAACTTGATTGCCGGCTTAGCTCAGCGGTAGAGCAGCGCTTTTGTAAAGCGAAGGTCATCAGTTCAAATCTGTTAGCCGGCATTTTGGCTTAATTTAATTCTTTTTAATATTTCTTGTAGAAAATAACATAATCAAACTTACTAGAGCAAAAACAGGAAATAATCTTATTTCAAGAACATACTGAAAAAAAGATGCAAGGGGTTCAAATATCCAATAAGTAAAAAATTGAATTAATAAAACAAAAAACAATAATAAAAACATTAATGCAATTCCTTAACAAACACTTCCCCCTCTCTAATCAGCTTCCAATCGCCAATCTTCTTCCAAGATATTATGGTACTGGCTTTTCCACTACTTTTTTCCCATGGAACAGGTCCCAAAATTTCTAAAGAAGGGAAATCTAAAGCAATACCTTCAGCTACAATTGATCCTGTCAAGCCTGAAATATTAGCACTTGAGGTTAGCAATGGGCCAGTTTCTCGTATTAAAGATCGAGCAATAGATGAATTTGGAATTCTTAAACCAAGAGTATGATCTTTACTTGTTAGCAATTCATTCTGCTGTTCTGAAGCAGGGATAACAATTGTCAGAGCTCCAGGCCAATATTTTGAAGCTATTTTTTCGAAATCTTCTTTAGCTGATTCGTGAACATAATCGATTATTTGTTTATATTTTGATCCCATAAGGATAAGAGGTTTATTTCTATCTCTTTTTTTAAATTTATAAATAATTTCTGAAAATTTTGGCAAGCATCCAATTGCTGGTAATGTGTCCGTTGGGAAAATTATGGGTAAACCACTTCTAAGCGTCTTCAAAGCTGATTCGCAGTTTATTAGATTCATTTAGACTATTACCAATAATTTATTTATATCTTCCAATAGTAAACCTACCAACGCCAGAAAGATCATTCACAATTTCTACTGACTCAAATTTACTTTTAATAAATAGTTGTTTTACTTTTTCGCCTTGATCAAAATGATTCTCTAAAATCAGCCATCCCTTTTCTTTTAAGAATAAAGGTGCTTTTTGAATTATCTCCTTTATATGTTTTAGGCCATCTTCCCCTCCTAATAAGGCGATTTCTGGCTCAAAATTTTTAACTTCTTTGGGTAATTTTTCATAAGTATCTCTAGGAATATAGGGAGGATTTGAAATGGCGAGGTCTAATTTTCCTTTAAAACTCTCAAAAGGGGTCCACCAATGTCCGCAATAAAATTTTAAATTTGTTTGTTTAGAACAATTTATATAATTTTTAGTTGCTATGTCTAATGCATCTTGATCAATATCAGTTGCTATTCCATCCCAAAAGGGATATGCCAATGCCAAAGCAATACTTACAGCACCTGAACCAGTTCCTAATTCAGCAAAAGTTAATTTTTGTGATTGCTTTCCAAATATATTGGAGACAATATCAATTATAAGCTCCGTCTCCGGTCTAGGAATAAGTACTTTATCCGTGACTTTTAGTTTCAAATCCCTCCAATATGTCACACCACAGAGGTATTGAATAGGCGAGGAATTGAATAAATGGTCTTCCCAAATTGACTCTAAATATTCTAAATTTTTTTTTAAGTATAATGAGCCCGAACTGTTTATTCTCAATAAATTGAGATCACCAGGATGTAAACCACCAATGCAGTCTAGTAAAACTTCAAAAGATTGCTGATCTCCTCCCTTGGATAGTTGCTTTTTTTTCCAATATAAAAACTCTTTAACTGAAATGCTAAGCATTTATAAAAAGTTTTAGCGTTTTGGTCCCAGCCTACCTTTACTAGAGTCTGAATAGAAGCTAGATTTTTCGCCGTCTTGCGTAGAAATAAATAGACCGATAAGGAATATTGTTGGCACCCCTACGAATAAAAGGCTAGCTACGAATCCAAAATTAGTTGTTTCCATTTAGTTGGCAGTACAATTAAGTACTAAGACTATAGACATATATCTCTAAATAAAGTGAGAAAATAAACAATTTTTATCAACTGATTAACAGTCTTAAACATTTAGCGAGGTAATTTTTTACTTTCACTAATTTTCTTTAGTTCTTCTAAATTTGAAGGAGGTGATTGTGGTTTAGTCAAAATTACTGCAGAAGATTTTATTAATGTTTGGCAAGCAAGTCTCCAATTTTCGGGTCTATTTTTAAGTTTTTCTTCTTCAGCAGAGCTAAGAGGGCTTAGAGAATTTTTATTTCCTCCTTCAACTGAAATAAAACAGGTACTGCACTGACCTGCACCTCCACAATTTCCTAAAATTCCTTTTAAACCATAAAGTTGTAAGTTCTCTTTCATCACCAATTCCCTTAAGTTTTCACCAGGATTGCATTGAACGTCCAAGCCTTCACGAATGAATCTAATAGTTGCCATTTTTTTTGTTATTTCTCTTATTTTGGCGTTTTACTTTGAGAATTGTGACCAAAATATTAACAATTTTTATTCAAAAATTGCTCGTAACTTCAGTGATACAAATTAATTTAACCAATTTTTGCAAGAAAATAAATTTATTTACAAAAATCCCTCAAAGCCTAAAAAACCCTTACTATCATGATGTTTAGCTGTTTACCCAGCATAGTTACTAGAAATTAACCGATGGGATTGCCTTGGTATCGAGTACACACAGTAGTCATTAATGACCCAGGTCGACTACTTGCTGTGCATCTTATGCATACTGCATTATTAGCCGGCTGGGCCGGTTCTATGGCTCTATACGAATTAGCCATTTTTGATCCTTCTGATGCTGTTCTCAATCCAATGTGGAGACAGGGAATGTACGTTATGCCATTCATGGCAAGACTAGGTATCACAAGTAGTTGGAACGGATGGGATATAACTGGTGCGACTGGAGTTGATCCAGGATTTTGGAGTTTTGAAGGAGTTGCAGCAGCACACATAGTTTTTAGTGGTCTATTGATGCTTGCCTCTATCTGGCACTGGACCTACTGGGACTTAGATTTGTGGGAAGATTCAAGAACAGGTGAGCCTGCTTTAGATCTGCCTAGAATATTTGGAATTCATCTTCTTTTAGCTGGACTTACATGTTTTGGCTTTGGAGCATTTCATTGCGCCAACGTTGGAATTTGGGTTTCTGACCCCTATGGATTGACTGGTCATGTAGAGCCAGTAGCTCCATCATGGGGAGTAGATGGATTTAACCCATTTAACCCTGGAGGAATAGTTGCTAACCATATTGCAGCTGGCCTAATGGGTATTATTGGGGGTATTTTTCACATCACCAATAGACCTGGTGAAAGACTTTATAGAGCTCTAAAACTTGGGAGTCTTGAAGGAGTTCTTGCCAGCGCTCTAGCTGCTGTACTTTTTGTTTCTTTTGTCGTTTCAGGAACAATGTGGTACGGCTCTGCGACAACTCCGGTAGAACTATTTGGCCCTACCAGATATCAATGGGATTCAGGCTATTTCAAAACTGAAATCAATAGAAGGGTTCAAGCGGCCATTGATAATGGTGCCACTAAAGAAGAGGCATATGCCTCGATTCCAGAGAAATTAGCTTTCTATGATTATGTTGGCAACAGTCCTGCTAAGGGAGGATTATTCAGAGTAGGAGCTCTGGTGAATGGTGATGGGTTGCCAACTGGTTGGCAAGGTCATATTACTTTCCAAGACAAGGAAGGTAACGATTTGGAAGTTAGAAGAATACCTAACTTCTTTGAGAACTTCCCAGTCATACTTGAAGATAAAGAAGGGAATGTAAGAGCTGATATTCCATTTAGAAGAGCCGAAGCAAAATATTCGTTTGAGCAAACTGGCATTACTGCAACTATCTATGGTGGAGATTTAAATGGGCAAACATTTACTGATCCAGCAGTAGTTAAAAGATTAGCCAGAAAAGCGCAGCTTGGAGAAGCATTCAAATTCGACAGAGAAACTTATAAATCTGATGGTGTATTCCGAAGCTCCCCAAGAGCATGGTTTACATATGCACATTTATGTTTCGGATTGCTATTCTTGTTCGGCCATTGGTGGCATGCTTCAAGAACCCTATACAGAAATTCCTTTGCTGGTATTGATGCTGAAATTGGGGACCAGGTTGAATTTGGTTTATTCAAGAAACTTGGTGACGAAACCACTAGAAGAATCCCAGGAAGGGTTTAAACTAAACTTTATTTTTTAATCTTATGGAAGCTTTCGCTTACGTTCTTATTTTAACTCTCGCAGTTGTCACTTTATTCTTTGCTGTCGCTTTTAGAGATCCCCCTAAATTCGATAGAAAATGATCTTTTTTAAAAAACCTCTTTAACAAGGGGTTTTTTACTTTTCATAATCAAAATATTACTCTACTATTAGAGTTGAAGTTCTCCTTATTTCACTATATGCAGTGTCCAACCTGTCAAAATACAGATAGCAGAGTTTTGGAATCAAGATCTGCTGATAGTGGTAAGAGTGTCCGAAGAAGAAGAGAATGCTTAAATTGCAGTTTTAGATTTACTACTTATGAAAGAGTTGAAACAATGCCAATATCAGTAATTAAAAAAGACGGGAGTAGAGAATTGTTTGATAAACAAAAATTATTTACTGGTATATCTAGAGCTTGCGAAAAAACTACCTTCACTAGTGAAGCAATTATTAATTTTGTAGATGGAATCGAATCACTAATCATACAAGATTCTAATAAAGATATTAAATCTTCACAAATTGGAGAGTTAATACTTAAAAGCCTTAGAAAAGAAAACGAGGTCGCTTATATAAGATATGCCTCAGTTTACAGAAAATTTAATGGCGTTAAAGATTTCATATCAACTCTTGAATCTCTGAAGGGAAGTTCAAAAAACCAATTAGCTTCAATTTTATAAAATTCAGCATCCTAAAGTGTAGAATAAATAACACTAATGTTTTTGCTATTAGTTTGCAGGCTAATAGCATCCCTTTCTAACTACCTTAGGTAGTCTGCGATGCAAAAAATGAACGAAAATTCTTCCCAAACAATAAAAGAACTTTCCGAAGATAAAGAGATTAAAAATTTGTCTGAATTAGATAATGATTCAGTATCCCAAAATGAAGAAGATTTATCGTTCGAAAAGAGTGATATTCCTTCAGCCGATTCCTCCTCTAGCAGAACAAACACGGACTTTGATAATGCAGGATTCACACAAGAAGAATTTGCATCACTTTTAGGAAAATATGATTATAACTTTAAGCCTGGTGATCTAGTAAAAGGAACTGTTTTTGCTCTAGAACCTAAAGGGGCCATGATCGATATCGGTGCAAAAACCGCAGCTTTTATGCCTGTTCAGGAAGTTTCAATAAATAGAGTTGAAGGGCTTAATGAAGTTTTACGGCCCTCGGAAAGCAGAGAATTTTTCATAATGAGTGAAGAAAATGAAGATGGTCAATTAGCACTTTCGATTAGAAGAATTGAATACCAAAGAGCATGGGAAAGAGTTAGACAACTTCAAAAAGAAGATGCCACTATTTATTCTGAAGTTTTTGCAACAAACAGAGGCGGAGCTCTCGTGAGGGTAGAAGGCTTGAGAGGTTTCATCCCAGGATCTCACATAAGTGCTCGAAAAATTAAAGATGACCTAGAGGGTGAATACTTACCTTTAAAATTTCTTGAAGTTGATGAGGAAAGAAACAGATTAGTGCTTAGTCATAGAAGAGCTTTGGTTGAGAAAAAAATGAATAGACTTGAAGTAGGTGAAGTAGTTGTTGGTTCTGTTAAAGGTATTAAACCTTATGGAGCTTTTATTGATATTGGAGGAGTTAGTGGTCTATTGCATATCTCTGAGATCAGTCATGAACATATCGAGACCCCTCATAATGTTTTGAATGTTAATGACCAAATGAAAGTTATGATTATTGATCTTGATTCGGAAAGAGGAAGAATTTCATTATCTACAAAAGCACTTGAGCCTGAACCAGGCGATATGCTAACTGATCCTCAAAAAGTTTTTAGTAAAGCTGAAGAAATGGCTGCAAAATATAAGCAAATGTTATTTGAACAAACCGACGAAAATGAAGAAATTCCAGCAGCTTCATCTGAAACAGTCTAAATTTACTTTTTTTTGAATAGGGATATCCAAAATCAGGCTAGTAACCTTATTGAATATTTTTTAATTTACAATTATTGATTAGTAATCACAATCTAAATTAGGATAATGTTCAACCTTACGAAATTATATTTAAATGAGTGATTTCATATTCACTTCTGAATCTGTAACTGAAGGTCATCCTGACAAAATATGTGATCAAATAAGTGACGCTGTTTTAGATGCTTTATTGACAGAAGATCCAGAAAGCAGAGTTGCTTGTGAAACTGTAGTAAATACTGGTCTTTGCTTACTTACTGGAGAAATAACTTCAAAAGCAAAAGTTGATTATATAAAACTAGTTAGGAATGTTATTAAAGAAATTGGATATGAAGACTATAAAGCAGGAGGCTTTGACGCAAATAGTTGTGCTGTATTAGTAGCCCTTGACGAGCAATCTCCAGATATTTCACAAGGAGTTAACGAGGCAGATGATTTCAATAATGATTTAGAAAACAATACCGGGGCTGGTGATCAAGGAATAATGTTTGGATATGCATGCGATGAAACTCCTGAATTGATGCCTTTACCAATTAGCTTGGCACATAGATTAGCCATTCAACTTGCCAAAGTAAGACATGAAAAAGACCTTAATTATCTACTTCCTGATGGTAAAACTCAAGTAAGCATTGATTACAAAAAAGGGGTGCCAGTTTCAATTAACACCATTTTAATTTCTACTCAACATTATCCTGAGATTGATGGGATAAAAAATGAAGAAGAAATTCGACAACGAATAAAAGAAGATTTATGGACAAAAGTTGTTATACCTGCCACTGAAGATTTAGAAATCAAACCAGACATTAATAAAACAAGATTTCTAGTGAATCCCACAGGCAAATTTGTCGTGGGAGGGCCTCAGGGAGATGCAGGCCTTACTGGCAGAAAAATTATTGTAGATACTTATGGAGGATATGCAAGGCACGGAGGTGGCGCATTTTCTGGCAAAGATCCCACAAAAGTGGATAGATCAGCTGCTTATGCAGCTCGTTATGTAGCTAAAAGTATTGTTAAAGCAAAGTTAGCAAACAAGGCTGAAGTACAACTAAGTTATGCAATTGGAGTTGCAAAGCCTATTTCCATTCTCGTTGAAACTTTTGGTACTGGTGTTATTTCACAAGCTAATTTAACTGAGATCATTAAAAAGCACTTTGATTTAAGACCTGAAGCGATAATAAATGAATTTAACTTAAGAAATCTACCAAAAAAAATGGGTGGGAAATTTTTTAGAAAGACTGCATCCTACGGACATTTTGGCAGAAGAGATCTTGAGCTCCCTTGGGAAAATGTTGAAGAAAAAGCAGCCAAATTATTAGAGGCATCTAAAATCTTTTTGTAATAAATGAACTCTATGCCTGATATTTTTTTTGGAGGGTTAGATTTTGGAACCAGTGGTGTAAGAATATCTATAATTAATCTTTATAAAGAATTGTTATATTCAAATTCAGTACCTTATCTATACAGTTTAAGGAATCCAAATTCTTGGATCAATTCTTGTGAACAACTCTTAGAAAGTATACCTGTTGAGGTAAAAAGTAACCTTAATAAATTGGCTATATCTGGCACCTCAGGAACTTTGATAGCGTCCAATTTAAAAGGGGAGCCTATGGGAGAAGCGATACCATATGACCAAGCATGTAATGAACATAAGATCCTTCTTGAATCGTTAACTTCTGGAGAAGATCATTTACGAACTCCATACAGTAGTCTTGCAAAAGCACTGAATCTAATAGATAAATATGGCACAAATATACTTTTGAGGCATCAATCTGACTGGATAACTGGCTGGTTTTTAAAAGATTGGACTCATGGAGAAGAAAGCAATAATTTCAAACTTGGTTGGGATATAAAAAAAGGATCTTGGCCAATAAGCTTTCTGAATACTACATGGGAAAAATGCCTACCTGAAATAATAGAAAGTGGAAAAATTATTGGACAAGTTAATTCTGATTTAGCAAAAAGATTTAACTTGAATAAGAAATTAATATTGATCTCAGGCACCACTGATTCTAATGCAAGTTTAATAGCTGCAAGTTTAGGAAAAGAAGACGGTCTGACAGTTTTAGGAACAACTATTGTGGTTAAAAAAATTATTGATAAGCCAGTAAAAGAACTAGGAATCACAACACATAGAGTCAGTGGCGATTGGGTCTGCGGAGGCGCATCAAACGCGGGATGTGGCATCTTATCTAAATTCTTTTCTGATTTAGAAATCAAAGAATTAAGTCGACAAATAAATCCATCGAAAAACACTTCTATAAATCTTTTACCTCTTAATAGTAAGGGTGAGAGATTTCCTATAAATAATTCTAATTTAGAACCTATTCTTGGTCCTAGACCAGTAAGCGACTCACTTTATTTACATGCGCTATTCGAAGGACTAGCTAATATTGAATTGAAAGGATGGGAAAAACTTAGCGAACTGACAGGTTCGCTTCCAAAAAAAATTATTACTATTGGTGGAGGTTCAAAAAACCCTCAGTGGAGAAAAATAAGAGAAAAAATTATAAATATACCAATAGTTTCATGTAATAAAACCACTTCATTTGGCGCTGCATTATTAGCTATTAATTCAAAATAATAATTTTTAAAATTTGATGAAGATATAAAATTTTTAATGAAAAGGGTTTCACAAACTACACATCTTAATTTAGAGTATATAGGTTAGAGCCGGGATAGCTCAGTTGGTAGAGCAGGCGACTGAAAATCGCCGTGTCCCCAGTTCAAATCTGGGTCCTGGCACCTTTAAAACCCTGTCCTAGGCAGGGTTTTATACTTTCAAATCATTGAGAACTCGTTATTTTTTCGCATTTTTTTATAACTTAAAATTTTTAGTTTTCTACTCTGCAGACTTGACCAATAACACCCAAAATCAGTTTATCTCCATTTGGATCTTGCCAATTAGCTAAATCATTGAAATTACTATTTGCTTCATCTATTGAGACATCAACATCTCTAAATGATTTTTCAAAACAATTTATATCCATTGTGTAGAGTATATCCTTAGTAATTTCACTTTTTGTTTTGGGAATAAATTTACTCAATACTCTTACAGAACCATCCTCATTCCTTTTTATACTTTGCCTATCCCATAACTGCTCTCCGTATTCACTTTTAGGGACTCCAACCCATTCATGAGATAAAGCTTCTGATTTTTTTATTGAAATAAAAAAGAAAACGATAATCAAAAGGACTAAATTAATGATATTTCTAAAAAATATTGAATTAACTTTATTCTTAAAATGAATCATAACTTCTTTTGGAATACAAATATTTTTTTTAGTAGGAAATATAAGATTAAAAATTTGTAAAAATTTTTATTGATTAGTATTTCTATTATAGATAGAATCAAATATTAAATTAAGAATTTACTTTCAATAAATTTATTAGAAAAATAATGAATAAAATACAGAAATTTCTCTCAGTAGTTTTTTTCATTGCAATATTTGTAGTATTGATTTATTTGATCCAAAATTATGGGATTGAACCTTTAAGGAACAAAATAGAAAGTATGGGGATTTGGGCTCCTTTTGGAATATTTATCCTTAGAGGAATAAGTATTATCTTACCTGCCCTTCCAAGTTCTGCTTATTCTCTGCTAGCTGGTTCATTACTAGGATTTCAAAAAGGTTACATGACAATAATCTTTTCTGATATCGTTTTTTGCCAAGCTGCATTCTTCATTGCGAGAAATTATGGTCGGGTTCCTGTACGTAATTTAGTAGGCCCAAAAGCAATGCAAAAGATTGAAAGTTTTAATCAAAACCAGCTAGAAGAAAATTTCTTTCTTATGACAGGTCTACTAATGACTGGCCTTTTTGATTTTCTAAGCTACGCAATTGGTATAGGAGGAACTCGCTGGAAAATATTTAGTCCAGCATTATTAATAAGTCTTCTAATCAGTGACTCTATACTAGTAGCAGTAGGAGCTGGAGTTAGCCAGGGAGCAGGATTATTTCTAGGGATTGCTCTATTGGGAATGTTTGCTTTAGCGACTATTTCAGGATTAGCAAAAAATAAAATGCCTAAATAACAAAACAGTTGATAATTCTGTAATCAAAGAAGAAAGATATAACATTTTCGCAAACAATAACTAAATAAATAATGATTCATGCAAGAATAGAAATCGATTAATTTTTAAAGTTATTAGATGACTCCATTTAGACCAACTTCATATGATCGCCCTGGAGAACAAATATCAACTACTCCTTCTGGATTAAAAGTAACTTCTGCAAAGAGATTAATGGTGGATTCAATGGTAAGAATGATACAAAAAGCAGAAAATCATTCCATAGAAGATCAACTTGACGAAGAATCTAACAATAATTAATCAATTTATTGATAAAAGTATAGGAGAGTGGAAATCTATTAGAAGTACTCACACTTTAGCTTTTCAGGAATTTGAAAATTCAACTAGTAAGATACATATAAAACCTATCAACAAAAAAAATAAAAAAGTCGTTGAAATTTTTAAAAATTATAAATTTAGTTTAAACCTAGAGAGCATAGCCATTTCTATAAACTGGCAAGCTATTAGTGATTGGGACAATGATGATATCAGTGAGGGAGATGAAACTATTCTGATTTTTTTACCCAAAGATGAAAATTCAGGAATTGTTCTAAGAAATAAAGGTTATACAGAATCCTTTATTTCATCATCCAATTATTTTGTTGATGAACAAAATAATTTACACATTAAAAATATTTATAAATCAACAGTTTCCGAAGAAAGAATTTCCTTTTTATCCATACATGTAAGATCTCGATTTTCTATTATTAGAAATCTGGAAAATAACTCAGTTATACAGACTTCCCATACTTCAGAGATAAGGAATTTAGCTAGTTTAAAAGATTAATTATCCTTTCAAATTGAAACTCTGTTTCAGATATTAATTTAGGAAGAAAGTCTTTCTTTCCAATCATATTATTAACTGTTGAATTCAAATCAGAGATAGTTGCATCTCGCATTAATTCAAAAACCCTTCTTGCATTTCTCAAAGGTACTCCAAGAGCAAGATAAGTATTTTTAAGATCTTTCAAACAACTTTTTTCTAAAACTGATTCGTCATTAGAAATTAAAAGATAAGCAACAATCCTTAGGATTATTTCTCCATCTCTTAAACAAACGGACATCTTGTTAGTTGTATTTAAAGATATTTTTGAATTAAGTGAATCTTGATTTTCGCAAATCATTGCTGTTACAGCGTCTGCTGCAATTGCATGTGAATTATTGGTTATTGAGGTTATTGCATCTAATCTTGAGTTTGCACTATTAATAAATTCTTTTATATTGCTCAAATCATTTAATTTCTTATCGACTGACAATAGCTGATTATTCTTTGAAACTGACATTCCCGAATTAAAAAATTAAAGACCGATCTTAAGAATAATACAAAGCTAGTTAAAACAATACAATGTCAAACACAACGCAACGCTTCTTAATTAATAACTTAATTCCAAAGTGATAGTTGAAATAATTCAAATAAAAATTTTTTTTCCGCTAATATAAAATTACATTTTTAATAAAGTTTTGGATCAACAGGATTTAAAATTATCAAAGAAACTTATTTCCTCATATAAAGAGAGATTGGAAAAAGAAATTCTAGACAGAAGTATGAAATTAAAGATGCCTCAAAATAAATTTGAAGAAATAATTAATAACAATAATGAACTTATAAATTTAAAAAAAGCGTTAGAAGATCTAGAGACGGATTATGAATCTCATATTAAAGTCTGATTTTTGAAAAACCCTTCCAAAAGTGCCTCAAACCAACAATTTCCTTTTTAAGTCCCTAAACAATCAACAACTTAAAGCAGTAAAACATGTTTATGGACCACTATTAGTTGTAGCAGGTGCAGGTAGCGGTAAAACAAAGGCTCTTACTCACAGAATTGCAAACCTTATTGAGGGTAACTCTATAGATCCCTACAACATTCTCGCAGTTACTTTCACTAACAAAGCTGCTAAAGAAATGAAAGCAAGATTAGAGGTTCTTTTAGCCCAAGAATTAGCTTTTAATCAATTTGGTCAGCCTTGGACAACTCTCAAAGAAATTGATCAAAATCAATTAAGAACAAACGTTCACCAAGAGAGGCTTCAAAACCTTTGGATCGGTACTTTCCATTCCTTATTTTCAAGACTTCTGAGATACGATATTGAAAAATATACTGATCCAGAAGGCCTAAAATGGACAAGGCAATTTTCAATTTATGATGAAACAGATTCTCAAACATTAGTAAAAGAAATTATCAGTCAAGATATGAATCTTGACCCAAAAAGATATGATCCCAAAAAGATTAAAAGATTAATAAGTAATGCTAAAAATCAATGCTTAACTTCTAATGATCTTTTAGAAAAAGCAGATAATAATTTTGATAAAACAGTTGCAGAAGCCTACAAGAGATATAGAATTTCGCTCTCAAAAAATAATTCTTTAGACTTTGATGATCTTCTACTTTTGCCTGTTTTCTTATTGAGGCAAAATGATATGGTCAGAGATTACTGGCACAAAAGATTTAAACATATATTAGTTGACGAATATCAAGATACAAATAGAACACAATATGAACTTATAAAATTAATTACGGCTGGAAATACTGAACCAAAAAAATTCTTCAATTGGGAAGATCGGTCAATTTTTGTAGTTGGGGATGCTGATCAAAGTATTTATAGTTTCAGAGCAGCTGACTTCAGAATTTTAATTGGTTTTCAAGAAGATTTTAAAACTTCAATCAACGACGATACAAAATCATCTTTAATTAAATTAGAAGAAAATTATAGGTCATCTTCCAATATCCTTGATGCTGCAAATTCACTGATTGAAAACAACTCTGAAAGAATTGACAAAGTTTTAAAGGCTACTAAAAAAAAAGGGGAACTTTTAACGTTACTCAGCTGTGATGATGAAATTTCCGAGGCAGAAGCAATTACCAATAAAATAAAATCACTCAATAACTATAATCAAAACCCAATTTGGAAAAATTTTGCAATTTTATATCGAACCAGAGCTCAGTCGAGAGTATTAGAAGAATCTCTTGTAAGGTGGCGCATTCCTTATACAATTTTTGGAGGATTGCGTTTCTATGATAGAAGAGAAATTAAAGATGCATTAGCATATTTGAAAGTTCTGGTTAATTCTTCAGATAACGTTAGTCTTTTACGAATCATAAATGTTCCTAGAAGAGGGATTGGTAAGACTACTATTCAAAAACTTAATGAACTATCTAATAGGTTAAATATCCCATTATGGGAGGTTCTTAATGATAAGCAAAGTCTTGAAGAAACTATAGGCCGATCATCAAAAGGAATTAATAAATTTACTGAAATTATGAATGATCTACTTTGTTACCTAGAAAATTCAGGTCCAGCTCAACTACTACAACTTATATTAGAAAAAAGTGGTTATTTAAGTGACTTGCTGTCTAGTGGGACTGAAGAATCTGAAGATAGAAGAAATAACCTACAAGAACTAATTAATGCAGCTACTCAATATGAAGAAGAAACAGAAAGCGGAGATGTAGAGGGATTTCTTTCAACAGCAGCCTTAACTACTGATAATGATACGAAGAAAAATAATCCTAACTCAGTAACTCTCATGACTCTGCATAATAGTAAAGGTTTAGAATTTCAAAATGTTTTTATCACGGGGCTAGAACAAGGTCTCTTCCCTAGCCATAGATCAATAGACACTCCCTCACTTCTTGAAGAGGAAAGAAGATTATGCTACGTAGGTATTACTAGAGCTAAAGAAAGAGTTTTCTTAAGTCATGCCAGAGAAAGAAGATTATGGGGTGGAATGCGTGAAGCAACAATTCCTTCAATATTTCTTTCGGAAATACCTGAAGATTTAATGGATGGCGAATTACCACAAACTGGTGGTGCTTCAATTAGAAGAGATTGGCACCTTGATCGTTTAACTAGAGTTGATCGAAACAATCAAAATGAATTTGTTAATAAACCAATAAATGCAGTAAGGAAATTATATTCAGGTCCCAGTAAAGGAAAAAAATGGATAGTTGGAGATATGCTAATTCACTCAAAGTTTGGGAAAGGTGAAATCATACATATATTTGGGAGTGGGGAAAAAATATCTCTAGCAGTAAAATTTGGTGATAAAGGAAGTAAAATTCTAGATCCCAGATTAGCTCCAATTCGTTATGTAAGTTAAAACTCATGAACGATATCTCTGATTACATCCAAGGGGAATTAATCAAAACTCCATTTAATCTATACAACCTAATTGCTAAATACATAGAATCTAATAACAATACTAAAGTAGCTTTTGTTGGTGGTTATTTAAGAGATTTATTAATAAGTAAATTCCACAAAAAATCGTTTTCTGAACCTGTAGATATTGATCTTGTTATTGAAGGATCCTCTATTTCTCTTGCAAAATTTATAAAAAAAAATATTGTAAATGTAGATTTATGTCTAATCAAGGAATTTAATTTATACAACACTGTAGAAATTAATATTAATGACTATAAAATTGATATTGCTTCTGCGAGAAAAGAAATTTATTCTGCTCCAGGCTTAAATCCCACAGTAAATAAAAGTACTATAGAGGAGGATCTTAAGAGGAGAGATTTCACTATAAATTCAATAGCCTTCGAGGTCTCGACCAGGAAAATCTATGATCTTTTTGGAGGAATTTCTGATATAAAAAGTAAAAGATTGAACTTACTTCACAGTAATAGTATTTCAGATGATCCAAGTAGATTAATTAGATGTGCAAAATATGCTTCAAGGTTAGATTTCAATATTTCAAATAATTCCCTAAACCAATCTCAAGAAACAGTTAGACAATGGCCATGGAAAAGTTCAGAAACTCATCAGAAAATGATTTATCCTCCTGCACTAGGCATACGAATAAGGATGGAACTAGCTGAAATATGCAAACACGATAATTTGACTAATGTGATTTCGATAATTCATAAATGGGAAATTATCTCAATCTTAAATGAAAATATTAAAGTCGATAAAAGGTTTTTAAGAGGACTAAATTGGATTAAGAAGTTAAAGGGAAATCATATGCTTTACTTATTAAAAGATTCAGAAGATTTAGAAAAAGCATGTCAAAGATTTTTGGTAAATAATAGTGAGATAAAAATATTAGAAGATTATTTAAATATCAAAAAGATGTTAAATACTAACCAAAAAAATTTCAATAATTTTTCTCCATCAGGTTGGACAGAATTTATTGAGGACAGAAACCTTAATGATGAGACAGTCAAATTATTAATTTGTGATGGAGGACCATACTGGCGTAAGTTGTTTAAGTGGTTATTTATTTACAAATTTATAAAATCAAAAAAAGATGGAGAAACATTAAAAAAAGAAGGATGGGACCCAGGGAAGGAGATGGGAAAGGAAATCAAAAGATTAAGATATTTGGAAATTGACAAATTAAATAGAAATTAATTACATTTTTACAACCTCCCCAACCTTGTACCATTTATCCTTTAGAACATTTTCATATTTACGATTGCAACTAATCAACAATGGTCCACATGTTTGAGGATCTAATAGTAATGATATTCTCTCGTTAAAAACCTCTTGATCTAATGAATTTTCGTTTAAAAAATTAATTATTCTTTTTTGCTTATTTAGTTTATAAATTTTGTCAAAAATTTCTTTATTAGATTCAAAGAAAGTACTTTTAACATCTTTTCTTATTAAATCAAATACTCCAGGATAAGCTTTAAATGCTAATAAATCTAATAAAACTTTTAGTGGCTCAAGATTATTGCTTTGCCTATATAAATTAGATGATTCAACCATTTCTTTAAGATGTCCAATAAATCCATATCCAGTAATGTCAGTCGCAGCACTGACTAATGATTCTTTAAATTGATTTTGAAAAAGATAAATTTCATCAATCAAATATTGCTGACTCTTTACTAAATTATTAATTACTTCAGAAGAACTTCCTAGCATATTAATATTTTGCATTTGACCGGCAAAGTAAATCCCAACGCCCAGAGGTCTAGACATCATGAGAATATCTCCAATATTCATTCCAGATTTAAGCCATGGTTTTGCTCCATTTTTTAAAATACCTTGAACTGTTAAAGAAATATCTATTCCTAATGAATAAGGTTTATTTGCTAAACTTCTTGCCTCGAAAGTATGGCCTCCAAGTAATTCACCTCCATGATCCTCAACTGTTGATTTAATACCTTGAAGTGATTGAGAAAAGAGGTAACTCTGAAATTCCCTTTCAACTTTTGGTAATGAAATTAAAGCCTGGGCGGATGAAAGTTTTGCTCCGCATGCCCACAAATCTGAGCAAGCATGCAAAGTAGTAATTTTTGCATTAAGCCAAGGATCACTTACCAAAGCAGGAAATCCATCTACACTTTGCAAGATAATATCTTGACCATTTTGATATATCTCAACCGAATCTTCAGGTGATGAGGCAAAAGAATTTAAATTAGAATTTATTAATGATTTATTCAAAACAAACTGAGGAATTTTAGCTGCACATCCTCTGCAATCATTCAATGAAATATTTTTTTCACTTCTTTTCATAATTAGCCTTTTTGATCTGAACTTTTTAATAAAGTTGAGATCAATTTTATGCTTTAAAATCCAAAAAATAAAAGAAGGGCCAAAAACAAAATTGCGATAAATAGCAAAAGCCTTTTTATGATGGCTTGGAAATATATTTACTATTTGCAATCCAATCTTTTGAGGAAACCACTTTTTTAATGATCTCCCCTCTATGTCTTTTTTTAGATTTTGTACTAATGTATTTACAACTTTTACTGCAAAAACTCCCGATGCTGGTCTTTTTGCTGAACCTACAACTGCGCAATCACCGACAGCAAAGATTCCAGAGAAACTTTTTATCTGCAAATTCTGATTTGTAATTATTCTGCCATAAGAATCCGAATCTAATATTTTTTTTTGTGCCCATAACGGAGATGTATTTCCAGTACATAAAAGAATCTTGCCATAATCAAAATTAAGTTTTTCAACTAAATCAATATTGGAATTCCGTAAACTTTTTAGAATTGTATTATTAATTTTTCTTGAATCACATAATAGTTTTAAAGGTCTTTCTCCCCATCTTTTTCTTAAAGCATATGATACTTCAATTGCAGCAAGGCCACTCCCAACAATTACAAATGGAAGTTCATTAACTGAATCAAAAATGTCTTCTTTTAGTATTGATTCATAAGCCCTTAAAAAAGGTTTAATTGAAAAGGCATTTCGATTTTTAACTAGTGATTCAAATTCTTTTGGAATTATTGTTTGACTTCCATAATTAAGCACCAACTTTGAATAATTAACTGAAGGTCTATTACTTAGAACAACTTTCTTTAAATTGAAATCAATATCCCTTACTTCATCTTCTATAAAAGATACTTTTGCATTTTTTGCTAAAGATCTTATATCAATTAAACTCTCTTCTAAAGTGATTGATTTTGAAATCACCGATGGGAACGTAGCCGAATAAACCAAATGAGAATCTCTAGATATAATTGAAACAGGAATTTCTGGCATTAATTTCGGAAACATTAACCATTTCTTCAATAAAGAAACATTTGAGTGTCCTCCTCCAATTAGTACCAGATGATTAAAAGTCATTTACATCACTATGAATAAAGAACATTTATTACCAATTGAAAAATCAAGATTAGGAGTGATTGGTGGAAGTGGATTTTATTCAATGGATCAAATAGAGTACTTAAGAGAACTAGAAATCAATACTCCCTATGGTAAACCTTCTGATTCAATAAAAGTATATAATCTAG
Organism: uncultured Prochlorococcus sp.; assembly: GCA_902583265.1. Classification (GTDB taxonomy): domain Bacteria; phylum Cyanobacteriota; class Cyanobacteriia; order PCC-6307; family Cyanobiaceae; genus Prochlorococcus_A. The sequence goes on from CACHVD010000008.1 coordinate 36,103, forward strand.
GAAACCTAGAGATAGCATTTATTCCTAGACATGGGAGAAAACATAGTTTAAATCCTTCTGAAATCCCTTACAAAGCTAATATTTGGGCTCTTAGATCAATAGGAGTAAGATGGATTATTGCTCCATCAGCAGTTGGTTCATTACAAGAACAGATAAGGCCACTTGACATAGTGGTTCCAGATCAATTTATAGACCGGACAAAGAATAGACCTGCAACCTTCTTTAACGAGGGAGCTGTTGCTCACGTAACTATGGGAGATCCCTTCTGCACAAATTTATCACGTATATTAATTGAAATTGGAGAAAAAAATATTCCTGGCGGTAGACAATTACATAGAGGAGGAACCTATCTAGCAATGGAAGGTCCAGCTTTCTCGACTAGAGCAGAATCTAATTTATATAGGAGTTGGGGATGTTCAATTATTGGAATGACGAACCACACAGAAGCAAGATTAGCTAAAGAAGCTGAAATAGCTTACTCCTCCTTGTCTATGGTTACTGATTATGATTGCTGGCATCAAACTCATCAAGAAGTTTCTGTAGAGATGGTTTTGGATAATCTTAGATCAAATACTGAAGTAGCAAATAAAATAATATTTGAAGTAGCTAAATTAATTGAAAAAGAAAGACCCAAAAGTAAGTCTCATTTTTCATTAAAAGATGGATTGATAACCCAAAAAGAAAATATCCCAAGCTCCACAAAAGAAAAACTAAGGATATTTACTGACTCTTATTAAGCTTATTTGATACTAGTGATTATCAGGTCAAGGTAAGAATTTGTTAGCCACCAGCTCCAACGCCTTGGTATGAACCATAGAAGAATATACCTAAAACGAAGATAACTGCAATTCCACCTGCTGTAGCAACAAGCCATAGAGGAAGAGTTCCCTCAGTCCATCTTCTTTCCCATGCTACTGCTGGCCTGCCATCTGGAAGTCTGTCAGGAATTCTTCCATCAGGTCCTTTTAGTTTACTCATAATTTTAATTTAGTTGAAGAAATAACTGGAAAATAAAATTCCCAAAACAAATACTGATAGTAAGCCTAGGTAAAGGCTTGTACGATTAAGTTCAACTGGAACTTTGTTAGGATTTTCGTTTACTTGCATAATAGTTAAATTTATCTTGCTACAAATTGCATTGCAGCAATAGAACCCAAAAAGAATACTGATGGAATGGCTAAAGCATGAACAGCTAACCAACGAACAGTAAATATAGGATAAACGCGGACTTCAGCAGCCTGCATTGGAGCTTGAGAGTTTGTCATTGTTATTTTGTTCTTAAATCTAATTGGGACTTAGCTTCATATCTTTGTGTTACTACAGGCGCTTTAGATTCAGATGATTGGAAATAACTATCCGGACGGGGTGTTCCGAAAGCATCGTAGGCTAAGCCTGTATAAACGAATAAGAAGCCTGCTATAAAAATAGCTGGTAATGTTACTGCATGAATAATCCAGTACCTAATACTGGTTATTATTTCAAAAAATGGGCGTTCACCCGTTGAACCTGCGGCCATAATCACAAATGTTTACTTTATGATCTTACAGTGTAAAATCATAAGTTCGCGAAGAAATTTACAGCTTGGTTACAGACAGTTGCTAAATTTATCAAAAATTAAGTTTTTTTTTACTATTTACGCCAGCTATCCAAACTTAGCTATTCCATTTAAGAATATAACCACGTTCGCCAAGTACAAAACCTTTTTGATTATCTAAGTTTTCCTCATCAAGAAAAACTATTTTTATATAGTTTGTAGGTAATCCAGAAGCTATAGGATCTGAACTCCAAGTTTTACCTTGATCTTTACTAACTATTAGGGTTCCATTACCACCGCCCGCCCAAATATCACCATTAGGATCCCAACCCATGTCTAGATAATTATATCCATTAAGAATAGGTATAATTGGCTTCGACCAACTTTCTAGGTCATTACTATCTTCATTAAATCTAATTTCTGCTCCCCTAGAAAGCATCCATAGACTACCTTCTGGGTTAAAACCGATACTTTGAACTCTTTTACTGCTCGCTCTTTGATGAGCAATCCAAGTGTCACTATCCTTTTCCAAAGTAGAAAAGAAATTACCCAAACTACTAACGCTGACATACTCTCCACTATTAGTTCTTCTTAAATCTCTTACACCTCCAGAACCTGATGCATCGACAACTTTTGCATTCCATGATTCACCACTATCAAGTGTTTCATAAATAGCACCAGCAGTTGTAGCCAATTCCGCAACCCCATCATTAATAGTAGTAACTAAAAAAGGCTGGCCTGGTAACTTCCCAAGGGAAAGTCGAGTCCAACTTTTTCCTTCATCGACGGTATGCATTACAAGAGAAGGTTGTCCTATTAACCAACCTTCAGAACCCTTGAAATCAATATCAAGAAGGCGAAAGTTCTCTTCGGCAGTGATATCTAATGATCTTTTTTCCCATGTTTCCCCACCATCATTTGACTCCATGATGAGTCTATTAGAGCCAACTAAAAAACCATGATTATCATCTATAAAATCAACATCTAAAGCGTTCGCTTGATCTTCAAACTGAATTGTTTTCCAAGGACTGCTTTCATTCATCTTGACTCCTGTAGATGAACAACTGCTTAAAACAAAGCAAAGAGCTAAAGATAAGAGCAGATTAGGAATAGTTGTAAAAGATTTTTTCATTTACTTATATTAGTGCAAAGAGTACAAAGAAAGGAAAATTGCTGCAGCAAACGCCAGTCCTCCAAAAATCAATATATTTTTTTGTCCAGGCGGTAAACTATTAAAACCAAACCCATAAACTAAATTCTCTTCGAATCCACTAGGTTTTGCTCTAGAACCAATATCTTTATAAAAATTTTTACCAGCTCTACAAACGGGACAAGCAAAAGTATTACCGTCCAACTCTGAAAAGGGGGTATTTTTAGGTATGTTCAATTTTTTATTTCCTTCAGACGGATCATAAATGTATCCACAACTTCTACATTCGAACCTATTTTGTTCTAGATTAATAGAAGATTTCTTAATATTAGCTCCTGAAGGGTTTTTAGAAAGGTTATCTTTCTTTGAGCTTTCAACTATTTTGTTTTCCTCAGAGGTTGGTTGAATGTTTTCACTCACGGTTTATTATTGTTCTTTAAGAACTTTAAAAGATTTTGCTTAATTAAGCGAATTTTATTCAAAATTAATTTTTAATATGTTTTTATTATCTGGCTATGAATATTTTTTAGGTTTTCTCTTGATAGCCGCTGCTGTTCCAATATTAGCTCTAGTTACCAATCTCATAGTTGCCCCTAAAGGTAGAACTGGCGAAAGAAAACTAACCTATGAATCAGGAATGGAACCTATAGGAGGAGCATGGATTCAATTTAATATTCGTTATTACATGTTTGCCTTAGTTTTCGTTATATTTGATGTGGAGACAGTATTCCTTTATCCTTGGGCTGTTGCCTTCAATAGATTAGGCTTATTAGCTTTTATTGAGGCATTAATCTTTATTGCAATACTCGTTATTGCTCTAGCCTATGCATGGAGAAAAGGTGCTTTAGAATGGAGTTAAAAAATTGAATCCACAATTATCCCCAAAAGCAATCAGAGAAGTCAGAGAAGGAACTTGCAATCCGCTTGGTGCTCCACAAGTTACCAATGATTTAAGTGAAAATATAATATTAACTAGCTTAGACGATCTACATAATTGGGCTAGATTAAGCAGTCTTTGGCCTCTCCTATACGGAACTGCTTGTTGTTTTATTGAATTCGCTGCACTAATTGGATCTAGGTTTGATTTTGATAGGTTTGGATTAGTTCCAAGAAGTTCGCCAAGGCAAGCAGATTTATTAATAGTTGCAGGGACAGTAACAATGAAGATGGCACCAGCCCTAGTAAGACTTTATGAACAGATGCCTGAGCCAAAATATGTAATTGCAATGGGTGCATGCACAATCACAGGAGGAATGTTTAGTGCAGACTCAACTACTGCTGTAAGGGGAGTTGACAAGTTGATACCAGTCGATTTATATCTTCCTGGATGTCCACCCAGGCCAGAAGCAATTTTTGATGCTGTAATAAAACTAAGAAAAAAAGTAGGTAATGAATCTATTCTAGAAAGGACAAAAGCAGAGCAAACCCATAGATACATTACTTCGGATCACCAAATGAATATTGTTTTCTCTGAAAATACAGGAGAATATCTAAACAAGATTTCAACGAATGTTATTCCTTCCTCCAAAAAAGAAAAAATAACTGAATCGCCTGAAAACAGCGAAAAAGCTGAAATTATTAATAGTGAAGAAGATTAATGGAAAAAGACGGTGTAGCCAATTCATCAAACATTTCAATAGAAAAAGAAGATTCTATTAGCCAAATTTTATCTAAAGATGGAATTCAAAATGAATCATTAGCTAACGATCAAATAGGAATAGAAAACATTTCTGTTGAACCTAACAATTTATATGAAGCAGTATCCGCACTAAGAAACTACGGTTTCAACTATCTTCAATGTCAAGGTGGCTATGATGAGGGACCGGGCAAAAATCTTGTTAGTTTCTATCATTTTATAACTGTTGATGACTTTCAAAAGATCGAAAAAATTAAAGAAGTCAGATTAAAAGTCTTCTTAAAAAGAGATTCTGATTTATCAATCCCAAGTTTATATAAAATCTTTAGGGGAAGTGATTGGCAAGAAAGAGAAACATATGACATGTTTGGAATAAATTTTATTGACCATCCAAATCCTAAGAGACTCTTAATGCCTGAAGACTGGAGAGGATGGCCACTAAGAAAAGACTATATTCAGCCAGACTTCTATGAATTGCAAGATGCTTATTAGCTTAATTTCTTTAATTTACGATATATAAACATTACTGCTCTCGCAAGTCTTCTAGGATCATGTCTAAGAGTTGGAGTTATTTTTCTTGAATATAATGGTGCCTGTAAAACATAATAACCTTCAGATAATAATTTTTCTTTATTACATTTTACAGGTTCTGCCCCTCTAGTTTCGTAATATTCCACCAAAGGCGACCTTTCAAATTGGACCTGAGATAAGATTGCGTTAAAAATTCTAGTATTAACTCCAAAATTTGATAATTGCTTTTCTATTGATTTGATATGTTGATAAACATCAAGTCCATCTGTTTCCCCAGGTTGAGTCATCAAATTACTTATGTAGATTTTGGGAGCGTTACTTTGCAATAAAGTATCCACAATCTCTGGCACTAACAAATTAGGCAACAAAGAAGTGTATAGACTACCTGGTCCAAGTACGATTAAATCGGCATCTCTTATAGATTCAAGAGCACTTGAGAGCGCAGGAGGATTTTCTGGAAGGTAACCAATCCTTGAAATTAATTTTCTAGATTTGCTGATCTTGCTTTCGCCAAAAATTTTTTCACCATTCTCTAGTTCGGCCCATAACATCACATCAATATTTGTTGCCGGCAAAACTTGACCTTGTACCGCCAGAACTTTACTAGAAGCTTGAACTGCTTTTTCTAAACTACCTGTAATTGTTGTTAAAGCTGACAAGAATAGATTTCCAAAACTATGCCCCTCTAAACCACTTCCTCCTGAAAATCTATATTGAAATAATCTAGTTAAAATGGGTTCTTCGTTTGATAATGCAGCCAAACAATTTCTTATATCGCCAGGGGGTTGGACTCCTAATTGTTTTCTGAGAATTCCACTACTTCCACCATCATCGGAAACAGTTACAATTGCAGTAATATTACTGCTGTAATTTTTTAAGCCTTTTAATAAGGTAGATAAGCCTGTGCCTCCACCAATTGCAACAATATTAGGACCTCTATTTAATTTACTCTTAACCCTTAATGCATCAACTAAAAATGTATTTTTTTCTGGAACAAGCGCTTTCTGAATAGAATTAATACTTCTATTTTGTCCAATCCATATTAATAAAAGTCCAATAACAACAATTAAAGGTCCCAATAATGAAACCGGCAAGATACTAGTTAAACCTGCCATTAACCAAAAAAATATTTCAATAAGCCAATATAGTGGCCTTAAATTTGTCCAAATTGCAAGGCCTAATAATGTAGTTAAAAATCCTATTGCAGATGTAAACATCCATCTTTTAATTACCAGTCCTGGCAAAAGCCAACTTAAGATTCTAAAAATTTTATTTAGAACGACAAAATTGGATTTTTTAAAATTTTTATAATATCTTCTCACTCTTTTTTTTCTCTTATTCATTAAAACCTCGTAAATTATTTTTCTAAATTTAAAAAAACTTCATAATATTCATTATAAATCAAATTCATACATCCTTTTTTTATTGCTAAAAATAGGCAATATGTAATAGAAAATGACTTTTATTTTTTATAGATTTTGAAAACATCAAAGCATGCAGTTAAAACCACAAACCTCTCAATAAGCTGGGGGGCAGTCAATGTACTTAATAAACTAAATTTTGAACTTAATGAAGGAGAGAAATTAGCAATAGTTGGACCTTCAGGTTCTGGTAAATCAACAATTTTAAAAATATTAGCCGGCTTGATTTTACCTACCAAAGGGGAATTAAGAATTTTTGGTGAAAAACAAAAATATTTGAGACTAGATCAAAATAATCCTCCTGATGTAAGACTAGTGTTTCAGAACCCAGCATTATTAGGATCTTTAACTATAGAAGAAAATGTGGGTTTTCTCCTTAGGAGAAATAAAAATCTAACTAAACATTTAATCCATAAAATAGTAAGTGAGTGTTTAGCTGAGGTTGGATTATTTAATGTTGAGAATAAACTTCCAAATGAATTAAGCGGAGGAATGCAAAAAAGGGTTAGTTTTGCTAGAGCTTTAATTACTGATCAAACTCTCAATGTAAATACTAAGCCTATATTACTTTTTGATGAACCAACAGCAGGTCTTGATCCAATAGCCTCATCAAGAATTGAAGATTTAATTAATAAAACAAATAATAAAGCCAACGGAACATCTATTGTAGTTAGCCATGTTCTTAGTACTATAGAAAGGACTTCAGATAAAGTTTTAATGCTTTACGGAGGCAAATTTAGATGGGCAGGTTCTATTGATGAATTTAAAGAGAGTAATGATCCTTATGTATTTCAATTTAGGCATGGGAAACTTGATGGTCCAATGCAACCCAAAGACATTTAAAAATTATGCGTAGAAGCTTACGAGATTCAATAGTTGGATTTTCCTTGTTAGGAGGAATATTAATATTCACATTTTTTTCTTTTTGGCTAAGAGGGGTAAGATTATCCTCAAAAAATTGGCACCTCTTTGCTGAATTTAATAACGCGAGCGGTTTATCAAAAAAGTCTCCAGTTACATATAGAGGAATTTTAGTTGGATCAATAGAAGATATCTTATTTACTAATGAATCAATTAAAGCAAAAATAGTTTTAAACAATCCAGATATTATTCTTCCTAGGCCAACATTTGCGAGAGTAGTAACTAATTCTTTCCTTGGAGGAGATGTGCAAGTTGCTTTAGAGACAAGCGAAAAATCACTCCCAAAAAATATTGAAAAGCCGACATCAGAAAATTGCGATAGCAAATTAATTATTTGTCAGGGAGATATTATAACCGGGAAACAATTATCAAGTCTTTCAAATATAACTAATAGAATAAGCCAACTTCTGAAAGAATCAAATCAAGAAAACCTAATTGAAAACATCGTAAACTCAATTGACCAATTTGACAAAACACAAGAAAACCTTGATGAATTAATTTATTTATCAAAAAAAGAAATACAAAGAGTTGAACCTTTAATAAAAGAAATTACAATTGCTGCTTTTCATTTAAATAACATTTTGTCAACTATCGATGACAAAGAAACCCTTAATGATATTAAATTGACCATCAATGCCGCAAGATCTATCTCCAGCAAAATAGATGATATGAGTGATGATTTTGAAAAATTAATCCAAGATAAAGAATTAACTAAATCTATAAGAGATTTAACAATTGGACTTTCAAAATTCCTTAACGAAATTTATCCATAAGAAATAATTAAAATTCATTTATAGCATTTAATGCCATAGCTGCGATTGCTTTATCTGTAGCCTTTGGGAGTTGAACATATTTCCCTTGAGCTGCCTCTGCTAATTCTTTACCAAAGCCGCTTGCAATAAATTTTCTCTCAGTATCGATTACTAGGAGTTTTATCCCAAGCATGGGATATTTTGCAGCGATATCAAGAACCTCTTGTTTTAAATCTACATTTTCATTTGCATTATCATTTACTACAGCATCATTTTGTCCTAGAGATAATCCTAATGGTACATTTCCTCTCCCATCAGTGATCCCCACAACAATAACTTGACCTATATCTCCTGTTGATAATGCATTTTTTGCTACTTTTGCTGATTGTGTTAATCCATGTGCCAAAGGGGATCCTCCACCACAAGGCATTGTTTCCAACCTTCTTTTTGCAGCAGTTATTGATCTTGTTGGAGGCAAAAGCACTTCGGCCTGATTACCTCTAAAAGGAATAAGAGCTACTTCATCTCTATTCTCATATGCCTCTGTTAAAAGTCTTATTACAGCGCCTTTGGCACTTTGCATTCTATTTAAAGCCATAGAGCCACTAGCATCAACCAGAAAAATCACTAAAGCTCCTGCCTTTTTTTGAAGAAGCTTTGCCCTAAAATCATTTTCTTCAATAATTATTGATTTATTAGGGTTCCTTAATCTTCTCGATTTTTGATAAGGAGCAGCAGCTCGAAGGGTAGCATCTACAGCAATTCTTTTTACTTTGCCTTTTGGAATAATAGGTTTTACATATCTTCCTCTACTGTCACTAAATATAACTGATCTACTCCCGCTATTCCCCGCTTTAGCTTTAGCTGATGAAAAAAGCAATAAAT
>CACHVD010000009.1 GCA_902583265.1 uncultured Prochlorococcus sp.
GAACCGTCCAGATATGGATTCTCTAGTAGCTCTTGGAGTAACTAGCGCATATATGACAAGTCTTCTATCATTGTTATTTCCCATAACTGGTTTCCCTTGTTTTTTTAATGAACCAGTTATGCTTTTAGGTTTTATACTTATAGGTCGTTTCTTAGAGGAAAGAGCAAGATACCAAACTGGTTCATCCATTGGAGAATTGTTAGATCTTCAACCTGAAATGGCAAATATCTACACAGAAGATAATCAAATAAAGTCGATAAGAGTAAACTCCTTAAGACCTAATCAAGAGATTCAAGTTTTAGCAGGCGACAGAGTACCTGCTGACTGCATCGTTATTCAAGGGAATTCATATGTTGATGTTTCACATATTACTGGAGAATCCAAACCTATCGAAGTAAATGAAGGCGCAAATCTATCTAGTGGATCATTAAATCTTAATTCAACTCTAAGACTAAAAGTACAAAAAGTAGGAGGGGATTCTTCTCTTGCAAAACTAGTAAGTCTTATTGAGTCTGTAAACGCTAGAAAACCTCGCATTCAAAGAATCGCTGATGAAATTGCAGGCAAATTTACTTACTTTGTACTTATTTTTGCTACTTTAACCTTCTTCTTTTGGTGGAAGGGGGCAAAAAACATTTGGCCTAATTTATTAAGTCATAATGACCAATTTATAACTCATTCTAGCCATACACTTCATAGTTCTCTTGGTAGTAATGCTGAGAATTTCTTGAGTTTAGCAATTCAATTGTCAATTGCTGTTTTGGTAATAGCTTGTCCTTGTGCATTAGGGTTAGCAACCCCAACTGTAATAACTGTCGCATCAGGTAAAGCAGCAAAAAAAGGTGTTTTATTTAAAGGCGGGGACAAAATAGAGATGGCTTCAAAAATTAATCACATTATTTTTGATAAGACAGGTACTTTAACAAAAGGTAAGCCTTTCATTGTTGATTATAAAAATAATAATGATCATTCATTTTTATTAAGAATAGCTGCAAGTTTAGAGAAGGAAAGCAGACATCCAATTGCGGATGCGTTAATTCGAGAGGCAAAAAAACAAAATTTAAGTTTATTTCCAATAAAAAAAATTTTCACCCATTCTGGAAGAGGTATTTCTGGAGAACTTGATTCAATTGATGGACTTATCAATATTGGAAACATTGAATGGCTACTAAGTAATGGAATAGTTATTAATAGTGATGCAAAAAAAGTCCTTGAAAATGAAGAGACCAAAACGAACACTATTATTGGAGTAAGTATCAAATACAAGTTATTAGGATTTATATTGTTAGGAGATTCACTTAGAGATGATTCAATTCAAACAGTTAACAATTTGAGAGAAAACAAATTTAAGATTAATATTTTAAGTGGAGATAGAAAACAAACAGTTTTAGCTTTAGCAAAAAAAATTGGTTTTAAAGAAACAGAAGTAAAATGGGATCTTCTTCCTCAAATGAAGCTGAAGAATATAGAAAATTTAAAAATCAATAATAAGGTAGCAATGATAGGTGATGGTATTAATGATGTTCCAGCCTTAGCATCCTCAGACTTAGGCATTGCTGTTGGATCTGGGACTCAAATAGCTAAGGCTAATGCAGATGTAGTATTGATGGGAGATCAGCTAAATGGATTACCCTATGCCTTTAATCTTGCAAAAAAAACTATTAGAAAAATAAAACAAAATCTAACATGGGCTTTCGGTTACAACTTACTAGCTATACCTTTAGCCGCCGGCATTTTATTCCCTAAATACGGTATTCTTCTTACTCCCTCAATAGCAGCATTATTAATGGCTACAAGCTCTATTACAGTTGTAATTAATGCTTTATCCTTAGATTAAATGAAAGGAAAATTTATCGTTATTGAGGGTATTGATGGATGTGGAAAGACTACCCAAATAGATGAAATATCTAAATGGCTACCTAATAGTGGTCTAATAAAAAAAGGATCTAAATTAATCACAACAAGAGAGCCTGGAGGCAGTCTTTTAGGAAAAAAACTTAGAGGATTAATTCTTGATAACGATAAAAATAACAGACCTTCATCACTCGCGGAATTATTGCTTTATTCAGCAGATAGAGCTGAACATGTTTCCAAAATTATTTCACCTGCTCTAAATAATAATGATTGGGTACTAAGTGATAGATTTTCTGATTCCACTCTAGCTTATCAAGGTTATGGAAGAAATATCAATTTAGAAGTAATTAAAAATATTGAATCTATTGTGTGTCAAGGAGAATCTCCTGATCTAACTTTCTTCTTAGATATTTCTCCAAAAGAGAGTATATTCAGAAGAAAAAATGAAATTCCAGACAGAATAGAGTCTGAAGGTATTAGATTTTTAGAAAAAGTAAATGAAGGCTTCAAACTAATTGCCAAAGAAAAAAACTGGAAAGTAATATCTGCTTCACAAAATATTAAAACTATTTCTAATCAAATAAAAGCGACAATAATAAACAATTTTTCTAATAACAAATGATTAAGTTAAAAAAAAATAATTTTTTATTTAATGATGAAGTCAATACTAGTCTTAGTAACATAATTAAAAACAAATCATTTGCTAATGGTTACATATTTTATGGTGCTGAAGGAGTAGGAAAAAAGCAAACGGCTCTTCTCTTTATAGAAGAAATTTTCAAACAATCTTCACCAAGCGAGAATTTTGAAGAGAGAATTATCAACAATAACCATCCTGATTTTCTAGTTATCGAACCCGATTCTCTTTTGTCAACTAAAAATTCAAGAAGTTCCAGCCTTGAAAAAACAATAAGAAGTGAATCTGATATTATTAAGGTCACTCAAATACGCAAGATAAAAACTTTTCTTAGTCAGAAATCAATAAACTCAGAAAAAAAAATTGTTTTAATTATTGATGCGCACCTTCTAAATGAATCAGCCTCAAATTGTTTATTGAAAACTTTAGAAGAACCTAGTAATGGCATTTTTATTTTATTAACATCTAAATTAAACCTTCTCTTAGATACGATCATCTCAAGATGCCAAATGATAAGGTTTCGACCCTTTTCCAGTAACCAAATAAAGTCTATTTTGAAAGATCATTTAGATACTTCTAAATTAGAGATTAATTCGAATTTTAAATTTGAAGATTTTATAAACTCCGCTAATGGATCTCCAAATCAATTATTGAAAAATATTGAAATTTGGAATGATTATTCAGATGAAATTATAAGTAAATTGGATTCTCCAATAAAAAATAGTCTAGAAATACTAGAAATCTCTAAATTAATATCTGAAAAATTAGACATTTATCAACAGATTTGTTTAGTCAATTTAATACAAACTATTTGGTGGAGAAAGACAAAAAATATTAATTTAGTAAATAAACTTGAAAATTTAAAAAATCTCCTTAGAAGAAACATTCAACCAAAATTGGCATGGGAAATTACTTTTTTAAAAATATCAATGAAAGATATACAAGTTTAATCGACTGCAGAGTTTATCAAATTAGGATTTCTTGCTTGAATAAACTCTTGCTTTGCAGTTTCAACTTGAGAACCAATGGGTAGCTCAAGACAATATCCCGCACCATATACAGTTTTTATATATGTGGGCTTACGTGGATCAGGTTCTAGTTTTGTGCGCAAGTGTCTAACATGAACTCTTATTGTCTCAATATCATCATCAGGTTCATATCCCCATACTTCTTTTAGGATTAATGCTGGCGATACAGTTTGACCATGCCTCTGCAACAGGCAGTGGAGTAATTCAAACTCAAGATGCGTTAATCTTACAGGCGATTCAAACCAGATAGCTTCAAATCTTTCAGGAACAAGAGTTAAAGGGCCATAATTTAGTATTTCTTGTTGATTACTAGAATTCAATTGTGCTCTATTCGTTCTTCTTAATAATGCTTTTATGCGTACATGTAATTCTTCTAGATCGAATGGCTTTGTAATGTAATCATCTGCTCCTGAATTAAAACCAGTCACTTTATCTTTAAGGCCCCCTAATGCAGTTATCATCAAAATTGGGATATTTGATGTTCTTTCATCCCTCCTAAGTCGCTGGCACAAAGTTAACCCATCAACACTTGGCAACATTAAATCTAATAGTATTAAATCTGGTGAGTATTGAAGGGCTAATGCTTGTCCTTTAATTCCATCTTCAGCCTTTTGGACATCGAAACCAGAATGTTCTAAATGACCTGCCACTAAATCACGCATATCACGATCATCTTCAATTAAAAGGATTGAAATTTTCATATCTATAGAGTATTAATTTAAAATTAAGTTTTAGTATTATGATTCTCTCAAGAATTTATAAAGATTGCTGAATTAGTGTAAACAATTTTATCAATTAGATTTATCTAATAAATCAATAATACCAAGGGATTGAACATAAATTGTAAATTTTATGAAAGTTTAAATTTTACAATTTCTTTTGATTCTATTTACTTTTTCTTAATAATCAGATGAATATCAGGAAAAAAAATAATGATTAAATTTAAAAGAATATCTAATTAAAAGTGCCACAGTAGGCATCTAAGGATGAAACAAATAAGGGGGAATTAAAGTTTTTAAAGAAGATTTAATATTGTTTAAAGTTTTTTTGATTACTTCTGAGTGTTTAAATTATTAATTTTGTTTATATTAAAAAAAATTTAAGTTTCTATGAAAAAGAATTCTATTATCTACTCTGATTTGTCAAAAAAACAACTAGAAATTCTTAAAGAACTTTATATTCAAAAAAAAGTTGAATCAATGAGTAATCAAGAACTTAAACAATATGTACTAGAAATTATTTCTCATCAGATAAACGATACTATTGGCAAAGAAGAAGAAATGGAAGCATGGAGAGAAATGTCAGATTTTTTTGGAGAACAATTTGAAATAACTATCCAAGAAATACAAACAAAATATATTGACTATCAAAACGTTCCTGAAACAGAAATAGATCCTCAGAAACAAAGAATAGAATTACTTGAAAGGAATAATTTAGATCCAGAGAAAAAGGATATGTGGGATGATTAGAATTTCCTGAAAGGTTTACTTGAAACTATAAAAGCAGAAACTATTAAATATTGATTATAAAGACGTATAAATAAATTATCTACCAAGAGAATTGGTTTTCTCAGATATCAAATAGATCAATGGATAGATGGGAAAAGAGATACATGGAAATAAAATTTTTATTAATATACTTTTGAAATCAGGATCATTCAAAAAGTATTTCCTCAGGATCTCTATATTGGATTACGCCTTCATATTCTGAATCAATTTTTCTTAGATATTCTTCTACATTTTTAAAACCTTGTTCAAAAACAATTTCGTTAACCATTTCAGCAAGTTTTTTGCCATTGATTAATAAAAGAGGATACTTATCTTCAAGAATTTCAATTTGTACTTTATCTGAAAAATAAGAGGTAGTTACATATACACCCAACCATCCTCTTTTAAGTTTGGCGACTGTTCTTGCAATATGATTGCCTCCTGTTGGACTATTTAAGGATTCACATTTTGCTTGTCCTAAAACAATAACTTTTGCACTTCCAAAACCAGTTCCAATATCCATTCTCCCTATAAAGTCTATTCCAGAATCTCCACTACCTTTTGTTATCCACCCTGCTTTATAGTCTTTTGCAGACTTCCTTATTAGATATTCAGTTACGATAGATGCTAAATTCTCAAATCTGAGTTTGTTGTTGTCATAAAAATCATATATTTCTTTTAGCGTTTTAAATTCTTTTGAACCTTTTTCTGGTTTTTGTTGAGAAGTTGGAAGAACATTCAGTTTAAATACATTTCTTCTTAAACTATCAATACTTTTATTCCCCAATCCAATCCATTTTTTCCATGATGAAGGTGCTTTTTTTAGTGTTTCCTCTATAGATAAATTTTTATCTCGCCGAAGGTTTATCCATTCCCAATCAAAATATTCATTTTCTAAAGTCATCTCCAATACAGCAAAATCAAAAACATAATTAACAAAATCTTTGTTAGTTTTTCCATTATGTTGAACAATTCTCTCTGCATTTGTAATTATTCCAAATCCATTAAACTCCAAAAAACCTTTTTGCTTTCCATCAATTGATTTTCTTTTAAAAAATATTATCGGGCATGCCTCTCTTCTCACATTAATATTGCTTGAATTATGTATTTCAAATTGCTTAAGTAGTGCTTTATTGCCTGATTTTTTCTCAGGATCTCCTATGTCCTTATTATCTCCGTAATATCTAATATGACCTTTTTGAACATTATAAAAATCTTGCCATGGAGTAACTAAAGAACCACTTTTATGTGGACTTGAAGAAGTAATTATGGCAGGTGTTCTTTCTATACTCTTATTTCTTACTTTTCCTATAGGATTTATTCCACTTTCTAACAAAACTAAATTTTCATTTGGTAAGTCCGTATAAAATGAAAAGTTAGGATAACCATCAATTTCAATTTGATCTCTTACTTTATCTTTTGGATATCTAAATATTTGCCCAATTTTTAATTTATTCATAATTTTCTCTGAACAAATAATTATATTTATTTTGCCAGATATTGAAAATAATTCCCCACCATTTATAAATTACTTCCCCACCATTTCCCCACCATTTCCCCACCATAAACATCACACAGAAATAAAAAAAGACTCCTTATGGAGTCTGGTGAAAGTTAATTTATAATTTGAACTCCCCGGGCGGGATTCGAACCTGCGACCAATCGATTAACAGTCGATCGCTCTACCGCTGAGCTACCGAGGAATATAAAATGAATTTAGCTCTTTAAAGTACCTTATGACAAGTAAAAGAATTAATTATATTGAAATTTTGATGGTTCTTGCCAAGTAGACAAAAAGCCATTTTTCAACTCTGCTACTGAATCAGCATAAGTTAATTCTTCATATCGATGCGTAATCCATAAAGCGGACAAAGGTTTTTTATTATCATTTGTAAGATTTTTAATAGTATTTAAAACTTTTAATTGGCTGGTTTGATCAAGTAAAGCTGTAGGCTCATCCAAAAGAATAAAATTACTATTACTAATAAGAGCGCATGCAATAGTTAAGCGTTGTTTTTGTCCGCCGCTTAACGTATGAGTTGGTCTTTTTTCAAAACCAGTTAATCCCACCTGATCAAGCACATTTTCAATTTTTTTATTAATTTCATAATCACTTATATTTTGTTTAATATTAATCAGAAGTTCGCTCCTGCAATTTGGCATTAATATTTGATGGTCAGGGTTTTGAAATACCATTCCTATATTTGCCTTGGAATTAATAACTCCAGTGTTGGGATTTATTATGCCATTAATTAATTTTAAAAGGGTACTTTTCCCACTCCCGTTTTTACCAACGACCATCCAAAACCCTGGTTTTTTTATTGATAAATTACACTTAAAAATTAAATTTTCTTTTTTACCCGGATAAGAAAAAGAGACATCTTTGAAATGAATATAAGGTACTTCATTTTCAAGAAAATCTCGCATTAATTCTGTGATTCTAAGTTGAGAGAGAAACCTGGTCTCTTAGCCCCTCCTGCAACTGATGATTTTTCATATATTTGAACAGAAATGATTTCTTTAGATCTTACAGCAATTAATTTATCTTGCACTTTATCACACCTTAATTCAATCAAATTTGAAGACTCTAAAGTTTCATTCATAGAACTTTTTATTTCATCAAAAATTCGTTTGACATCTTCAAATTCTTTCTTTTGAATTGAAAGTGGAAAAGGTGAATATCTCAAACTTAGTTCCAAGGAATACATAATCACTATTAAAAACTACTTTTTATAATAATAAATATTTTCACCCAGAAAGTAATTTAAATTAAATTCTTTTGAGAAAATTATATAAAAGATCTTTAAATACAATTATTATGGAAATAGGAGATTTAATTTTGCAATTTAAATAATTATTTCATGGAAATAGCAAATAATATAACTTCTCTTGTTGGAAATACCCCTTTAGTTAAATTAAATCGAATCAGAGATTATTTTAATTCTTATCCAGAAATAATAGCCAAGCTAGAAAGTTTCAATCCATCAGCTTCCGTTAAGGATCGCATCGCTTATTCAATGTTATGTAAAGCTGAAGAAGAAGGATTGATTACGCCAGATAAAACAACTTTAATAGAGGCGACAAGCGGAAATACTGGCATTGCATTAGCAATGGTTGCTGCAGCAAAAGGCTATAAATTAATTTTAACTATGCCTGATACGATGAGTATTGAAAGAAGGGCAATGTTGAGAGCATATGGAGCTGAACTACAGTTAACACCAGGGAAGGAAGGAATGAAAGGAGCTTTAGATTTAGCTAATGAATTATCTTTAAGTATTTTAAATAGCTATCAATTTAATCAATTTGAAAATTTTGCTAATCCAGATATTCATGAAAGAACAACGGCCCAAGAAATATGGGCCCAATCTAATAACAATGTAGATGGATTAGTTACAGGAGTAGGTACTGGAGGGACAATTACTGGTTGCGCACGTTTTTTGAAAAAAGTTAATCCAAATTGCAAAATTTATGCTGTAGAGCCCAAAAAAAGTGCCGTCATTTCTGGAGAAAAAGCAGGGTCTCATTCAATTCAAGGAATAGGAGCAGGTTTCGTACCGAAAGTCCTGAATACTGAATTAATTGATGAAATTATAAAAGTAGATGACGATGAAGCATTTTATTATGGGCGTTTATTAGCTCGATTGGAAGGTCTTTTGTCAGGTATCAGCAGTGGTGCCGCTTTAGCAGCGACTATAAAAATCGGCGAAAGGAAAGAACTAATGAATAAAAGATTAATTGTAATTCTTCCAAGTTTTGGTGAAAGATATTTATCAACAGCAATGTTTGAATCGAACACCTCAATTCAAGCCAGAAAAGATGGTTATCTTTAATACTTAATTTATAAAAATGGAAAAAAATTTATATGAAGAATTAGGCCTCAGAAAAAGTGCAACCAAAAGTGAAATTAAATCTTCATATCGTTCTTTAGTTAAGAAACATCATCCCGATGCAGGCGGAGAAAAAGAACGATTTCTTGCAATACAAAATGCTTGGGAGACTCTAAATGACCCTATTAAAAAAGAACAATATGATAGAAATTTCTTCTCTCCCAATTCATCATTTGATTCATTAAATAAAAATTGGGAAGAGAAACTAAATTCAAAAAAATATAATTCGTCTTATAAAGATAAAGAAGTTGAAAAATGGATTAAAGAAATTTTCACTCCGATCAATAGATTAATTAGCCAAATAATTAAACCTTTGAACAACGAAATAAAAGAACTATCTGCGGATCCATATGATGACCAACTTATGGATAATTTTTGCAGTTATATAAGTCTTTCACAAAAGAAAATTGAAAAAGTTGAAAAAATTTATAACAAAAAGTTAGTTCCAAAGTCTATTTCAAATTTAGGCCTCGATCTTTATCATTGTTTTTCAAAAGTTAAAGACGCACTATCAGAGCTTGATAGATATACACAAGGATATGTAGATGATTACTTATTTGATGGTAAAGAAATGTTTAAAGAAGCAAAAAGAATCCAATCAAAAATGGCTACAGAGAAAAAAAATAAAGATTTTTAAACTAAAATTTTTAATCAATATATTCTTTAAGTTGATCTAATTTCAGCCAAGCATCTGGAACAGGTCTTCGCCATCGAACCTGGGCATATTCGTCTTTGACAGAGAGGATTTCTCCAGGACCCTCAAAGATGTAATTAGGTAAATCATCATCACTGGCAAGCGCCTCAATACTGTTTCTATAATTTTCTTTATCGACAAAAACTAAGCTTCCTTTCTTCAGAGGTTTCTTTTGAATAGAATCTGTCATGTTAAAGTCTAGGAAGTTATTTTAAATTTATTATACAAAAACTTGTTTGATAAATATTTAAAAAAATTGATAACCGAATAATGATTACAAAATTCCAAAAAATTTAATAGCCTTATATGATAAATATCTAATAATATGCGTCTTTTACTACTTGGCTGCACTGGATTTGTTGGTAAAGAACTTGTACCAACACTATTAAATGAAAACCACGAGATTTATATTATAAGTAGAAAACCTATCAGTAAATTAAAACTTGATTTAGATTTCAATAAGTTTAAATTTTTTCAAATAGATTTATCAAAAGAAAAAAACTGGAATAACGAAAATCTTCTTAATATTCTAAAAGAAACAGATGGAATTATTAACTTGATGGGAGAACCCATAGCAGAAAAAAAATGGACTTCTGAACAAAAACAAGAGATTGAAAATAGTCGTATTAACGCCACGAAATTTATGATGAAGACCCTTAAAAATTTAAAAATAAACCCAAAAGTCATTATAAATGGATCAGCTATAGGTTATTACGGTACAAGTTTGTCTAGTGAATTCACTGAAAATAGTCCTGGAGGAAAAGACTTTTTATCAAATCTTTGCAAAAATTGGGAAGCGGTCGCCGCTGAAAAACCATTTTTCTCAAGGTTAGTTATTTTTAGAATTGGAATTGTCCTAGAAGCTGATGGAGGTGCATTAGGAAAAATGCTCCCTATATTTAAAGTTGGATTAGGTGGACCTATTGGAGATGGTAAGCAATGGATGAGTTGGATTCATAGAACTGATTTATGTGCACTAATTATTCAAGCATTAGTTGATAAAAAGTATTCGGGAGTATTTAATGCTGTTGCACCAAATCCAGTATCAATGAGAGAATTTTCTCAGACTTTAGGCAAATGTCTGAATAGACCTAATTTACTTCCAGTGCCTGGAGCAGTTTTAAAAATATTGTTAGGAGATGGAGCGAAAGTTGTTTTAGAAGGACAAAAAGTAATTAGCAGTAAAATCAAAAATTATAATTTTAAATATCCTCTTCTTGAGAAAGCAATTTTCGCCTCCACCAAGAATTAATACCGTTTACTAAAGCACCAACAATAAGAATTGTTATCAATGGAACTATAAGAGGATTCCAAACTATCTGAATAAAATTAATAAAAATAAATATCCCATTAAATTCCATGATGATTGCAAAAATAAAAAATATTGCAAAAAAAATGACTGTAAATAAATTTATTAATAATAAATTATCGATAATTTGTTTTAACCTATTTTGATTGTTATCCTTAGTCATTTTTCATAACAATATTCATATCATCTACCATTTTAAGACAAGCTTTGTTTTCACCCAGTCTTTTTTTAGCATTTTCATTACATGAGATCATAAACTTCTTATTAAGCTGTATAAGGTATATTATTTTTATGATCAATTTAATTGTCTGATTGATTTGATCATTTTTGTCTTTAAAATTATTGGCACAAAAAACATATTTCCCAAGTAAACGTCTTTGCGCCTCTGCAAAAGTTTTTGTAAATTGTGGACCTTTCCCTTCAATCTGAATAACCGGTTTTCCTAGTCCAATCGCTTGCTCTGATGCTGTTCCTGCCATACTAATACAGCATCTACTTTTCAATAATATTTTGTCAAAATTATTCCAATACATATTCACTTCTAAAAATTTATATTGGAATTTCAAGAGATTATTATCTTTTATATTTTCTATTTTTAACCATCCTCTTTTTTGAAATATCTCCTTTATTTTTGATGAAGATAGAGCATTAACTAGTGCAAAATTAAAATGAATTTTTTGAAAATATCTTAAATCTGATAATGCCTCTAGTACCTCTAAAATCAAAACAAAATTATCTAAAATCTCAGGGAACCTACTTCCTGGAAATAATCCAATACTAAATTCATCTTTATTTAATTCTTTGTTTATAGGAAAAAACTTATCCATAAATGGGTTGCCTAAAAAAGACACTTTCTTTTTTAACTGTAAAGATAAATCATTAGCTGTAAGGTAATCTCTCGTATATATTTTTTTTGCTTTTTGTGAGAGCAAGAAAAATTTAGAAGGCCATGGTAATTTCAACTTCCCTTCATAATGGCTTGAATAAGCAACTAGATATGTAAAAAAATCTTTCTTACAAACCCATGCAAAAAAAACAGGCACAATATCTCCAACTACAAAAAAATAATCATATTTTTTTCTTATTTTAAAAGTTAAATATAATCTTTTTAGAAGATAAAATATTTCTCCTCCTAATATCTCAGTAAGTCTTCCCTTAAAAGAATTATAACCAATTCCTCCAGTTCTAAATTCCTTAGTTTTACCGATAATCTTAATTTTTTCTTTTTTGTAGTGGTTTCCTTTACCAACAATTGGCAAAGCATGAACAGAATATCCATTTTTTATGAATTGTTTAGCTATTAGACTGCCAGATAGATCTTCTCCATGACCATTACTTAAAATTAAAATCTTAAACAATTTAAAATTCCAGCCATTTTTTTACTTTGTTTAACTCAGCCCAATCTGGATATCTACTTAATCCGTCTTCAACAGATTCTTTCAAATCGCTTTTCACATCTGGCATCATTATAGACATTTTTTTTATTAACTCAATATGATCCCTAACACCTTTATTATTGGTAGCCAAAAGAGCTAAAGACAAATTCATTCTTGCTTGTGGATCTTGCTGATTTAATCGAACAGCTTGTCTGGCAGCTGACAAAGCTTCTTCATTATTTTTCAAAAGTAATTGAAGCCATGATAAACAAGTCCAAGCAGCAAAATGATTTGGAATTTGCTGTATAATTTTTTTAAAATCTTGAACGATTGGAATTAAATCTTGCCCTGCTTTATATCTTGATAAAGCTGCATTAAAATCCTCTTCGATGGGATTAATTTCGTTATTCATTATTTATTAGACTGCAAAAGAGCTTCCACAACCGCAAGTTTGAGAGGCATTGGGATTTACAAAATTAAAGCCACCGCCAATTAATTCCTTACTAAAATCTAGCTGCATTCCATAAATATATAAAAGACTTTTAGGATCACAAACAACTTGAAAGCTTTGATCAGCTTTTAATGAATAATCATAAACTTTATCATCGGAATTTATTTCATCAGTTCCTACAAAATCCATCGTATAACTCATCCCACTACAACCGCCAGATCTTACTCCTACCCTTAGTGCTTTTTTATCACTTTGGCCCTTTAACAAATTTGAAATTTGTTCTATAGCATCATTCGTAATTAAGATACCTTTGCCATCATCAGAATTTTTAATTTCCTGTTTAACTTCTACATTTTCCATAAACAAGGGATTTATACTATTTATAATATAAAAACTTAATTGATAGGATGCATAGAACAAACATGATCCAAACTTGATTTGTTATAATTCTAAGAAAAAAGTGAAAATTGCAATCGTTGGTTCTGGATTAGCTGGTCTTACAGCAGCAGTCAATTTAGTTGATGAAGGTCACGAAGTAGAAATTTACGAAAGCAGGTCATTTTGGGGAGGTAAAGTAGGAAGTTGGGAAGATAAGGATGGCAACCACATAGAAATGGGTTTACATGTATTTTTTTACAATTATGCAAATCTTTTTAAATTAATGAAAAAAGTGGGAGCTCTAGACAATTTACTCCCGAAAGATCATACTCATCTATTTATCAATAATGGTGGTAGTTTAAAATCGTTAGACTTCAGATTCCCTTTAGGTGCTCCATTTAACGGACTTAAAGCTTTTTTTACCACCGAACAACTTACTTGGGTAGATAAGTTCAGAAATGCCTTGGCTTTAGGGACAAGTCCAATCGTTAGAGGCTTGATAGACTATGAAGGTGCAATGAAAATAATTAGAGATCTAGATAGAATTAGTTTTAAAGAATGGTTTTTAAACCATGGTGGAAGTGAAAAAAGTTTAGAAAGAATGTGGGATCCTATCGCATATGCATTAGGTTTTATTAATTGCAAAGATATTTCAGCAAGATGCATGCTAACTATATTCATGATGTTTGCTTCAAAAACAGAAGCCTCAAAACTTAATCTTTTAAAAGGTTCCCCACATAAGTGGTTAACGCAACCTATCGTCGACTACATCACAAACAAAGGAGCAAAAATACATCTTAACCATAAGGTAGAAGAAATCATTTATCAAAAGGAATCTTCCTCTTATTCAGTAAATCAATTAAAAATATCTTCTCCTGAAGGAATTAAGGCAGTGTTTGCAGATAAATTTCTAGCTGCCTGCGATATTCCTGGAATAAAAAAAATAATTCCAAAAGAATGGTATCAATTTAAAGAATTTGAAGGTTTAAAAAAACTTAGAGCTGTAGCTGTTGCCACAATCCAATTAAGATATGATGGTTGGGTTACTGAATTACAAAAAGATAATACTGGAAACGAACCAATTGGACTAGATAACCTTCTTTATTCTGCTGATGCCTCATTCAGTTGTTTTGCTGATTTAGCACTAGCAAGTCCAGCAGACTATAGAAAAAAAGATATGGGATCGCTTCTCCAATGTGTTTTAACTCCTGGTGATAGATGGATGGGAAGATCCACAGAAAGAATTACAAAAGAAATTGATAAAGAGGTTCGCCGTCTATTCCCATCCTCAAAAAACCTTAAATTGCTTTGGAGTAACGTGGTACAAATTCCACAATCACTCTATAGAGAAGCTCCCGGTATGGAACCTTTCAGACCCGATCAAAAAACATCTATATCTAATTTCTTTATGGCTGGTAGTTATACAAAACAAGATTATATAGACTCTATGGAGGGAGCTACAATGAGTGGTCATTTAGCTGCCGCTGCAATTTTAGAGAAGAAAGCCGAATTAGCAAAAAATCTTGCAGTAAGTTAAATAATGGGTATTTGGCTAAAACATGACGTAATAACAGTTGTTAATGCGCCTCTTGAAAATGTATGGGACACATGGAGTGATTTAGAGTCAATGTCACTTTGGATGAGCTGGATTGAATCTGTAAAAACAGTTGACGAAGAAACTAATACGTTACCAGATTTAACAGAATGGACTTTAGCTGCAAATGGCTTTAGGTTTAAATGGAAAGCTCAAATTACAGAAAGGGTTGAAAAAAGCAAACTTAAATGGAAATCAATAGGAGGTTTACCAACTGAGGGATCAGTAGTTTTCGAAAGTAAAACTGATCAAATCACAACGGTAAATTTAGCAATAACTTATGAACTACCAAAAATGATTGCTCGGTTTATGGAAGAAAATATTTTAGGAAAAATGGTTACAAACGAATTACAGGCCAATATTGATAGGTTTAAAGATTTAGTTGAAAAGAACTATAAAAAAAATTTTTCTAATTAAAAATATTAATTGCTTCATCTAGTAGTCCTTCAAAAGTATATTTTTGTGCCTGAGTATCAATTCTTCCAAAAATCTTGTTACATGTTTTTGTTGTCTGAGGTCCAATAGTTAATAACTTAACTTGATCAAAATATTCTAACCATTGTTTACCAAGTTTTTTTTCTAGTAAAAAAGCAGCATTTACTACGGTTTTACCGCTTGAGAAAATAATTGCATCGACTTTTCGATTAGAAATAATATCAATTGTTTCTTCCGGAATTGATTCAGGACATCTAGTTTCATATGCAGCAACCTCAAATACACGAGAACCAGCCTTTCTAAATTGATCTGCAATTAAATCTCTACCACCTGTTTGAACTCTAGGTACAAAAACTCGAAGTCCATAACCAGATACTGGGAAATTATCAATTAAACTTTCAGCAACAAATTCTGGAGGTATGAAATCAGCCTTAATCCCAAAATCAGCAAGAGTTTTTGAGGTTTTTTCTCCGACTACGGCGATTTTTGTTTTTTTAGAACATTCTTTTAATGAACTATTAAAGTATCTAAGTCTTTTATCCACAAATTTGATTCCATTACCACTGGAAAAAATAATCCAATGAAAATCATTTATTTGATTTAATGCTTCGTCAAGAGGATTCAAATCATCAGGATCAGTAATACTTATTGCAGGTAAATCAAATACATTCGCGCCTTTGCTTATGAATATCTTTTTTATATCTAATATCCCTTCTTTTGATCGAGTAATAATTATATTTCTTTGATCAAGGGGTAGATCAACTTTTGGCATCCTTGTCCTCAACATTATGATTTTGATTTTGATTTTTTAATTCATCGAGAAGTTTCAAGACTGATAATCCTTTATCAAGAACAACATCGTCTTTAAAAATTATCTCTGGAACTCTTCTCATCTCAATTCTTTTTCCTAAACTATGCCTTATAGAGCTTTTAGCAGTATTCAAGTTTGATACAATTTCTTTCCTCACTTTCTCTTTAGCAGTTGAAGTTATATAAATTTTACAGTGTTGCAAATCACCTGATAAATCAATCTTAGAAATATTGACGAAATGATCTCTAATAAGATCATTTTCTAAATCATTCTGCAAAATAAGGGTTATTTCTTTCTTCAAAAGAGAAGAAACTTTTGCAAGACGGTAATTATTTGGCATTATGGTTGTAAATTTATTGGGTTTGTCATCGCTTGCAAGACAAAATAAAAAGTTATGAAAGCACTTAAGACAGAAGATATCAAACCTACTATTGTGAGTGGATTTGATCTATTCTTGAATAAAGGTTCAAGCAAAGCAACAAGTCCCCCAACAATGATAGATATCAAATACTTTGGATATCTCGCAACATTAGAGAAAAATTCGCCCATCAGCTCCACAAATAGATTACTTTTTTAGCTAAGTTTTAACAAACATTAAACAGCATGATTACATTATATCAATTTAGGCATAGTGCTTTTTGTTTAAAAACAAGAATGGCTCTTCATGCAAAAAAACTGCAATATCGAGTTGAAGAAGTAACACCTGGAATAGGCCAATTTGAAATCTTTAAATTATCAGGTCAAAAACAAGTACCCGTAATAGTCGATAGTAATGATCAAGTTATTAGTGACTCTTCAACTATTTGCGAATATATAGATAAAAAAAATGAAAACAATCCACTTTTTCCGGAGGATCCAATATTATTTGCGCAATGCAAAATAATTGAAGACTGGGCAGATACTACAATGGCTACAACTTGTAGAAAAGCTTTAATAAAATCTGCAATTGAAAATCCACAGCTAAGAACTGCATTACTTCCAGATGAAATACCTTCTTCAGTTAAAAGTATTGTTGATAAATTACCTTTTGAAAATCTTAGTAAAATTTCTAATGTAGTTTTGTCTTCTAAAGATAATTTAGAACTCCAAAAATTACTGGAAGCTTTATCAAAATCCTTGATCAACAAGAAATATTTAGTTGGAGATAGTTTATCAATTGCAGATATTTCAATTGCTGCTCAATTATCCCTTATTAAATTTCCAAAGTCTGCAGGACCAATTCTTTCAGGAGAAGGGAGCCAAGAATACATAAACAACCCTTATTTAGAAAATCTTTTCATTTGGAGGAACAACTTAGAAGAATATCTTTTTAGTGCTAACTCTCAATAAATTCAAACTTCAATTTATATTTATTTGTTTTGATAGCATGAATAGAAGGATCACCAACTTTTGAACCATAAGAAGCAACATATTGCACTCCACAAATTGATGGTTTGATTGAATGATCAACTTCCAATATTTCTTCGGAACATTTTTGAAATTTACTAATGGTCTCCACCTGATTAATCCTTGAAGCACCTGGCTTATGTGCTGTTTGTATAACTAGCTCATCTGCGAAAAAAATATCATTATCTTGGATCTGATTTCTCCCTGTAATTCTTGAATCGATGTAAAAATCATCTTTTAAATAAGTAACTTGATTATTAATAGATTGAGGATCATTTACAACCTTGATTAAGGTATCACCAAATATTGCTTTTCCAATAGATTCAGAATTTTTTGCACGATTACCAACAACTAAATCTGAATCATTCTTAAAGAAATTTACTTTATAAATAACTGGCTCTTCTGAATCATTAATTATATCTTGAGAAGTAACAAGCCAATTCCCCTCGAACCATTTAGGATAAATTAAATCCTTAGAGGTATCCGAAAATTTAAAATTTGGTAAATATAATTCTGGCCATTGATTTACACGATTTTCCAAAAACTCTCGTACATTAGTATCTACAAAAGCAAAAGAACTTTCTAAAAAAATTCCTTGAAAAATCAAGCAAAGGATTAATCCAAGAAGAATCTTCATTATGTCAAATCCACTAATAAGAGCATCAGATCATTATGTATTATTAGAGCCAGATTCAAAAGAAAAAATTGTATCAAAGCAAGAAGCAATTTTATGGTTGAAAAATTGGCTCAGTAAGACAGAAACACAAACAATATATCAAAATATAGAAGATCCTGATCAGGAATTTTTTGAAGAATTATTAGAAAGTACTTATGAATTAGAAATAAAATTAGGATACGTTATCAAATGGTTTGCAGTAAGAATTGAACCAGATTAACTAATTATTTCTTTATGAATTGCATTAATTATTTTCATAGCGACTTCTTCAATATTTTCTCTTTTTACTTTAATTCTTAAATCTGCTTGTGAATACAAATTTTCTCTAGATTGAAAAATTCTCATATATAAATCATTTAGATTCTTTCCCTGAAGAAGTGGCCTATTTTCAATTTCATTTTTCAATCTTTCAATTGCTATATCTTTTTCGAGATCTATCCAAGCAATTATTCCCTGCCTTAAGATTCCCCAGTTTTCCGATTTGGTAACTATTCCTCCCCCAGTAGAGATTACTAATGAAGGAATTTTGATAGTTTCTTTAAGGCAGTTTGCTTCTATTTCACGGAAATTATTTTCTCCTTCTTCATTGAAAATTTGATTGATAGATTTTTTTGCCAAATTCTCTATTAACGAATCTAAATCAATATATTTATATTTCAATAATTCAGCTAGCTTCAAACCGGTTTGTGACTTACCAGAACCCATCATCCCTATTAAAAATATGCTTCTGCCCTGTAAAGTATGAACTGTTTTTTTGATAATGGATTGTTCCATAAAGACAAAAACGTATTTAAAACCTTAAGATAGTATTATCGCAGAAAAGTATGACTTCTACACAATCCAAACCATTACATGGAAAAGGACGTGAATGCGTCATAACTCGACGCGCCTGCTTTAGTTCTAGTCACCGTTATTGGCTTCCTGAAAAAACCCAAGAAGAAAATTTATCTCTTTTTGGAAATTGCAGTATTGCACCAGGTCATGGTCATAATTATGAACTTATTGTTTCAATGGGTGGAGAACTAGACTCTGATGGAATGGTACTTAATCTCTCTGATGTAAAACACTCTATTAAAGATAAGGTTACTGGACAGTTAGATTTTCGTTTTTTAAATGATGTATGGCCTGAATTTAATGTTAATAATAAAGAGGGTATACTTCCCACGACTGAAGCATTAGTAAAGGTTATTTGGAGTCGTCTAAAGGATGATTTACCTCTCACAAGTCTAAGGCTTTATGAAAACCCAAATTTATGGGCAGATTATTTAGGAAAAAACATGGAAGCATTTTTAACAGTACAAACTCATTTTGCAGCCGCTCATAGACTTGCAAAAGAAGAGATTTCCTTTGATGAAAATAAAAAAATCTATGGGAAATGTGCCAGAGTTAATGGACATGGTCATAACTATCTTGTCGATATAACTGTAAAAGGAGACATTGATAAAAGAACTGGAATGGTTTGTGACTTATCTGCGCTTCAGGAGATAATTAATGATTTGGTTGTTGAACAACTAGATCATACTTTTCTAAATAAAGACATCGAATTTTTTCAAGATTGTGTTCCAACTGCTGAAAATATAGCTTTATATATTTCTGATATTCTTAAAAATCCAATATATGAACTTGGTGCAACATTACACAAAATAAGACTACAAGAGAGCCCAAATAATGCTGCAGAAATTTATGTTGATCAAAAGCTAACCAATTCATTGAAGTTGAAACTTGAAAATAGTTTAATCTCACAAACTTGAGTATCCCAAGAGTAATAATTGTTATAGCATCTAGTCTTGATGGGAGAATTGCATTTCCTGGAGGTGGAGAATCGCATCTTGGAAGCGAAGAAGATAAAAAAATGTTAAATCAACACTTATCAATGGTTGACGCCACCATTTTTGGTTTAGGTACTTTAGTAGCTCATCAATCAACTTACCTTATTAAAAATCTCAATGGTAATGAAGAAGTAACAATATCAAAAAAACAACCAATCTCCATAGTTGCTTCAAATAGCAAAAAATTTAACAGTAATTGGGAATACTTTCGTCAACCAATTAGAAGATGGCTAATAAGCTCAAATAAAGTTGATGATTCGTCGAATAATGACTTCGAGAAACAACTCTTTTTCGAAGATTCATGGAGTAAAACTTTAATTTCGCTTAAAAAAGAAGGGATAAATGATTTAGCTCTTTTAGGAGGTGCAAAACTTATAAATTCATTTATAAAAGAGGATCTAATAACAGATATAAAAATTACAATAATTCCACAAATTATTGGAGGTAAATATACATGGATCCCTTCAGAAAAAACAAATGAGATTTTTAATCTAAAAAGACTATGGGAAATAAAATCAATTAAAAATTTAATGAATAATGAAATTCATATTCATTACAAAAAAATTTGAAATAGATTCAATAATAAATGAACCAAAAAATACATAAAGTTGAAATCAAATTGTCAATCAAGGAAATCTCCAAGGAGATATGGAATGAATTAGCAAATGAAATCAATAATCCATTCTATGAATGGACCTGGCTTAAAAACCTTGAAATATCAAAAAGTGTCTCAAGAGAAACTGGTTGGCAACCTCTATATTTTGTTGCTTATAAAAATCAAGAAATATTAGGAATTGCTCCACTTTTTTTAAAAAATCATAGCTATGGAGAATTCATTTTTGATCAATCATTTGCAAGATTGGCTCAAGAGCTGAATTTAAATTATTACCCTAAATTAATTGGAATGAGTCCTTATAGTCCTGTAAATGGATATCAATTTCTTTATAAAAAAAATGAAGATAAGAAAGAAATTACAAATTTACTCATAAACCGTATCGAAAGCTTTGCGATTACAAACAAAATTTTAAGTTGTAATTTTTTATACATTGACGAAAGCTGGGGCAACCATCTTAAATCTTTGGGATACCATAAATGGATAAATTCCAGCAGTGAATGGAGGAGTAATGGAGAGAAGACGTTTGATGATTTTCTTTGTAGATTTAACTCTAATCAGAGAAAAAATATCAAAAAAGAGAGGAAATCAATTACTAAGCAAGATGTAAAAATAGAAATTTTTAATGAAGATGATATCAACCAAGAAATCCTCAAAAAAATGCATAATTTTTATGAACAGCATTGTTCTAGGTGGGGAGTTTGGGGAAGTAAATATCTAACATCTACATTTTTCGAAAAAATTGTTGCTAATAAAAAAAATATTTTACTTTTTAGCGCATCAAAAAATGATTCGAATGATATTTTTGCTATGTCAATGTGCGTTAAAAATAAAAACAACTTATGGGGTAGATATTGGGGTAGTCAAGAAGACATATCTAATTTACATTTTGAATTATGTTACTACCAGCCAATTGAATGGGCAATAAAAAATAGTATCCATTTTTTTGATCCTGGAGCGGGTGGTAAACATAAAAGACGGAGAGGGTTTTTTGCAAAAAGCACCATAAGTTTGCATAAGTGGTTTGACAAAAATATGGAAAATATAATTTATCCTTGGCTAAATGAAGTTAATAAACAAACCGAGAAGGAAATTGAATTTGAGAATAATTCTATACCCTTTAAATAAAAATTTTTTGGCTTTTCTAAAGATTATATTAGTAATATAGTTTTTATTAACTTCTAATAATGGTTTCTAGTAAAAGTTTAGATGAAAAAATAAAGATTGATAATAATCTATCCAACCGATATATAGACCTCGATCCAAACGGTTATTTTATTATAAAAGTAGATTTAGAAGAAAATAAAATAATTTTAGAGCACTTTTTAAATAACATCGATGAAGAAGGCTATGCTCTTGACCCAGAAACAAATGAACCAATTAAATGCGACTCTCAAAATAAAAGAGTAAGTAATGAAGTTTTTAAAGGTATTAGTGCGAAACAACTTGGAATATTGATTACTGAAGAAAGAAATGACTTAATAACCAGATTCGATCATGCTCTATATCTAGGCCGGGAACTACAAAAAGCAGAAGAATGTTTATACAAAAAATTACCATATATCCAAGATTAAGAAATTAAACGAAAAAATCTAATCTTTTCATCTGATGTTAAATTAAATAAAAATAATAAAATTAATGAACATCATTTTCTATATTGCATTTATTGGTTTTGGTTTTGGAGCTGCTTTCGCATTAGATAAGCTCTTAAGAGCAGTTAAATTAATTTAAAACTACAGAATCTTAATAATCTCTCCATACAAATCATATTCATCAGCGAAAGAAATATTTGCTTCAACAAATTTACCAATATAATTTTTCAAATAATTTTTAGTATTAAAAGATAAAACCACATTTCCGTCAATCTCAGGAGCGAAATTGTAGGATCGACCTATTAATTCGTTATTATCTGATATTTTTTCTACCAAAACTTTCATTTTTGAACCAACATATGCCTGATTTTTATCTTTAGAGATATTTTGTTGAACTGAAATAACATTATCTTTTCTTGCCTCTGCAACCTCTGGCAATACTCTATTTGGTAAATCAAAAGCTGCAGTTCCATCCTCAGGAGAAAAAATAAACACTCCTACATGATCAAATTTATGCCTATTCAAAAATTCGAGAAGATGTTCAAAATGTTCTTTTTTTTCTCCTGGGAAACCAACAATAAGACTAGTTCTCAATACAGCAGATGGAATTTCTTCTCTAATTTTCTCCAAAATTGATTCATTCAAAGAAGCTTGCCAAGGTCTATTCATACTCTTCAACACATCTGGATGACTATGCTGAAGTGGCAAATCAAAGTAAGGCACGATATTCTTTGAATCTTTGAAAGCTCTAATAACTTCATCAGTTAAACCTGTTGGATAAGCATAATGTATCCTTATCCAAGGAATTGGAACTTTAGAAAGCTCATTCAAAAGTTTGGCTAATGATGGTTTTCCATAAATATCTTGACCATAATTAGTTGTTATTTGACTAATTAATATGATTTCTTGAATACCCTTTTTTGCAAGACTTTTGGCTTCTGAAACTATAGATTCTATTCTTCTACTTCTTTGAGGACCTCTCAACTTAGGAATAATACAAAAAGCACAATTATAATTGCAGCCTTCAGCAATGCGAAGATACGCAACAAATTTATTTTTATCTACAAAACGAGGTATTTCCTCATCTGCAATAAATTCAGGTATTTTTGAAACTTCATTAACGATTTCCCCTTTTTCTACTCTATCTAAAACCTTGGCTATCTTTTGATAATCTCCTGTTCCAACCAAACCTTTTATTTCAGGGATTTCTTTTATAAGCTCATCTTTAAAATGCTGAGCCATACAGCCTGCAACTATTACTTCTTTTCCTTGATTTGTATATTCTAAAATTTTTCTAATAGATTCTTCTCTAGCTGTTTCAATAAAACTGCAAGTATTTACAACAACAACATTTGCATCATTTATATTGCTGTCTACTTCATAACCCTCTTTATCTAATAAGCCTTGCATATGTTCAGTATCAACAAGATTTTTCTCACAACCAACATGACTGAATGCAATCTTAGATAGTTTTTTTTCTTTTACATTGAGACTATTTTGTTTCACAACTTGAAAAATAAGAATTAAAAGATTTAAAAAGCATTTCGTATATAACTCTCATGCCAAGATAATATTAGGATAGATAATGTAAATAACAAACTTTCTTTTTTTATGGCCCTTAAGACTTTAAACAGAAGAAATACAAAAGATTTGAAATGGCCAAAAATCATAATCGCAATTCTTAGTACTATAGGCTTAGTTGATACAGGTTCGATTACTTTAAAAAACTGGGATTTATTTACTTCGCTTTCATGCCCAGGGATACAAAATGGTTGTGAAACAGTTTTAAATAGTCCTTGGGGTACTTTATTTGAAAATAATCAAGTTAATATACCTCTCTCATTAGCTGGATTTATAACATATTTATCAATATTAGTTATCACAATAATACTCTCGCTTAATTTAATTTCCCCAAAAGAAAAACTAAATAAGTTTTTATGGTGGTTAGTATTTCTCATTTCTTGTGCGTCATCAACATTTAGCTTTTTATTGATAAATATAATGTTTTTTAAGATTGAAGCATATTGCTTTTTTTGTATACTTTCAGCAATTTTATCGTTTTCTATCTTTATAATTTCTATGATTGGAGCAAAGTTTGAAAGTAGAGAACCTATGATTTTTAGAGGTTTCATTGTAGCCATTAGTGTCCTGCTCGGGGGATTAATATGGTCAACAAATGTTGACCCCTCTAATGCTATTGATGTTGCAAACCCCACTGAAAATGTATCACCAATAATCACCACTTCAAGCTCTCCCCAGAAGGTAAAGTTTGCAAAATTTTTAAGTGTAAACAACATTGTTATGTATAGTGCATACTGGTGCCCGCATTGCCACGATCAGAAACAATTATTTGGTAAGGAAGCAGTTAAAGAATTAAAAGTAGTTGAGTGTGCTAAAGATGGTAAAGATAATGAGTATGAGCTATGCCAAACGAAAGGAATCAGTGGATTTCCTTCATGGGAAATAAATGGAAAAATTATTAGCGGTACGCGTGACTTAAATGAACTAGCAACGAAAACAGACTATCAGGGAGATCTTAATTTTTAATAAATCTTTTTTGAATTTTTTGATCTAACTGTTGTCTAGTATGGCATTCCCAATTTTTATCTTTATCAGGGAAATCATCTCGATAATGCCCTCCTCTACTTTCTTCTCTAAATAGACAAGCTTTTAATAAAGTTATGGTGGTTATTTGTCTATTCTTTAAATCAAGTAAAAGATTTAATGCTCTTCTATTGCGTTCACTAAGTTTTATTTTTTGATAAAATTTTATTTTTTCAAGAGAACTTAGTAAAACATTTTTTTGTAATTGAGAAATATCGGCTTGAATATAATGTAAAAATTTACTCATATTTACATTATTTCGAGATACGCCTAAATTTAACCAACAAAGTTTTCTTAGTTCATCAATTTTTTCAGCAATTATAGAAATTTGATCTTCTTTAGGATCTTCAGTATCAAACTCTTGAAATGATCTATCAAATTTTTCATCTTTAGAAAATTCATTCAAAACAATTGAAGACATTTTTCTTGCGAAAACAAGACACTCCATCAGTGAATTACTTGCCAGTCTATTAGCACCATGCACACCTGTAGAAGCAACTTCTCCAACGGCATATAATCCTTTTCTTGTTGAAGATGCATTTAGATCAGTTTTAACACCTCCCATCCAATAATGAGCTGCAGGAGCTACGGGAATAATCTCATTTAAGGGGTTAACGCCATAATCCTGACATCGACTTAAGATCGTGGGGAAGCGCTCTACAATTTTTTCTGGGTCAATATACCGAAGATCTAAACCAACATGGTCTACATCATTATCATGCATATTTTTCATAATTGCTCTACTTACCTGATCTCTAGTAGCTAGATCACGATTCTCAAGATTTTTAACTGGACTTTCACCATTTTTATCAACTAAAATCGCTCCTTCCCCTCTAAGTGCCTCAGATATTAAGAAGCAAGGTGCACCATAAAATTTTAAAGCTGTTGGATGAAACTGCACGAACTCTAAATCTTCGATAGCAGCTCCTGCTTTCCATGCAAGAGCGATCCCTTCACCAGAAGATTGGGCAGGATTTGTTGTATTTGTAAATAAGTGCCCACCCCCACCTGTAGCCAAAACAACAGCTCTAGATTTAATCCAATATAAATTTGCTCCATCAAGAACCTGAACTCCTCTACATTCTTTATTTTCAATGAGAAGTTCAGTTACTCTTACACCCCTGCAGTGAAGAATATTTTTTTGATTCTCAATATGATCTTCTAGAACTTCAACTAATGCTCGACCAGTACGATCTTTAACATGTAAGACTCTTCTGCGTGAATGGGCTGCTTCCAAGGTAGTAGCTAGTTGATCAGAACTTTGATCAAAAATCATCCCTAAATTCTGCAACCTTTCTACGCAACCTGGAGCTTCTCTAACTAGCATTTCTACAGCTTGAAAATCACATAGTCCATCTCCTGCTTTTAAAGTATCCTCAGCATGAAGATCAAATGAATCATCTTGTCTAACAACAGATGCAATTCCTCCTTGAGCCCATCTACTAGAAGATACCTTACTAGTATTTCTATTTAAAAGAAGCACTTTTAAATTTGAGGGTAATTCAAGACAAGTCATAAGGCCAGCAGCTCCAGCGCCTATAACGATTACATCCCAATTATTTATTGGTATTTCTTCTTGCGAAAATGGAGGCCTTAACATTAAACCAATCCACTAAAAGTTGGTTGCAGAATTGCTAAAACAACAAAAATACCATCAACAATTAATGTCGTTTGAATTACGTAACCAGAAACTAAGAGTGCTTTACCACTAGTGGTATTAATCGTGGCAGAATCTAAAATTTCTTTTGAAATAAACCAAAGTATAAGAGCAACAAAAACAATAATTGATAATGCTTTTATTTGAATAAGACTCTCAGAGGTTTTTTGAAGAATCATAGGTGCATTTTCAGAATCTGCTGCAATTACCTGCCTCCATTGATCCATAATTCCGATTAAAAATATTGTTATGTCGGTAACTGCGGTTCCAAACAAAGAAGAGATATAAAAACTTGAACCTATTTTCCAATTAGTACCAAATCCAATTAAGGCTAATGGGAAAACTACAGCTTCAACAGGTATGTGTAGGATAGGAAATGGGCTTAACCATCCCCAGAACAAACATCCACCAAGCCAACTACCTGATACTCCAAGTAATAATGAACTAACAATAAACCACTTATTTGATCCTTTTTGATTCAAAACAATTGCCACTAAGACAATAACAAAAGTAAAACAAAGCGCACTTATTGGTTCTAATCTCACCCAAGGGGCTTGAACAAAAATAGGTAAAATTACAAAAAAAGAAGACCACAATCTTAAAGATATAGGATTTGATAAAAAAATATTTTCGAATGAATCAACTGTCTTATGAGATTCATAGTTGAATTTATCTTTTACGTCTAAATTTTTTGTAATTAATTCTTTCAATGAAAAAGGTTTATTTTAATTAATCTAAATCGTGTTTTAGAAAACTGCGAATGCCATATTTTAATAAATGAAAGGCCCATAACTTAACATCTATATTTAGTTTTTTAAAAGTATTTAATACACTTTGAGTCATATATAAGTTTAGAATAAATATAAATAAGAGTATTTGGCCTTAAATTGTGTGGCAAGAAATTAATTACACGGAAGATCACAATGATCTTTTGGTTCCTAATATTACTTATAAAATAAATCCTGCAGAAATTGAAAGTATCGAAGCTAATTCAATTGCTGAAGAAATAGGATTTGAATCAGGTGATTCAATTATTAGTATTAATGGAAAAAAACCAAGAGATTTAATTGATTATCAGATTTTAATTAGTGAAGAAATTTTAAATATATCAGTTTTAGATAAAAATCATGAGATTCACAATATAAATATTGAAAAAGATCAAGATGTTAATTTAGGTATAAATTTTAAAGATGCATTATTTGATTCAATCAGGCAATGCAATAATAGATGTCCATTTTGTTTTATTGATCAACAGCCAAGTGGTAAAAGAAAAAGCCTTTATATAAAAGATGATGATTATAGATTAAGTTTCCTGTATGGCTCTTATTTAACTCTTACGAATTTAAAAAAAGAAGACTGGGAAAGAATTGCTATGCAAAAACTATCCCCACTTTTTATTTCAGTTCATGCTACTGATCCCGCCACAAGAGAAAAATTATTAAAAAATAAAAAAGCAGGAGTGATACTTGATCAAATTTCTTGGTTTGAAAAAAACTCTATTCAAATACATGCTCAAATTGTTGTTTGTCCAGATATAAATGATGGGTATATTCTTGAGAAATCAATTTTGGAACTTGCTGAATTCCACAAAAAAACCTCTCAGACAGTACTTTCAGTCGCAATAGTTCCAGTAGGACTTACAAAATTTAGACCTGAAAATGATGGATTGAAGTCAATAAGCCAAGAATACGCAAAAAAAACTATTAAACAAGTAGAGAGAATTCAAGCCTCGCTACAAATTACACTTGGGACTCGTTTTTGTTGGCTAGCAGACGAATGGTATCTAATTGCTGGTACAAATTTACCTAGTTACAAAACCTACGAAAATATGCCACAAGAATCAAATGGAGTAGGATCAATTAGAAGTTTTCTTAAAATATTAACTATCAAAACTCATCACTTGCCAAAAAAGATAAATAAAATCAGAACAGTTAGTTGGATTGTAGGAAAATTAGTTTATGAAGCACTTATTCCAATAGTAGAAAAATTAAATCTCATAGATGGATTGACTATTAAATTGTACGGTTTACCAAGCATTTATTGGGGTCAAGAACAAGTCGTTACAGGACTTCTAACTGGTGAAGATTTAATTCATGGATTATCTCAAAAGGATCTTGGAGAGGCAATTTATATTCCATCAATTATGTTAAAACATAATAGTGAATTATTTTTAGATGACAAAAACATTAGTGAAGTCTCACAAATTCTGAATACAAAAATTCACATTCTTGATAACCCAGATGATATTATTAGTACTCTTATTGGTATATCAAAAAGTCAAGAATTCTAGATTATGCATAGAAAGTTAATACGTACATTTTTAATACCATTTTTTTTATTTTTTGAGCCTAATACTGCATTATTTAGTCAAAATAAAGATGAAATCAAACGAATCTATGCCTCAAAAGAACTAGAAAATATAATTAGTTATTCAGATATTAGTAAAATCATTTTGAACAATAATCAGGAACTTAAATCGCTAAATGAACTAGTATTATCCTCGAAATTTAATCTCAATAGTAAGTTAGCTAAGAGAAATCCAACCTTAGATTTTAATGTCAATGGATTACCACAATTTCAAGCCGGTAGAACCTATAATAGCAACTCTGGAAATACCAAAACTTCACAATTTTCAGTCAATCCTTCTTTAACACTGAAATTAGATCTGATTGATCCGCTCAGAGGAAATGAAATCAAAATAGCCAAGTTGAATTATGAAATAGCAAAAAACAATTATGACATTAAAAAAAGAGATTTAATCCAAGAGGCAAGAGTTCGATATCATGACCTACAAAAATCATTTAAAGATGTATTAAATAAAGAAATTACCCTAGATTTATCAATTCAAATTCTTAAAGATGCGGAATCAAAGCTAGAGACTGGAATTGGTACAAAGTTCGATGTTCTTGAAGCTAATGCTCAATTAACTCGAGATAAACAGTTTCTTAATGAAAAAAAAATTCAACAAAAAATTAATAAGCTTGCACTTAAAGAGATCTTAAATATTAAAGAAGATTTTAATATAGAAAAAAATCAATCTTTAATTGGCTACTGGACTTACGATCTCGATGCAAATTTAAAATATGGATTACAAAGTAATCTATCTTTAAAAAACACTAGTCTTCAAGAAGAAATTAAGCAAACCCAGGCAAAGAATTTCCTTAATGCTAATAAACCAAAAATTTTTATTAGCAATACTTTTTCTTCATCTTTTACTAAAGGTGACTCATTAACTTCAACACTTATTGATACTGATGAATATGGTTCTTCTTACACAAATACAATAGGCCTAAACTTTTCTTGGAACATCTTTGATGGCGGTCAAAATAAAAATTCCTCTAGATCACAAAAAGCCTCTGCTCAGGGAGAGAAATTTTCTTATGTCAATATCCAAAATATTCTTGAATCAAATATCAATAAAGCATATCTAAATTTAAATTTAAATCAAGCAAGAATACTTTCTACATTAGAAGAAGTCTCTTCTACTGAAGAATCCTTAAGATTATCTAGATTAAGATATGAAGTGGGGATCTCAACCCTAAAAGATGTTCTCATCAGACAAAAAGAATTGAGCGACGCAAGGTCTAAAAATATTGACGCAATTTATAAATATAATTTAAATTTAGATCAGCTTGAGAGATTAACTTTTCTTAAAATCAATAAAAATTGTACCGATCAATCAATTAATAAAACTATTGATCAAACTTATTCAATATGTGATATATAAATGCAAACAGATAAGTTAACAAAAAAACAATTAGAAGAATTAGATTCATTATTTGATTTGGTTAGCCAGCGTCAACTTAAAGACTTTGGAAATATAAGTGCAAGTAATAAGTCAGATGGATCTTTGATTACAAGTTGTGATTTATGGAGTGATCAAACTATAGTAAATGGTCTATCATCAATTGCGCCAAAAGAGGGGGTTCTTAGCGAAGAGGGGGATAAATTAATTCCTAATAGTAATGCGTATTGGATAGTTGACCCACTTGATGGAACAACAAATTTCGCTGCTGGTATTCCATATTGGTCTATATCAGTTGCCAGATTCGTGGCAGGCAAACCTCAATCTTCTTTTTTGATTATTCCTACAATAAAGAAAAAATTTTTATCTATTCAAGGTGAGGGTGTCTGGTTAAATAACACAAAGATTGAACCTAATATCAATAACCAAAGAAGTGAATGCGTATCCTTATGTAGTAGATCTATAAAAATCTTACAAAAAAAACCAAATTCAATATTTCCTGGAAAAATAAGGCTTTTAGGTGTATCAAGTTTAAATCTAACAAGTGTAGCGATGGGACAAACTTTTGGAGCTATTGAGTCAACACCAAAGATATGGGATATTGCAGCAGCCTGGCTATTGTTAGAAGAACTTAAATGTTCATTAGAATGGTTAGAAACAAATCCCTTAAACTTAGTTCCAGGACAAAACATGAGCAATGTTAATTTTCCATTAATTGCTGGTAGATCAATAGAAAAAATTAAAGTCTTAAGGCCTTGGGGTAATTTATTATTGGATAACTAGTTGCATAATAAATAAATAATTGCTTAAAAAATTTCCTTATTAGATACAATAAAAAGTAAATTAGATAAGTATTTGAAGAGAATAAATATGCAGAGAAGCTCAGCTTGGATACTAAAAAGTTTATGGGGAGCTTGTGAGAGATGGAGCAAATCTGATTGTATTGATTTAAGTGCTGCATTTGCTTACTACACACTACAATCATTTTTTCCTATTCTTCTAATTTCTCTTTCAATAGCATCATGGTTCCTAGGTAAACAAGAAGGTTTAGATCAACAAATAATTTCTGTTGCAGCTCAGATTTTACCTCCTTCTGTAGTTGAATTAGTAGAGACAACCTTATTTAAATTAATTGATCAAGGTTTTGGCGCAGGTATTCTTGGAGCAATGTTTTTGCTTTTTACAGCGGGAAATGCATATTTATCTCTCCAACGAGGTTCAGATAGGCTTTGGGAAGACGAACTTCCCTCTAAAAGGGTCAATGCTGCGTGGAGAGAACAAGCATCAAGGTTTCTTCGAAATAGAGTTGAAGCTTTTTTAATAGTATTCTTTATAGGTTTCTTAATGGTATTAGATCAGATTAGTGCGAATCTTAGAATGATACCGAGTAATGTCCTAGAAAATCTTTCAAAATCCAATAATCTAATTTCTCATTTATTAATGAAATTGCCTCTTTTACAAGTTGGTCAATTTGCTATACCACTAGTTGGCTTTTCTTTAATGGCACTTTTGCTACAAGCTCTTCTACCTAGTAGAAAAGTTCCTTTGAGACCACTTTTGCCTGGATCTTTTCTTATTGGAATAGGCCTAACCACTTTAAACCTTGCGGTAAGTAAAAGTATCCTCTCCCTAGGAGTAAGATTTCAAGCATATGGTTTTATTGGGGGTTTTCTTGTACTTACTTTATGGGTATGGCTTTTGGGAGTAATTTTATATTTTGGACAATGCTGGAGTGTAGTTATTGCTAGTATGTCTTTAGTAAATAAAAAAAGATAAAAAGGAAATCATAGAAGTATGGATTATTTCCTCAAAGGCAATAAAACTTTGATTACTTACAGTTTAATAATGTTTGTCATAATATCTATTTTTGGAATAAACTTTTTCATTAGTTTTCTTGGGAATATTCTACTTGTTTTATTCTTAATTCCTATCTTATTAGTAGTGGTATTATTAATCGGTTTTAACTCTTATAAATCAAAAATAAATACATGTAGTAATTGTGGAGCAATATCCCTGGGTTTAAGTGATACCTGTATGAACTGCGGTGAAGAACTGAAGGATACAAACAAATGGAGTAAACTTGATAAAAATCCGAGTGAGAGAACAATTGAAGTAAAGGCTGAAGAAGTTAAATAAAAATTAGCCTATTCCAATTTGTCGTAAAATACTCTGTCCAGTAATTAGTTCAGTTCCTAACCCGATTAAAATACCCATCATAGCCATACGACCATTCCATGTTTCGGCAAAATTCACAAATCCAAATCTTGGTTGATTGTCATCGGTCATAATTAGCTTATTGTACTAATGTTATTTTAACGTTTTGAAGAAGAATTTATGAAAAATAATAAATGATTATTTAACATGTCTTATACCATCAACAGGACGATACTCATCTCCGGTGAGTTCCTCATAAATGATGGCTGGCAATCCTGTATCAAACATGGTTTGTAACGCTTCCTTGAGCATAGGATTCCATCCACCAGTACTTACTTTGCCATGCCTTACTGTCCAATCCCATGTTCCTTGAAGATCTCTTGGTATTCGTCCTTCTCTATC
The DNA here is from genome assembly GCA_902583265.1 of uncultured Prochlorococcus sp. Lineage (GTDB taxonomy): Bacteria > Cyanobacteriota > Cyanobacteriia > PCC-6307 > Cyanobiaceae > Prochlorococcus_A. Next base: position 32,600 of record CACHVD010000009.1, read on the forward strand.
TCTTCTAGCAACTAAATCTAGAGATTCTACTAAACCAACAATAACTGGATTTTTACCATAAGAAGGAGTTAGGCTTAGTTCCAGCCTAACAGGATCTTCTTTCACCATTTTTAAACGAAACCTTGGTGGTAACTTAAGTGATCTTATGACCGATGAGACGATTTTTGTTTTTAATTCCAATTTTTTTCCTTAAATTAAAATTCAATTAATCAGTTGTTGAACCCTTTTCTTCAAGTGAAGAATCATTATCATTTGAAAATCTTACTGTTAGGAGCTCCTCTTCTGTAATATTTCCTGATTTATCTAGAAGTTCTGGGTGTATTGTATATTTTTTTTGTTTAAATTTTGAGTTATTAAAACGTTTTTTTTCTGATTCAGATATATTCCATCCATTTGACATAACTTTAAAAGCTTTCCAAACTAGATAAGTGAGGGCTGCCGAATATATAATTGGAAATAGGATGGTCATTAAGCTTATAAATTAAGAAGTATTATAAGATATATGATAGCTCGAAAAAAAGAAAATTAACTATTTTAAGGTAATAAATTCTTCTCTAAATTAAATAAATTTTTTTGTATAGTTATAATAGAACAACACACATATTGTGTAACAAATGAATAGGAAAATATTAAGAAAATCAATATTGAAAAGCCAGAAGAATAAAAAATTATTTCTCTCATCAGCAATTGCACTAGCGTTTGTTTATCCGACAAATGTAATATCACAGTCTTTAATTGATACAAAATTAAATGAAATTAATAATTATTCAAATAAATCTTTCATCACTAATGCTGTAGAAAAGACAGGTTCATCTGTGGTGACAATTGATACACAAAGATATGTTAAAAAAAGAAAATTTAACCGAAATTCGCAACTATTTCTAGACCCATATTTTGAGAGATTTTTTGGATTAGATTTACCTAAGGACAATCAGCCAAGGATAGAGCAAAGCCAAGGAAGTGGATTTATATTCGCGGACGGACTTGTAATTACTAACGCACATGTTGTAAATGGATCGGATAAGGTAATTGTTGGTTTAACCAATGGCAAAAAATTTAACGCAAAACTTATAGGTCAAGACTTTTTTACTGATTTAGCCGTGCTAAAGATTGAAGGAAAAGGACCGTGGCCAATAGCTCAATTGGGCGATTCTTCAAAAATTAAAGTTGGTGATTGGGCAATCGCAGTTGGTAATCCATTCGGACTGGAAAACACAGTTACCCTTGGAATTATTAGTAATCTCAATAGAAACGTTAATCAATTAGGAATATATGATAAAAAACTTGAAATGATTCAAACAGATGCTGCTATTAATCCTGGAAACTCTGGAGGACCACTTTTAAATAGCAATGGTGAAGTAATTGGCATTAATACCTTAATAAGATCAGGGCCGGGAGCAGGCTTAAGTTTCGCAATTCCAATTAATAAAGTTAAGGAAATTTCTTATCAACTGATAAATAATGGGAGAGTAATACATCCTATGATTGGGATAAGCCTAATAGATGAAAATAACCCTAAAACAAATAATATTTCTGTAAAAGTTGGTTATGTAGTACCAAATAGTCCAGCTGAAAAGAGTGGATTGATGATAAATGACATAATCATAAAAGTGGGCAATAAAGATATCAAAGCAGCTTCAGACGTTATTAGCCAAATAAGTAAAAATGGAATTGACAAAAAAGTAAATATATTATTGAAGCGAGGAAATACTCTTATAAGAGTTAAAGTACAACCAACTGATATTACTGATCTATAAAATTACTAAATGATTAATTTATTGATTACAAGTTTTGATACTTTGTTTATTTTTTTCTAAAAAATATTCGTAATTACCATCATATGAAAACAACTTTGAATCTTTAATTTCAACAATTCTATTTGCAACCTTTGAAATAAAATACCGATCATGAGAAATTATTAATAATGAACCTTTATAATTTTTAATTGCTAATTCTAAGTTTTCCTTAGATTGCAGATCCAAATGGTTAGTTGGTTCGTCCAAAAGAAGGAAATTACTAGGATTAATAATCATGAGCGCCAATGCTAATCTTGCCTTTTCTCCCCCACTGAGTTGTTTAATATATTTAAAAACAGTTTCATTTTGAAAGCCAAAACCCCCTAAAAATGTTCTAACTTTTTTTTGGGACCATTCTGGAGACTTGTTACATATTAAATCAATAACCCTTTCGTTAAGTGAAAGTGCTTCAGCCTGATTCTGTTCATAATAGCTAGTAATTATATTATGTTTACCAAGATTAATTTCTCCAATTTCAGGAGATATTTTTTTCATAATAATTCTAAGCAATGTAGATTTGCCGCAGCCATTAGGTCCCAATATTGCTATTTTCTCCCCAGAAGAAATCTTTAAATTAATATCTAAAAAAAGAATTTTATCCTCGAAACTATGAGACAAATTTTTGATATTTAGAACTAATTTTCCTGAGCGAGGGCACTCTGGAAAATTAAAAACAGGACTTTTTGATTTTGCTATGGGAGCCTCAATTTTAGAAATCTTTTTTAATTGTTTTTCTCTACTCTTAGCTTGAGAACTTCTAGTTGCACTAGCTCTAAATCTATCTATATACCTCTTCTGCAACTCAATTTCTTTTTGTTGTAATTGATATGCCTTATTTTTTGATTCTTCATTCAAAGATTTCTGTTCGACAAAAAAAGAATAGTTCCCATTATATGTTTCAGATGTTCCTCTATCTATAAAAATTATTTTTTTACATAATTTATCTAAGAAATATCTATCATGGCTAATTATTATAACTGCAATCTTAAGCGATGACAGATATTCTTCCAGCCAAAAAATAGTTTCTAAATCTAAATGATTGGTTGGTTCATCCAGTAAAAGTAAATCAGGTTTTTGTAAGATTATTTTTCCAAGTGCAACTTTCATCTGCCAACCACCTGAGAAATTGCCAACTAATTTATCAGCATCTTCTGTAGAAAAGCCTAATTTTGGTAATATTTTTTCTACATCAGATTGCATTTTATAACCACCTAAAGCTTCAAATTTTGCCTGATATTTTGCGAGTTGATTTACTAATATTTCAAGTTCATCGGAATTTTTTTTTATATCCAATGATTTCATTTTATTCTCAATTTCTAAAAGTTTAATAGCAACAACTTGTATATCATTAAAAGAACTTTCTAATTCCTGTCTCACTGAAAAATTCAAATTACAATCAAACTCCTGTTTTAAATGGGCAATTTTAGGATTTCCCTCTTTGATGATCGTTCCACTTGTTTGCTCTTCCTCTCCAATTAAAATCTTAAATTGGGTTGATTTACCTGCACCATTAGAACCAACTAATCCAACTTTTTCTCCTTTCTTAATCTCCCAACTAATATTTTTTAAAACAACATCTGTAGAATAAATTTTGCTTACACCTTCAAATCTAATCACTGTTTTAAAATAGAATTTACAAAATCTGTGGCTTATTTACTAAAAAATATTTTGTGGAATAAAATTAAATCATGAAAAGAATAGAACAAATTGTAGTAATTTTCATAGCGGCAGCTCTTGCAATTCCAAGTTATTGGTTTTTTTGGACTTTAGCTGGTGGAGGTGGCTATAACAAAAGAATAAAACCTATTCCTACTCTTAATAATAATTATTCGAAACCTTTTTCTAAAGACCTCCTCGAGCCTTAATTAACCACATTTTGGTTGCCTCATCATCAATAGTACTCAAATATTCAATAACTTCTTCTTTAGTCACAGAAATATTTAACTCGTTGCCAATATCGCATATTTTATCTAAGGCTTTTTTGGGATTAGTTAAGGCTGTCATAAAAAGTCTTTGTTTCTTTTTGGAATCGTTGGCTATTAACTTATAGAGCTTTTCAGCATTACTGTTCATGTTTTTAAAATCTATTTATTAATAGATTATTACTTCAAGCTACATTTTGTTCATTATATTTATTATTAGATAAATCATTATCCAAATCTTTTATCTCTTTTGCAGAGGCATCTGCCATACTTCTTGCGTCTAAACATAAAACTTTTCTTAGTTTCGCAAAGTTAGCTGCGTGAGATTTTCTACCATCTTTTTGAGCATAATACTCAGACTGCTGAAGAATATGATGAAGATGAGTTAACAAATATGGACTAATTACAGCTGATACCAAAACGTCACAATTTTCATTATCCTGAGAATCAGAATTGACTAATCTTTTTTTCGGTTTATCAATTATCGATCTTTTAGGAGAATCAATTTTTCTTGAATTTTTCATGGGACAATAAAAAAATTAATTGATACGGACATAAATTTCCTTACTAACAATATACACAAAGATAGTATCCTTGACTAACTGTGTATACTTATAAGTAACAGTTATCAACTTTGACTCATGGCTACCCGCCAAAATTCAACTAATGGGAAGCCTAAATCCCCCAGAATTCAAGTAGTTCTTCCAGAATTAATATGTGAGCAATTAACTATTTTGGCCGATAATGAATCTAGGACAGTAAGTAATATGGCAAAAGTGTTAATACAAGAGGGTATAAAAAAATATTTAGAAAAAGAAAGAAAATCACCTGTTTCAGAAAATAATCTAAATACTGATAAATTTAGAGATGAACTTGAGAAACAAAGCGTCAGAAGATTAAAAAGAGCTCCTCAAAGGATTAAATATTATAAACAATCTGATTAAAAATAATTAATTTTGAGGCAATTTCTGTAAATCTACAGTTTTACCCATGACTACTAAAATATTTCCTCTTTCCAAAATATATTTTGCTGGAGGATTAACTGTTAACTCTTCAGCAGATCCTGCAGCAAGAACATTTACTAAATAATTTTTCCTCAAATTTAAATCTCTCAAAGATCTTCCAATAAATTCCTCTGGAACAGTTATTTCATCTATGCCAGTTTGATTATCTAGTTCCAATCTTTCGATTAGGTTTGGTCTTACCAGTTCTAAACCTAATCTTTCTCCTTGCATCCTAGATGGGAAAACAACTTTATCTGCACCTACTCTTTTTAACATTTTTTCGTGCAAGTCACTGGTAGCTCTCGCTATTACTCTTTTCACTTTGCTACCTTCACTATCCTTAGCAATAAGAGTTGTAGTTATACTTGCTTCAATAGGTTCACTAATACCCACTACAACAGTATTCATTTCAAGTATTCCCGATTCCTTCATAGACTCCTCATCAGTACAATCTACAACTCTCGCTTCTATCGAAGGTTCTAATTGCCTTAAATCATCAATAGCTTTTTCCGAATAATCTGCAGCCAAAACATCCGCACCATTACTAATAAGTTCTCTACAAACTGCGGTTCCAAATCTTCCAACGCCGACAACTGCAAAAGTGAGTGCTTCATTTTCTCTCTTTTGAGACCACTGCCACCAATCAGCCATAATAAAACTCAGTCAATCCTAAACATATAGATCAGCCCTAGGATAGCCAATTCTCTTTTGTCTATCTATTCTACTCTTATAAAGAGCCTGCCAAAGTGCACTTAAAAGCAAAAGGATCCCAAGTCTGCCCACAAACATACCCACAATAAGAATAAATTGACCAAAATGATTTAATTTTGCAGTTAAACCAATATCAAAACCAACTGTTGCAAATGCAGATATACAAGTGAACAGAATTTCTAGGAATGTGAATGATTCTTTTTTAACAAAAGTATTTGTTGTGGTAAGCAACATTGCCATTAAAAAAACAAAAAGCAAAGATCCAACTGTGATTCCAACTGCCTTTAGAATAACCTTATCTGAAATTAATCTATTGCTAATAATTACATCTTTCTGACCTCTTAAAGTTGATCTAGTTGCAGCCATTAATGCAATAAATGTAGTTGTTTTTATGCCCCCACCAGTACCTCCGGTACTTGCTCCAATAAACATAAGCATCATTAATAATAAGAGGCCCGTATCTGAGATAGAGTTCAAAGAAATCGGAAAATTTGTAAAGCCTGCAGTTCTTGCACTAACTGTTTCGAAGATAGATGAAATCAACCGTTCAAACAAATTTAAATCATTAAAAAATTGACTATTTAGCAATGATTCAGTGATAAAGAATCCTAATGATCCAAACAATATTAGAGACAAACTAGTCCTAATAACTAGTTTGGAATGAAGGCTTAATTTCTTATAAGAAAGATTTTTTTTATGACTCCAAATATCATCAATAACACGCCAGCCTAATCCACCCATAACAATGAGAAAAATAAAAACAATATTCACCAAATAATTTGTTCTATAGTCTTGAAGACTATTTGACATTAACGAAAATCCTGCATTGTTATATGCAGAAATGCTGTGAAAAATCGAGGACCATAGTCTTTCCCAATTATTTTGAATGTCTACAAATCCAAAAGAATATAAGACAATTGCGCCCAAAGAAATAATACTAATCGCTGTAATAGCAATGCTTTGAAAAGTTCGACCAATTCCTCCAACTCCAAATTCATCTAAAGTCTTTCCTTTGTCTAATCTAGTTCTTAGCTTTGTCCCCTTTACAACAAACCCTTGTAAAAATGTTGTAATTGCCATTAATCCTAGACCACCTGATAAAAGCATAAAAGCCAAGAAAACTTGGCCGAAGAAATTTAAATCAGCACCGATATCTATTATGGTTAAGCCAGTTACAGTTATAGCTGAAGTTGATGTAAAAAATGCTTCCCATAAACCAACCTTTGAAGATGAACATAATGGTGAACTCAATACTAAAGTTCCAAGGCAAATAATAATCAAGCCTGTAACAATAGTAAATTGTGGTACTGATAGCTTTTTGTAAGCATCTTTGATCTTGTACACCTTACTTGTAAATTTCACGATATTATCCGTAATTTAAAATTATCAATGCTGGCACTGTAAATGACATCATAAGTGTTAATCCAGCTCCATATTTTGCGATATCAAAAAATCTATATCTTCCAGGACCATAAACCATTAAGTTTGTTTGATAACCCATTGGAGTCAAGAAAGATTGACTTGCGCCGAACAAAACAAGCATAATTAATGCGCTTGGTGAAATGCCTAATACATTTGAGAATTCAATTGCAACAGGCAAAATCAAAGCAACCGAAGCAGCATTACTTATAAATTGAGTAAGAATAACTGTCGAGACAAAAATTACGACTAGTGCAAAATACAGAGGCATTCCATTGAGGACGAAGTTTAGATTGACTGCAATTAAATCCGCTAATCCTGTTACTTGCATAGCAACACTAAAGCATGATAAAGATCCCAACAATAAAATGACGTCTAACCTAATTGATTTTTGTATCTCTGCAGGCCTTAAACATCCACAAGCCACCATAACAATGACTGCTAAAAGGACTGAACCTACTAATGGAATATTAGAAACAGAAGGCAAAACCACCATTCCTATTGCAATTGCAATCGATATAGGTTTTTTTATCAAAAAAGGTAAGTCGTCTTCGAATTGATCTAAAATAAGCAAATCATTACTAGCTTGCAAACCTCTTATTGAATCTAAAGGTGCTTGCAATAATAAAACATCTCCAGCCCTTAAAACGGCCTGACCTAATCTCTCCTGTACAGTTTGTTGACCTCTTCTTAATGCTAAAACTGTTGCATTATGACGCTGCCTAAATCTTAATTCCCTCAAACTTGCACCGGCTAGAGTTGAACCAGACGGTAAAAGGGCTTCAAAGGTCTTAATACCTTCATCATCTGAAAAAACATTAGCTCCATCGAAAGATGTTTTGTTTTCTCCTAACAGAATGGTATGTTCCTGCTGTAGTCTAAATAAGTCTGCCCTTGTAACGCGGATTATTAACCTATCATCGGGTTCAATCTTTCTATCAGCTAAAGGAGGAAGAATAACTTTTCCATTTCGTTGTAATTCCAGAACATCAACGTCAAATCGTCTTTGCAATCTACTATTTCTGACAGATTGTCCAACTAATTCTGAAGTAGAGGGAATAGTAACTTCAGTAAAATATATATTCATATCACCATTTTTAATAAACTCCTTATCTCTTCCTCTATCTGGCAAAAGCATGTCAGAAACTAGAATCATATAAGTTGTACCTATAAGCCACACAGGAATTCCTATTGAAGTCAAACTAAATAATTCCAAAGCTCCATAACCTAATTGTTGACTAATATCACTTACAAGAAGATTTACTGAACTACCTAATAATGTCAGAGTTCCACCGAGTAAAGTAGCAAAAGAAAGAGGTAATAAAACTTTTGATGGTGATATATTTCTTCTCTCGCACCAACTTTCAATTAAAGGTAACAATGATGCTACTACTGGAGTATTAGGTACAATTCCAGATATTGGAGCAATCAAAAAAGCTATTAAAGAAATTAATTTCCTTGGAGTTCTAATACTTTCAGAAGAAATCAATTCTCTTACTCTATCTAAGGCACCACTTTTAAATAATGCAGAGGAAACTGCAAATAAACCCATAAGGGTAATTAAAGACGGGCTACCAAATCCAGCTAAAGCTTTTTCAGGAGAAAGAACACCTGTAGATATAAATATTCCAACACATAACAAACCAGTCAATTCTGGCGCAATAGTATTTTTAATAAATAAAATTATTGACATTATTAAAACTACTACCGTTATAAACGCATCAAAATTATCACTAACTACTGCAATTAAATTCATACGAAACTTATTTAACTCAATATACCCAAAAACAATATTTCAAAAAAGTTTAATTGGAATAATCTTTTTTTAGAAACTTTTTAAAAATAGATTTTTTTTGGAACATCCATGAAGATGCAGATTTTAAGCTTTCAGTAATATCAGGCAACTTGGAGGCATATATAAGTCGTCTTGCCTCGAAAGCCAATTTCCCAGATAAAGTAACACCAAGCCCAGAGATTGAAGCGTCGCCTATTCCTAAGCTAATCATTTCACCGTTATCTTGAAATTCAAAGGGTAAAGAATCCTTTCCTTGAATTAAAAGTTCTAAATTGTTAGCAAGATGATTACCTTCCTGCATAGCAACCTGAGCAGTTACGGGTAAATCCTCCATACCTTCAATAACTGAAATATCACCAATAGCAAAACAGTTTTTATGGTTTTGTATTTGCAAATTATTATTCACTAAAATTCGTCCAAATTTTTTTATTATTTGATCAGTTTCTAAGTAAGACAAATTAGATTTAACTCCTGCAGTCCAAATAACAATATCTTTA
>CACHVD010000010.1 GCA_902583265.1 uncultured Prochlorococcus sp.
TAATCTTGTCATGATTGAAAGATTTAATTTGTTATCAAACTCACTAAAAATATTTTTTGATCAGAAATCTTAATTTAATCAAATTAGTGCTATCGGTTACATTTTTTTTGAAAATCAAGTCAGAAAATAATAAAAGTTTTTAAAAAATTTCATGCCATCCGTAACTCGTCCCGCGAATCAGCCTGGGGAATTCTTAGTTGATTATGAAGAAAAAGTATTCCCAGATGTTAAAGCTGAACCAGGTGAGAAAGCCTTACTAACTTTTCATACTGTTGCTTTTGAGGGATCTATTGGTCTTGTTAATCTTTTGCAAGCTAGTCGGCTTATAAATAAGGGTTTTGAAACTTCAATATTGCTATATGGTCCAGGAGTGACTCTAGGATTACAAAGAGGCTTCCCAAAGCTTGGAGATGCAGCATTTGATGGTCATTTAAATTTTAATGCTCGCTTAGAAAAATTTATGGGTCAAGGCGGTAAAGTTTATGCTTGTCGATTTGCGTTACAAGCTTTATACGGACATGGGGAAGGGGCTCTTACTCCAGGAATAAAACCAATAAGTCCTTTAGATGTTCTCGATATCGTTTTAATGCATCGCAAAGAAGGGGCATTTATTTTAGATACTTGGACTCTTTAAGAAATAAGATCTAAGAAAATGACTAAAACATTTAAAGTGGCTGCTGCTCAAGTTAGACCTGTACTTTTTGACTTAAATGGCTCATTGAATAAAGTCCTTTTAAAGATCCAAGAGGCAGCTACAAAAGATGTAAAATTGATAGTCTTTCCCGAAACTTTTCTTCCTTACTACCCATATTTTTCATTTGTAGAGCCTCCAGTTCTTATGGGTAAATCTCATATGCAGCTATATGAGCAATCAGTAGAAATTCCTGGTCCAGTTACAGACATAGTTGGGAAATCAGCTAAAAAATATAACATCCAAGTTCTTTTAGGAGTTAATGAACTTGATGGTGGAAGTTTGTACAATACTCAAATTCTTTTCAACGAAATAGGTGAAATTGTTTTAAAAAGAAGAAAAATAACTCCTACATTTCATGAAAGAATGATTTGGGGTCAAGGAGATGGTTCTGGCTTAGAAGTTGTAGATACTCAACTTGGCAAGATTGGATCTTTGGCTTGTTGGGAGCACTATAACCCTTTAGCTAGATTTGCCCTTATGGCTAAAGGGGAACAAATACATTGTGCTCAATTTCCTGGTTCATTGGTTGGTCCAATATTTACCGAGCAAACTGCAGCAACAATGAGACATCACGCTTTAGAGGCAGGCTGTTTTGTGATTTGCTCAACAGGTTGGCTAGATCCAGGAGATTATGAAAAAATAACGTCCGAAACTAGCCTTCACAAAGCATTTCAGGGAGGATGTCACACAGCAATTATCAGTCCAGAAGGCAAATATTTAGCAGGACCACTTGAAGAAGGAGAAGGATTAGCCATAGCAGAAATTAATTTATCTCTTATTACAAAAAGGAAAAGAATGATGGATAGTGTTGGTCACTACAGTCGACCAGATCTTCTTTCTTTAAAACTAAATACATCCCCTAACAAGGTTTTTGAAATATCCAATGGGAAAGATTTCATACCAAAAGATCTAACCACAAAAGACTATTTAGAGGAAATCAATCATGTCTGACCTAGGTAAAATTATTACTGAGTTACAAGTTAATGGGATAAGTTCCACTCCTAAAAAGGGCAATACGGGCAGAAAAGGAGGCGCTGGGCCATCTGATCATAGAGCTTTAACAATTGAAGGCAAAACTGTAATGGTACCCGTTTATAATCACGTATCTAAGAAATCTAATTATCAACTTTCAGAAGAGTCTGGCAGACAATTTATTCTCCAAAACAGTGAAGATTTAAAAATCGAGGAATTATCTACCACAAAAGAACCAAGTTTTTATTCTTTAAAAACAAAAGATGGTATATCTTATAAATCGATTGCTCTTCTGCATAGCAAGGATGTATTAGCTACAACTATTCTTCAAAAATGTATTCGTTTCAGACATAGAGAAGAATCTTGCCAGTTTTGTGCAATAGAACAATCTTTGGAAAACGAACAAACCATCATAAGAAAAACTCCAGATCAAATAGCTGAAGTTACAGAAGCCGCTGTAAGACTTGATGGGATAAAGCAATTAGTGATGACAACGGGGACCCCAAACAGTAGTGATAGGGGAGCAAGAATAATGGCAGAAGTAGCAAAGGCTGTTAAGGCTAAAGTGGATATTCCAATCCAAGGTCAATGCGAACCGCCTGATAATCCAATTTGGTTTCGAAAAATGAAAGACTCAGGCATTGATAGTTTAGGTATGCATTTAGAAGTTGTGGAGGAGAAGATAAGAAAAAAAATTCTTCCCGGAAAATCTGAAATTTCTCTTGAAAGATACTATAAAGCCTTCGAAGAAAGTGTCTCAGTGTTCGGAAGAGGAGAAGTCTCTACATATTTATTAGCTGGACTAGGAGATAGCAAAGAATCCCTAATAAATTGCAGTAAAAAGTTGATATCTATAGGAGTTTATCCTTTTATAGTTCCATTTGTGCCAATAGCCGGAACTCCTCTTGAACATCATCCCTCCCCAAGCACTGATTTCATGATTGATATTTATGAATCAGTCTCGCAATTACTAAATGAAGGCAACATAAAATCTGATGAAATGTCTGCTGGTTGTGCCAAATGCGGAGCTTGCTCAGCTCTATCCATATTTGAGAGTTAAAAATTATGTTTTTTATTGACCCCTCAAGTGAGGATATCGGCAGAAGCTTTAGTTCTGCCCCTTACTATTTCACACCCTCTGTAAGATCAGGTATTGGAGTTGAAGAAGAGGATTTTATGATATCTCCAAATTCAAAATCAGAAAACTTTTCATTTCATTTGCTTGAAGATGATTCTCCCCTTATCAAAGATTACTGGGAATTACGAAAGAGAATATTTTGCGAAGAACAAAATATTTTTGCTGAATCTGACATCGATGAAATTGATCAAGATGCATACCCAATAGTTTCTTTGAATACTGGATATGGCACTAAAGAGAGAGTCGTTGGTGTGGTGAGAATTTACGAAACAGAAAAAAGACAATGGTATGGGGGAAGACTGGGTGTTGATTCTGTTTTCCGCAAATTCAACCAAATAGGAAAAGGATTGATATGGAAAGCCGTAACTACTGCAAATGGATGGGGTTGTGATCAATTTTTAGCAACCGTTCAGATCCAAAATGTGAGTTTTTTTAGACGTCTCAAGTGGAAATCAATTAAACAAATAGAAATCAAGGGAATAAAACATCACCTAATGGAAGCTGACTTAAATTATTACAAGCCTTCAAAATTAAGCAGACCAGGCTGGTATTTAGTGAAAAAGTGACCGTATAAAATGTTAGATAAACTTATCAAAAAATTGCAAACACATAGTGGTATTGAATCTAAAAAAGATATTCAAAGTGCTGCAAAAACTTTCTCACATAGCCCGTTCAGCGAACTAGGTAAATCTGCAATGCTTGGAGATGATGCAGCAGTAATTCCAAAACAATCAGGCTTGTTACTAATGGCGAGTGAAGGAATTAGTCCAAGTTTAGTAGCAAAAGAACCATGGTTCGCAGGTTGGAGCAGTGTATTAGTTAATATCAGTGACATCACTGCAATGGGTGGGAAGCCCATAGCTTTAGTAAATAGTATTTGGAGTGAAAATGATTTAGAAAAACACAATAAAATTCTTTCTGGTATGAGTTTTGCCTGTGAAAAATTTAATGTCCCAATGGTGGGTGGTCACTCAAATCAAAAAAGTCCATATTTTGCTTTATCCGTATCAATTCTTGGGCTTATAGAGGGTCCTATTCTTTCTTCAAGGTTCGCAGATTCTGGAGATGAATTATGGATAATAGCGAATAAAGATGGATATTTTTTTAAAGATTATCCATTCTGGGATGCGGCCACTAAAGCCTCGGCCACTTTACTTAAAAAACATTTTTCATTGATACCGTTTCTTGCTAAAAAAAATATTATTCATGCAGCCAAAGACATAAGTATGGGAGGCATCACAGGAACTGCAGTTATGTTTGCTGAATCTGCAGGAAAAAAAATTGTAATTGATATTGAGAAAATTGAACGACCTAAAGGAGTACCAGAATTTGACTGGCTCACATGTTTCCCAAGCTATGGTTTTCTTTGTGCTATCAAGCCAGATAAAGCTAATTTTTTAAAGGATGCTTTAAGACCATATGATGAACTTATTTGCTGTCATATCGGCAACTTTAAAAATGGTAGTAGCAGTGTTTATATCAAAAATTCAAATGGAGCAGAATTACTTTGGGAAGAGGATACTCCTCTCACTGGATTTACGCATAAAAACTAAATCAATAATGCTCCAATCAATTAAAATTTTTACATAAAAAATAAAGGATACTAAAAAAAATGCCTGAAATTAATTTTCAATTAAATTTACCAGATGGTAAAAAAAAATCTCTATATTCACCCTCCACAGTAATTCTTGAATATTTAAAACCTGGAGATTCTTTAAAGATTTCAGATTTTAAGTCTCTTGCTATTCAAGCTTTACATGAGGCTTCCGAAAAAGTAAGAGAAAAATATGGTTTTGCATGCACGAGAACTCTAGAAGAGGAAGAAAAAATACTAAGTTGGATTTCTAATTATGATCCTGATCAACTTATTTCAATATCAAAGGAATAAGCTATTAAGAATTAGCCCTACTTAAAAAATAGAAGACTAATTGAAACTTTTCCTACCTTACTCCTATATTTAAAACTTTTAAAAGGAGAACTTTATTCTCATCTCTTGAACAGAATAATTACCCAGAATATAATGATGCTGAAAAGATAAAAAAGCAATAACAAAAAGAAGCTATTAAAAAGTTATATCCGTAAAATTTCAACAGTAATTTTAAATTCACATTTAAGGATATAAAACCATCATGTGCACCCTTTACCCAACAACTTATATAAATGTGAACTTTCTTCGACTAATGTTGTTCGATAAAATAAATAAAATGCTTTGAATTTAGCTCAATTACAAAAAATTAACGAAATGCCATACCAGCACAATACCAGCAGCACTATTTCCCGCAAAATATAGACTATGACTGAATCTAACTACTGGTTAATGAAAAGTGAGCCTGATGCCTACAGCATAGATACTTTAAAAAATGATGGGGTAACTTTATGGGACGGCATAAGAAATTATCAAGCTCGAAATTTCATGAGAAATATGCATGTAGGGGATAAAGTTTTTTTCTATCATTCAAACTGCAAGCCTCCTGGGATTGTTGGACTTATGGAGGTGACAGATCTAAATATTATTGATCCTACGCAATTTGATAAAGACTCAAAGTATTATGATCCAAACTCTAAACCTGAAAATCCAAGATGGGATTGTGTAAAAGTAAAGTTTATATCTAAGTCAAATAAAATTTTAAGTTTACATGAGTTAAAGATTTTATTCAGTGACGATGAGTTATTAGTCGTAAAAAAAGGAAATAGATTATCTATACTGCCTGTTCGCGATGATGTCGCAAAAATACTATTAGAAAAATTATAAAAAATTTTAGTCCTTAAAACTCATTGAAAACATATTTCCAACATAGAGTCTTGTTAAATCTCTATTTTGGAATCCTTTTTGCATTAAAAATCCTGCGATAGCAGCTTGTAGGATTCTGTATTGATCCCAATTAGGGTGTTCCTCAACAAATTTTTTCATAGCCTTTTGAAGATTTTCTTGAAGTTCACATTTGAAACTAATTACATCATCGTTGTTATTGACAACTATGGAATTTGAATCGTAGTTTAATTGACGCATATTAATTGATTTATTGAAATTTAAAAATACAAATCTAGTTTTCTTCAAAAATAAAAAATCGTCAACAAGTATCAATAAAAAATAGTCTCAGGCGATAGAATCATGAGAATATAGTCATAAATATGAAGTTCGAGGAAATTAATTTTCCAATAATAAATGTCTCTGAAATATAAAGAATTTTATAAAATTGGAAGTTTTCCACATACATTAGGTCCTTAGATATTTTTTTTTAAATAGTTGTGGAAAAGTTGTGAAAAAATTTTTGTGACCCGGGGAAATATTTTGAGAAATTTCCAATTTTATTTATCTTTTATTCCATTGATTCCCACATGTTTTTTATTTCATAAAATAAATTTTGTGCTAATGGTATCGGCCAATACATTTCGAAAGATCTTGTTTGGTCTTGACTTTCAAAAACAAACCTTAAGCTCCATTCATTCTTTTTTCCTTCTAACTCAATAAACCAAGGTAATTGTTCCAATACTAACTTGATAGACTCTTCTTCCATTAATTCATTCTTGATAGCTAAAAATTGTGCATTTATTTTTAAAAGTAGAATATAAAGCGATTCAAACTCACTTTTTTGAAGCTCAATTGACCAATGATCAATTCCTATCAGAAAACAAAATTTGCCTTTTTTAAAATCTCTACGTAGTCTCCATCTTTTTTTTTCTTCCAACAAAACTAACCAGGGAGTAAATCTGGTTGGTCTTGTTCATCGCTTAGTTCAATAATTGATCTTTGAACAGGTTTAACAGTTGATTCCTCTAAAAGTCCATCAAAATCATCAAAACGTCTTTGTTTTGCTCTAAAAGCAATTCTAACTGTAGTTAAGTATCTATTAGTTGATTGTCTTATTAAACTTTCACCTCTCTTAGCAAGGTCATTAGAGTCTATTCCCGCGTTATTTGATATGTTCATTAAAAATTTTTTTAGTATCAATTTTATTTTACAATTTATTGGACCGATTCAAAACATAAATTACAAAACGAACTTAATTGATTCATAAAACATTTCATATGGAAAATTTTTTATCTGGAACACTTGCTATAGATTTAGGGAATACTAATACTGTTGTAGCTTTTCAAGATCAAAAAGACATAAATTCTGTTTTAGTTGAAATACCAAATATTACATCATCTCCAGGAGTAATCCCTACAGCGGTTTGGTTTGAGGAGCCTTCAAAAATATTGAAAATTGGTATCAGTGCAATAAATATGAGAGATAACTCTAATTCAAATTTGTTTTTTCATTCAAATTTTAAACGATTAATTGGAAATCCTAATGAAAAAATTAATCAAACAAAAATCTTAAATCCTGCTGAATGTGGTGAAAAATTTTTTAGATTTTTATGGGCAAACATTCCTCAAAAATATAAAGTCAAAAGACTTGTTTTAACTGCTCCAATTGATACATATAAGGGTTATAGAGAATGGCTAATAAACCTTTGTGAAAATATACCTGTAGGTGAAATAGCGCTAGTTGACGAGCCTACTGCGGCAAGTTTAGGAATCAATGTGCCATTTGGCTCCAAAATTATGACATTAGATATTGGAGGAAGCACAATCGATATGAATATAGTCAAAATAGAAGGGGGAGAAGGAAAATCTGGCCCCATAGCCGAATTATTAAGATTTAATGGGAATGACGTTAGCTCAATTTCAAAACAAAAAATAAGATTTGCTGAAATAATCAGTAAAACAGGTTCAAAAATTGGTGGTCAAGATATTGATCAATGGATAGTTGACTATTTTATTCCAAATAATAAATATACGATCAATCTTTTAAAGGCAGAAGAAATAAAATGTAAACTAAGCTCGCCTCTAATAAATAATGAAAATAAATTGCGAACAAAATTGTTGATTGAAGGTTATCACGAAAAAGATTTTTACCTAAGTAAAGAAATATTAGAGAAAATTATTATTGAGAATAATCTACTTAATCACCTCAACTCCTTACTTAAAGATTTATTAAATGAAGCAAGGGGCAAATTTTGTACAGTAGATGACTTAAGTGCAATTATCTTGGTTGGGGGGGGAACTCAAATACCATTAATTAGAGAATGGATAACAAAAAAGATTCCAAAAATTCAAATAAAGTCACCGCCTCCTATTGAATCAGTTGCTTTAGGAGCTTTGGCAATGACCCCAGGCGTTAAAATTAAAGACATACTAAACAAAGGATTATCCATAAGATTATTTAATAAAAGAGAACAAAAGCACTTCTGGCATCCAATTTTTTGCAAAGGTCAAACATGGCCAACTGAAAACCCTCTAAAACTGATCCTTCAAGCCAGTAAAGATCGTCAGAAAGTATTTGAAATAATTATTGGAGAAACAAAAAAAGATAGAGAATATGATGTTATTTTTGAAAATGGATTACCAAAATTGTCAGAGGTTCAAAGTGAAGAGGAAATTATAAAATGGGACAAAAAGCCGTTCAAAATTGTACTTAAAAATAAATCTTATATTGGTGAAGACAACTTAATACTTTTCTTCAGAATTAATGAAAATGCAGATTTATTAGTTAAGTATTTCGATATTAAAAATGAATTCTTGGGAGAATATAATTTAGGAAACATCTTCTGAAATGAAGCTACTCAAGAAAAACTCCTTCTTCATTATCAACATTGTTTAGACGTAAACTAATACTTTCATTTTTACTAGTTGGAACTCTTTTACCATAAAAATCTGGCTGAATAGGCAATTCTCTGTGACCTCTATCTACCAATACTAATAACATCACTCTTTTAGGTCTGCCCCATGAATATAGAGCATCAATTGCAGCTCTAATTGTTCTACCAGTATAAATTACATCATCTATCAAGAGAATTTCTTGTTTATCTATCGGAGTTGGAATATCCGTTGCTTTTATTAAGCGAGTTCCAACTCTATTTTGATCATCTCTATAGAAAGTTGGATCAATTATTCCTTTTCTTATTTTTACACCCGTCTTACGAAATAAATCTTTTTCTAGAACTTCGGTAAGATCAACTCCTCTAGTAGGGATACCAACTAAAAGAAGATTGTCTAAGTTTTGTACTTTTTCAATAATTTCTGAAGTTAAACGTGAAAGGGTTTTTCTAAGCTCATTTTCAGTAAGTATTACGATTCTTTTTTTTTTGTTGGACATGATTTATCAATAAAATAATTCATTCGATATTTTCATAAATTAGCAAAAGCTAACTATATTAAATATAAATTGTTAAAGAGTAGCGTTTGAAGCTAAATTTAAGGTTGGATCACTTAACAACGAATTTGATCTAAATATGTCAAAGATTAGCAGCAAAAATATAAAAAGATTAAATGTTCCTCAGAGCCCTGTAGTTCTTGCAATTCTTGATGGTTGGGGATATCGAGAAGATATATCAAATAACGCAATAAAAAGTGCCTCTACGCCTATTATGGATTCATTATGGCATGCATATCCTAATACTCTGATAAGTGCTAGTGGTTCTGATGTTGGCCTCCCAGATGGTCAAATGGGTAATTCTGAGGTTGGTCACCTTACTATTGGGTCTGGAAGAATAATCCAACAGGAACTTGTAAGAATTTCAAATATTGTAAAAAATAACCAATTAGGCTTAGTTAGGGAGTTAAAGGACATAGCCGATTCAGTAAAGAAAAACGGCTCTACTTTGCATATCACCGGATTATGTTCTGATGGAGGAGTACATAGTCATATCGATCATTTATTAGGTTTAATAAAATGGGCATCTGAAAATTGCATAAAAAAAGTTGCAATTCATATAATTACTGATGGGAGAGATACTCCCGCAAAAAGTGCATCAAAATATTTAAATCAAATAGAGTCTTGCATAGAAAAATATAATACAGGCGAAATAGCCTCTATATGCGGAAGATACTGGATAATGGATAGGAATCTTTTATGGGACAGGACCGAAAAAGCTTATGGCAATTTGACAGATAAAGATATCAAAAAAACGAACATATCTCCGCAGGATTATATTCAAAAAAGTTATGATAAAAACATAACTGATGAATTTATAGAGCCTATTCGATTGTCTGATAACTATCTAAAAGATGGAGATAGTATTATTTGCTTTAATTTCCGTCCTGACAGAGCTAGACAAATAATAAAATCCCTTACAGATAAAGAATTCTCAGAATTTGAAAGAAAATTTTTTCCAGATCTAGATTTAATTACTTTTACACAATATGACGCAAACTTCCCAGTTAAAGTTGCATTTCCTCCTGAATCTCTGAATAATTTTATCGGTCAAATAGTTTCAGAAAATGGACTCAAGCAATACAGAACAGCTGAAACAGAAAAATATCCTCACGTAACATATTTTTTTAATGGAGGAGTAGAAATTCCTTTACCTGGAGAAGAAAGACATTTAGTTCCATCTCCAAGAGTTGCAACTTACGATATGGATCCCAAAATGTCTGCGGAAGAATTGACTATAAGTTGTGCTAAAGCAATTAAAAGTGGAAATTATGCTTTTGTTGTAATAAATTTTGCCAATCCTGATATGGTAGGTCATACCGGCAATATGGATGCAACTATCAAAGCTATTGAAACAGTAGATAAAAGTATCGGTCAAATAGTTAATGCTACTGGAGAAATGGGCGGAAGCATCATAATAACCGCAGATCACGGAAATGCAGAGTTAATGAAAGGTCCTGCAGGAGAACCATGGACGGCTCATACCACAAATAAAGTTCCATTAATTTTCATTGAGGGTGAAAAAAGAAAAATCCCTAATATGGGGAATGAAATCTATTTAAGAGATAACGCTGGATTGGCAGACATTGCTCCAACTTTATTGCAATTATTAAATCTACCCATTCCAAAAGAAATGACAGGAAAATCTCTTATTAAAGAAATCGAATTAAAAGGTTATAATAAAGTAGTTCAACACGTATAAAATTAATATGGGCCCTGACAATGATTCAAATTTTTAGTTGGATATGGGTAATTTCCGGATTACTTTTAATACTTTTAGTTTTACTTCATAGTCCCAAAGGTGATGGAATGGGGGGAATAGCTGCTAGTGGAAGTTCAATGTTTAATAGTGCAAGCAGTGCAGAAGCTTCTTTGAATAAAATAACTTGGACTTTTTTAGCTATATTTCTAGCACTAGCAATAATACTTAGCGCTGGCTGGATATCGTAAGGAATAAAATTTAAAAAAGGGACTATAAAAATAATCCCTTTTTTAAAATATATTTATTAACTATTTTTTTAGTTAATAATCAAAGTCACCACCCATACCTGGAGCTCCTGCTGGAGCAGATGAATCTTTTTTCTCAGGTAAATCTGCAACAATACATTCAGTAGTAAGAACCATTCCTGCTATTGAGGCCGCATTTTGTAATCCTGATCGGGTAACTTTTGCAGGATCCACTATACCAGCAGAAGACATATCTACATATTCTCCAGTAGCTGCGTTATATCCATCATTAAATGGCTTAGATTTTACATTTTCAGCAATTACAGCACCATTAGAGCCTGCATTCTCTGCAATCCTCATAAGCGGAGCAGTCAATGAAGCTTCTACAATGTTAGCTCCAATCAATTCCTCGCCTTCTAAATTTTTATCAGCCCAATCTTTAAGAATTGGAGATAAATGAGCAAGGGTTGTTCCTCCTCCTGGTACGATTCCCTCTTCAACAGCAGCTTTTGTAGCATTGATAGCGTCCTCGAGACGAAGTTTTTTATCTTTCATCTCAGTTTCAGTCGCAGCGCCAACCTTAATCACTGCTACTCCCCCAGCTAATTTTGCTAGACGTTCTTGAAGCTTCTCTTTATCATATGAGGAATCTGTTTCATCCATTTGCTTTTTAATTTGATCACATCTAGATTTAACTGCTTGCTCATTACCCTCAGCTACAATAGTAGTAGTCTCTTTATTAATAGTGATTCTTCTACCAGTTCCAAGCATTTCTAAAGTAGCATTCTCTAATTTAAGTCCTGCATCCTCAGTAATGAGTTGACCATTAGTTAGAACAGCCATATCTTCAAGCATTGCTTTTCTTCTGTCACCAAATCCAGGCGCTTTTACTGCTGCAACATTTAACACACCTCTTAATCTGTTAACAACAAGAGTAGCTAAAGCCTCTTTTTCTATATCTTCAGCAATAATGACTAACGGCTTACCGGTTTTAGCTATTTGTTCCAGAACGGGAACTAAATCTTGAACTAAGGCAATTTTTTTATCAGTCAAGAGGATATATGGTTCATCTAAAACAGCCTCCATTCTCTCTGTATCTGTTGCGAAATAAGGTGAAATGTAGCCCTTATCAAAACGCATACCCTCGGTAACCTCCAATTCGGTAGTCATTGATTTTCCTTCTTCTAAAGAAATTACACCTTCTTTACCAACTTTATCCATTGCATTGGCTATCATTTGACCTACCTCTTCATCATTTCCAGCAGCAATAGTTCCACATTGGGCAATTGCATTACTATCGCTGATAGGTTTTGAATTTTCTTGAATTTTACCAACTAGAAATTCAGTAGCCTTATCAATTCCTTTTTTCAGGGTAATAGCATTTGCTCCCGCAGCTACGTTTCTCAAACCTGCTTTAACCATTGCGTGCGCTAAAACAGTAGCTGTGGTAGTTCCATCTCCAGCTGCATCATTAGTTTTTGACGCAGCTTGCCTTATTAATGCAACCCCTGTGTTTTCAATGTGATCCTCAAGTTCAATCTCTTTGGCGATTGTGACACCATCATTGATGATTTGTGGAGCACCAAATTTTTTCTCTAAGACAACATTTCTTCCTTTTGGTCCAAGCGTTACAGCTACAGACTCAGCAAGGATATCAATTCCTCTTTCGAGCGCTCTACGAGCTTGCTCATTGTAAATAATTCTTTTAGCCATGTTTAGGCAGCAATTTAGTAATAAGTTTTAATAATTTTTGAAACAAATATTTTAGCCAACTACAGCTAAAATATCTTTTTCAGAGAGCAAGACATATTCATCTCCTCCCAATTTAATGTCTGTTCCAGCATATTTGCTGTACAAAACTTTATCGCCAATACTCACCTCTGGAGTTTGTCGAGAACCATCGTCATTAAGCTTCCCAGGGCCTACCTGGGCAACCTCTCCTACTTGTGGTTTTTCTTTAGCTGAATCAGGCAAAAGAATGCCCCCAGCAGTTTTTTCCTCAGATGCGGAAACTTTAATAAATATTCTATCTCCCAGTGGTTTAACTGTAGAGACTGTAAGTGAAACAGCTGCCATAGATTAATGGAGGATCATTGTTGAGACGCCTTGCGTCATAAAAATGGAAAGAGAAATTCTCGATCCGTATCATCAACAACATAATCTGCAAAGAGGCAATTAAACCATACTTTAACTGTGCGGGTGGCCGAACCGATTTAACGAATCTACCCATGAGATGGTAGTATTTTCGGATTATGAGCTGTTTAAAATCAGCTAATCATCACCAAACAATAAAAATGGTAGCAACCCCATCAACTTCTTCACAGACAAAAGGCGTAGTTCGTCAGGTAATTGGCCCAGTCCTTGATGTAGAATTCCCAGCAGGAAAATTACCTAAAATATTAAATGCTTTGCGAATAGAAGCAAAAAACCCTGCCGGACAAGATATAGCGCTTACTGCAGAGGTCCAACAGCTTCTAGGTGACCATAGAGTAAGAGCAGTAGCAATGAGTGGCACAGACGGCCTTGTAAGAGGGATGGAAGCAGTCGACACAGGCGCACCAATTTCTGTTCCTGTAGGAGAAGCAACTTTAGGGCGAATATTTAATGTATTAGGAGAGCCAGTAGACGAACAAGGACCTGTTAAAACTAAAGATACTGCGCCAATTCATAGATCTGCCCCAAAATTAACTGACCTAGAAACTAAGCCAAAAGTTTTTGAAACAGGAATTAAAGTTATCGACCTTTTAGCTCCCTATAGACAAGGAGGTAAAGTTGGATTATTTGGAGGAGCTGGTGTTGGTAAAACCGTTCTTATTCAAGAATTGATCAACAACATCGCAAAGGAACATGGTGGGGTTTCTGTTTTTGGAGGTGTAGGTGAAAGAACCAGAGAAGGAAACGATTTATATGAAGAATTTAAAGAATCAGGAGTCATTAATGCTGATGATTTAACTCAATCAAAAGTTGCATTATGCTTTGGACAAATGAATGAGCCACCAGGTGCAAGAATGAGGGTTGGCTTATCGGCACTAACAATGGCTGAACATTTTAGAGACGTTAACAAACAAGACGTTCTTCTTTTTGTTGATAATATTTTTAGATTTGTTCAAGCTGGCTCTGAAGTATCAGCTTTATTAGGAAGAATGCCTTCAGCTGTTGGATACCAACCAACCCTTGGAACTGATGTTGGTGAATTACAAGAAAGAATTACATCTACATTGGAAGGGTCGATAACATCAATTCAGGCTGTTTATGTTCCTGCGGACGATCTAACTGATCCAGCTCCCGCAACAACCTTTGCTCACCTAGATGCTACTACTGTGCTTGCAAGAGCCCTTGCAGCTAAGGGAATTTATCCGGCAGTTGACCCATTAGACTCAACAAGTACTATGCTTCAACCATCTGTTGTTGGAGATGAGCATTATAAAACTGCCAGAGCGGTTCAATCAACATTACAGAGATACAAAGAACTGCAAGATATTATTGCAATTCTTGGTTTAGATGAACTTTCCGAAGAAGATAGATTAACGGTTGATAGGGCTAGAAAAATTGAAAAATTCCTCTCCCAACCTTTCTTCGTAGCAGAAATATTTACAGGAATGTCTGGTAAATACGTAAAATTAGAAGATACCATAGCTGGTTTCAACATGATTTTGTCAGGTGAATTAGATGATTTACCTGAACAGGCATTCTACCTAGTTGGTAATATTGATGAAGTCAAAGCCAAGGCTGAAAAAATCAAGTCAGAAAAATAAATACCAAAATTTATATAAATCCTTCAATAATTTAAATTAATGGCAATTTCTCTTAAAGTTTTAGCTCCTAATAAAAATGTTTATCAAGGCGAAGCTGAAGAAGTAATCCTTCCCAGCACAACCGGACAACTGGGTGTGCTTCCAGGACATATTTCTTTAGTTACGGCTATTGATATAGGCGTTTTAAGGTTAAGAATGAATTCTCAATGGCAATCTATTGCTTTAATGGGGGGCTTTGCTGAAATTGAATCAGATGAAGTCATTGTATTGGTAAATAATGCAGAAATTGGATCAGAAATAAATGTCCAAAATGCTGAACAAGACCTTAAAGAAGCAAAACTAGCAATAAGTAAATTTTCTGAAAATGAAAAAAATCCAGACAAAATTAAAGCTTTGAAAGAAATTTCGAAAGCTGAGGCAAGGATTCAAGCTGCAAAAAACTAATTTTTAAGCAGTTCCACAAAAAGTTACTTCAGGAAACTTTAACTTGGCTTCTTCTAATTTTTTTGTTTTACCTTCTTCTTGCCAATAATTTATCACTTCAGTAGCCTTATTTAATATTTCTACTCTCTCGTTATCTGTAATCCAACCTTTGTTCTCAAGTTCACTTTTTAATTTTTCCCAAGCATCATCTCTTGGCCAAAAGTAATAAGCAGTAAGAGGGCTAGGGCCTCCACCTACAATTTGATCTACTGCTAGAGCTACATTATCAGGTAACCACAATACTTTTATAATAAATCTTCCTTCATCAGGTTTAGGTGTATAACCAGTGGGTACACCATCTTCATCAATTGTGGCAGCTGCCAATACAGCTGTGGCACCCATCATTCCTGAATTAGGAGAAGAATTTTTTGAGTTTGGTGCATCACTATTTTTTCCTTTTTTTTCTGTTGAATTTTGATTTAACTTATCTGATGAGGTCATTCACTTATTAATGTTTAATAAATAATTTATCAGTTTATGGTCACATTTTGATTGATTTATTCAAAATTTCTTGATTTTAGTTATTGATAACTTCCAAACATGATTTTTATCTATCGTAAGATACTTCATAAAAATCATAAATAGTAGCCTCCAATGAATCCCAAAGATCTTTGGGGATATCGTTTTCTTCTGCGAACATGCCAAGCTGACTAGCTAAGCCTCTCGCTTGGGAAAGTTTCGAATCATATGAATCGGACTTATTCATTTTTAAGCTTTTAACTTAATAAAAAACATAAATCTATTAACTTGATAAGTCAAATTTCAAAATTCTAAATCAGAAATTTCTTTTAGTGCTGCAATACTTAAAACTTCTGGGTTTGTATCTTTGACCAGGACATCGTCTTCTATTCTTATCCCTATGCCTTTCCAGTTTTCATCTATAGGGGGTTGTCCCTCAGGTACTGGGATCCTATCACTTATGTATATCCCAGGTTCAACCGTAAGAATCATTCCATTCTGTAATGGTACTTCATAGTCCCCCATTCTGTATGCTCCAACATCATGAACATCTAAACCGAGCCAATGTCCAGTTCTATGCATGTAAAGATGTTTATAAGATTGACTCTCAATTATCCCCTCAGTACTGCCTGACAATAAACCAATTTCTTTTAATCCTTCTATAAGAATTGTTAAAGCAACATTATGTACATGACTAGAATTTGATCCGGTTACAGCACTTTTAATTGCATTTTTCTGCGCACTCAATACGATTTCATAGATAACTTTTTGCTCATTCGAAAATTTACCACCAATTGGAATAGTTCTTGTTATGTCTCCATTGTAATAATCAATTAGTGAGCAACCAGCATCCACTAACAATAAATCTTCCTTCTTCAAGGGTGCGTTATTTGAAGTGTAATGCAAAATACAGGCGTTATCTCCTGATGCAACAATTGAGTTATAAGCTGGTCCTCTTGCCCCTTTTTCCAGAAAAAATCCCTCTAGAAGACCCTGAATTTGTCTTTCATTTTTCTTGGATGAGATTGATTCTCTAACTAATTCATGAGCTTCTGCTGAGATTTGAATAGCCTCTCTCATTCTCTTTATTTCAAATTCACTTTTAATTAATCTCATCTCATTTAAATAAATTTCTGGAGATTTTATAGCATTCCCACCAATGCCTAATCTTGACCGATTTTCAAGTTGTTGTGAAAAAATTTCCAGTATTATTTGCTCAACTGATGGATGCTTACCAATAGAAAAAACAAGTTCATCAGAACCATTTATATAGGCTGGGAGTAAATCTTTTAATTGGTTTATTGAGTGAGCCTTATCAGCATTAAACTCTTTTTCAGCGCCTTCTAAACCCCATCTAAAGCCATGCCAGACTTCGCTTATAACATCTTTAGGAGCAACAAACATAATAAATCTCTCTCCCTTTGGCTTATGCGATAAGAAAAGAGCGATTGCATCTGGCTCATCGAAACCGGTTAAATACCAAAAATTACTATCTTGTCTAAAAGGATATTCACAATCTGCATGATGCTTTACTAAACTAGCTCCAGGAATAATAGCAGCTTTTCCATTTAATTTATTGAGGAAGATTTCTCTTCTTTCTTCAAAAACTTTATTTTCAGGTTTAAACATAGTTTGTGTATTGGCGTGTTTAAAAAAAAATGGAAGAATGAATTAATACAGATTTAGTAACTAATCTATTTTAATGGAACCAAATGTTTACGGTTTAATTGTTCTTATAATTATTATCTTAATTGGGTCAGCATGTTGTTCGGGAGTAGAAGCTGCTTTTTTAGCTGTAAATTCGATTCGGATTCTAGAGATAGCCTCTAAACAAAAACCAAGGAGTTCTGCAAATCAACTCCTTAAACTTAGAAAACATCTTGGAAGAACATTAACTGTAATTACTATTACTAATAATGGATTTAACATAATTGGAAGTCTTATTTTAGGTGTATATGGAGCATTGGTTATTAATAATAGTTATGGCCTAACCCTGTTTTCAATTTCTTTTTACATACTAGTCGTACTAGTAGGAGAAGTACTACCTAAGGCTCTTGGTACAAGATTCTCAGTTCAAATTGCATTATTATCAGTTCCTATCTTGAGAATATTGCATACTTTAATGAGGCCATTTTTAGTATTAATAGAACAAATATTTCCAGTTATTATGGCAGAAAATGAAATTTCAACAGATGAAGAAGAAATTAGACAAATGGCAAAAATTGGAAGCCAAAAAGGTTTGATAGAAGCTGATGAAGCAGCAATGATATTTAAGGTTTTTCAATTAAATGATTTAAAAGCTAAAGATTTAATGATCCCTAGGGTATCGGCACCTTGTCTTGATGGGTCTTCGAATCTAGAAGAAATTTCAAAACTTATAATGGGCGATAACTCTCCATGGTGGGTTATTTTGGGAGATAAAGTTGACAAAATACAGGGGGTGGTTCCCCGTGAGAGAATGCTAGCAGAATTAATTAATGGAGAAAATAAAAAATTATTGTCAGAAATTTGCGAACCAGTGGACTACATTCCCGAAATGATTAAAGCAGATCAATTATTAACAAGATTTGACAAGAATCATAAAGGAGTGAAAGTAGTAGTAGATGAATTTGGAGGATTCGTGGGCATTATTGGTGCAGAAGCTGTGTTATCTGTTTTAGCTGGCTGGTGGAAAAAATAAATCATGAAACAATTTAAAATTAAAAAAAATTATTTACTTTTAAAAAAATGGTGGGAAACTATTGATCTGACCAACTATGAAAAAAGTTATTTTAATAGGGACATAATTTCTTTTAATCAACAACTTTTTAGGCTCAAAGAAAGAAAATTAAGAATTGGCGCATATGGTAAATCAGGCGTAGGGAAATCTTCCATTTTAAATTATTTATTAGAAAAAGATATATTTAAAACAGATATCATCAACGGGACCACAAGAGAAATTGAGGCTGAAGAATGGAAATTTAAGGATCAATCACTCAACACTATAGAGTTACTAGATTCTCCAGGATTTGATTTCTGCGATATTCAATTCCCAGATAAAGTTTACTCCTCTATAAATCACTCAGATCTTATCTTATTTATAATTTCTGGAGATTTAAATAGAAATGAGTTAAACGAAATCAGCTCTTTTATAAAAGATGGAAAAAAAATTATTTTAATTTTAAACAAAATCGATCTATTTAATAAAAATGAATTAAAAGAAATAATTGAAAATATAAAGTTTAAGCTTCCAAAAGATTTAAATATTCCAATAATTATTAATAATGAAAACAATCTTAAAAATTACATCGGAAAATTAATCAATCAATATGGTGAGATACTATTAACACTAAATTCTATTCAATTAGCTGACAAATTTTTTCTGAAAATAAAAGAGCAAAGATTGAAAAGAAGGCAGAAATTAGCTCAATCAACTATTGGTAAATTTTCGACTATAAAGGCATCCGCAGTAGCTCTTAATCCTTTTATTTTATTTGATATTGCTGGTAGTTTTGCACTAGATACTGCATTGATTAACGAATTAAGTAAGATTTATGGCTTAGAGTTGAAAGGTGAATCTACAAGAAAAATATTTAAAAATATATCTATTAATAATTTATATTTGGGAATCACTCAAGTCGGCGTTAATACCTCTTTCAACTTTATTAAGAAACTAATTCTTTTAACAGCACCTTTTACTAACGGGCTTTCATTATTACCCTATGGACCCATAGCAATTATTCAAGCTGCAATCGCGATTAATTCTACAAAAATTCTAGGGAAATTAGCAGCAAAAGAGATATTTGTAAGAAGCAAAGCTTCTTTTATAGAACCTAATATTTTGATCCAAAATATGAATTTTAATGACCCAGAGATTTTTAACTACATAAATATTTATTTTTCAAGAAGAAATTTAAATAATAATTTTGTTAGTTTTCTACCTTAAAACTTAAAATGGAAAAAAGCATTGCTTTATTTGGTACGAGTGCTGATCCACCTACAATTGGACACAAAAAAATTCTTGAAGAATTATCCAAAATTTATGCTTTTACTATTAGCTATGTGAGCAACAACCCCCAAAAAAAGCACATAGAGGATATCTCGATTCGTAGCCATTTATTAAAAACTCTTATTGATGATTTAAATAATCCGAAAATTTTATTTAATCAAAAAATAAGTAGCCAATGGGCAGTAGAGTCAATCAAAAAATGTAAAGAAATTTATAAATTTAATAATTTAGATTTTGTAATTGGGAGTGATTTAATTAAAGATATTTTCTACTGGAAAAATTTCGACAAAATTATTTTGGAGGTAAGTTTTTTTATAATTTTAAGAGAGGGATATCCTGTTGAATCAAATACTCTTAAAATGTTAGAAGCTTATAGAGTGAAATTTAAGATTTCAACCATCAAAACCCCAAACATTTCAAGTTCTAAGTTTAGATTAAATTTTAATTGTTCTAATTTACCGTCGTCGTTAATAGATATAGTTAAGAGGAATAATTTATATGAATCCATCAAATTAGTTGAATGAAATTTTTACTTGCCCAAATAAATCCAGTTGTTGGAGATTTAGAGGGCAATGCAAAAAAAATACTTAATATTGCTTCGAAAGCTAACTCAATTTCTGCTGATTTTGTTCTTACTCCAGAATTATCATTATGGGGATATCCTGCAAATGACTTACTTTTTAAAAAAAATTTAATCAAAAATCAATACCAAATTCTTGATCAATTAGCTTTAGATATTAATAAAAAATATGGCAACTTAAGCATCTCAATTGGAATAGCTGAAAAGGTAAATGATTCTTTTTTTCCTAATCTTTATAATTCTATTGCGTTAGTTGAGGGCGGTGCTTGGAAAATAATTGCTCGGAAAATTATTCTTCCCACATATGAAGTATTTGATGAAAAAAGATACTTTAGATCAGAAGAAAAAGTTTCCGTATTAATTAAACAAATTAAAAATAAAACTTGGCGACTTGGCTTTACTATATGTGAGGATTTGTGGGTCAACAAAGATATAGAAGGTAGAGGAATCCATAGAAAAAATCCCATAATTGATTTAAAGAAAAAAAAAGTTGATATTTTAGTAAATTTATCAGCCTCCCCATATACTCTGAAAAAGTTAGAGCTAAGATCAAAGGTTTCCAGTTTTGCTGCACAATATCTTCAAGTACCGCTGATTTATGTCAACCAGATTGGAGCAAATGATAATTTAATTTTTGATGGAAATAGTTTTATTCTTGATAAGAATGGATCTAAAATTAAGCAATTAAAATCTTTTTCGGAAGATCTCTCCAGTTGGGATATTGAGCAAACAAAACCTGAAAAAAATGAATTTAAAAACTCCGAAATGTCATCAATTTTTGATGCATTAGTCCTTGGTGTTAAAGATTATGCAAAAAAATGTGGATTTAAAACAGCTTTAGTTGGATTAAGTGGTGGTATTGATTCAGCACTTGTCGCAGCAATTGCTACAGCGGCTCTAGGAAGCGATAATGTTTATTGCGTTTCAATGCCCTCTAAGTGGAGCTCATCTCATTCAAAGAGTGATGCAAAAGATTTAGCAAAAAGATTAAAGATAAGTTTCAAGAGCATTCCAATTGAAAACTTGATGACCTCTTTTGAAGAATCATTTATAAAAACCATATCTTTCGAGATGGCTGAAATAACAAATCAAAATATTCAGTCAAGGATAAGAGGCACACTTCTTATGGCTTTAGCAAATCAAGAAAAGCATTTGTTACTCTCAACAGGCAATAAATCAGAACTAGCCGTAGGATATTGCACACTTTATGGTGATATGAATGGGGGATTATCTGTAATTGGGGATTTATATAAAACTAATGTTTTTAAATTATGCAATTGGCTTGATAGTGAAGATTCAATTAATAGTAGAAAGTCATATATGTTAGATACTAGTTTAGATATAATTGGAGAAAATATTCGCAAAAAAGCTCCAAGTGCTGAACTAGGGCCTAATCAATTAGATACTGATTCTCTCCCACCTTATTCTATTTTAGATAAAGTTCTTAAAGGAATTATTGAAGAGAAAAAAGATTTACAACAACTTGAAGAAGATGGTTATAAAAAAGATTTAATTTTAAAAATTATCTCACTCATAAAAAAAGCGGAATTTAAAAGAAAGCAGGCTCCTCCAATCCTAAAACTAAGCAGTCAATCATTAGGAAGTGACTGGAGAGTTCCCATAGCAATATCTTATTAATCACTATAAGAACACTCTTGAATTTTTTTTAAGGGCCGTTTAACTGAATCAAGGTTGATACCTTTTTTGATAGCAAGAATTATGCCTGCAGCTTCTAAATAATTATCAACTTCAAAAAGATTGGGATAATTATAAAACTCATTTGTCACTTTTAATGTATTTTGATTTTTTACAGCGATAATATTTAAACCTTTTTCAATCCCTGCTAGTACTGCTTCTCCTCCTAATGCACCATTAGGAACAACAATCGATTCAATCTGATCAGGATGTAGTGAGATTGATTCATTTTTAGCAGGCAATTCAACAATATCAGGGGCATTGCTTAACCCAATCAATACAGATGGTAAAAAAGTGTATCCTATTTCTTCTGCAGCTGTACGAGGATCTAAATTTTCATTCAATTCAATTGGATTTAAAGCAGGTGCGTGAGCACAGGGAACTTTTAAAAATTTGCTTATTAAATGACTTATAACTGCTTCGACTCCAGCAATAGGATCAACCCCTTTTCCCTCTCTATAGATATTTGTTTCTAAAGAATCTGGATAATCTGGAAATTTTGCCACAATTGCTATTGCCGTAACTCCTTTTTCTATTAAACATTTTCCAGCATCAATTAGAGTATCAGGATTTTCAATTGTGCCACCACTGATTTTTGATGAATCAGAATCAATAACTATGTTTAATGGCTTTCTTGTAATCACATAAGAATGAACATTAATTCCTAAAGTAGAAACACATGCATCAGCAACTTGTAAATGTCTCAATAATATTTCTTTTTCCATAGCTGAATCAAAAATTATCCCAATTTTCTGTTGCTTTACCCTTTTTAAAGCGATTTCTCCTTTAGCAAGTCGGTCTAAACTATAACCCTCAACATAAAAAATATTTTTATCTTTTTCAGAAAGATTACCACCATTCATAACATTTGGATGAGTAATTAAACATCCACTTGCCGATGCTAATAATTTAGCGGTTGGAAGTGCATCTCCAGCAAAACCTCCTACTTCACAACCAATACCAGTTGGAACTATGAACATTGTTGGTGAATTTTTCATTATTAAAAATATTTCAATTTATATTTCTTAATTAGCTAAGACAGCTTTAATTTTAAGTTTTTTTGTTCCAAAAGAGTCAATAGAATTTTGAATATCAACAATTGACCATCGAATTAAATCACCTTTTTTTTCTAAATTTGTGATGATGAATTCCCTTAAATTTTTTACTTTTATTGAAGCCGGCCAATCTAAATAGTAATCAACTGAACTTAATTTCATTTTTGATATTTACCAAATTGATCATTATACAAATCATCTTCGACTTCTTTACCAATAACAATATTCAAATCGGACTTGGGATATGCCACACATAAAAGTGCAAAGCCCTTTTCCCTCAAATCATCATTTAATCCCATTGCATCTTCTTGATCTACAGATCCTTCCAATATCATGGATGCACAATCTGTACAAACTCCTGAACAACAACTACTTGGCAAATCTATTCCATTTATTTTTGCCGCTGAAATAATATCTTGATCTTCAGAACATAAAAAACTAAAAGTCTTTTGCTCAAATTGAACTTTGATATTGTATTCAGGCATATCCTAAATCTTATTGCTAAACTGCAGAACCTCCTACAACTTCTAATATTTCTTGAGTAATAGCTGCTTGCCTGGCCTTGTTATAGGTTAGATTCAAAGTACTTGCTAATTCTTTAGCATTATCACTCGCATTATTCATAGCAGTCATCCTGCAAGCGAGTTCTGAAGCTGCTGACTCTTGAAGAGCTCTTAGTACCTGATTCTGTAAATATAATGGTAATAAGGAATCTAATAGTTGATCAGGACTTTGTTCAAAAACAATATCTGAAGGCAACTTCTCAGAATCACTTTTTTCCATATTTGATTTTTCAACAAGTAACTTACTATCTTTTGTAGTCAGCCTAAAAATTTCATCGTTTTCCTCAGCAATTCCTTGAGGGTCAAGTGGCAATAGTGTTTGAACGACAGGAGAGCAGCTGACTAGAGTGATGAATTTCGTATAAATAATTTCCACCCTATCAGAATTTTCTGAGAGAAATTCAGCTAAAATTTCATTTGTTACTCCTTCTGAGTCCTTGACTGTGGGTACCTGTTCTAGTTCTTTGAAAGTACTGTTAATTACATATCTATCCTTTCTATTTTGAAAATAGCCAATAGCTTTCTTCCCTACCAAAATTAAATTTGGTTGATACCCTTGTTTAACTAATTCTGCGTATCTTATTTCTACCTTTTTTATTATATTTGTATTGTAACCACCGCATAAACCTCTATCCGCAGTTATGCAAACCAAAGTTATGCTCTTTACTTCTCTCTTGGATAATAGAGGAGAGTCGACAGCCTCAAATTGAACTTTAGATTGGATATTTTCTAAGACCCGTGCAAGTTTATCTGCAAAAGGTCTACTCTTAAGAACTTGATCTTGAGCTCTCCTAACTTTTGCAGCTGCAACAAGTCTCATGGCCTCCGTTATTTTTCTTGTATTTTTAACGGAAACGATTCGATCTCTAATCTCTTTAAGATTTGCCATGGTATCTCCTTAATTAAATTTAAACTGTGGCAAGCATTGATGATTTAACTTCATTTATCACCTCTTTTAGTGTTGCTTCTAATCCATCATTTAATTTCTTTTCTTTAAGAATTTCTTCTATAAATTCTGATTTATTTAACTTTAGGTATTCCCTAAGTTCAGTTGCAAATTTAGTAACATCTTCAACAGGTACCTCATCAATAAGACCTTTAACTCCCGCATAAACTACTGCAACTTGTTCTGCAAGGTTAAGCGGGGAGAACTGAGGTTGCTTTAATAACTCTCTTAGTCTTTTGCCTCTTTCAAGTTGTTGCTGAGTTGCTTCATCAAGATCAGATGCAAATTGAGAAAAAGCAGCTAGTTCATCAAACTGTGCAAGTTCTAATTTTAAAGTTCCTGCAATTTTTTTAATTGCTTTTGTTTGAGCGGCACCTCCAACACGGCTAACAGAAATACCTACATTAATAGCGGGTCTTAATCCTGAGTTAAATAAATCTGCACTCAAGAATATTTGTCCATCTGTAATTGAAATAACATTAGTTGGGATGTAAGCCGAAACGTCCCCTGCCTGAGTTTCAATAATTGGAAGAGCTGTCATAGAGCCTCCTCCCATAGCATCAGAAAGTTTTGCTGCTCTTTCTAGTAATCTACTGTGTAAATAGAACACGTCTCCAGGATAAGCTTCTCTTCCTGGTGGTCTTTTTAAAAGAAGAGACATTTGTCTATAAGCCTGAGCTTGTTTTGTTAGATCATCATAAATAACAAGTGTTGCTTTACCCTGATACATAAAATGTTCAGCAATTGCTGCACCGGTATAAGGTGCTAAGTACTGTAAAGCAGCAGGTTCAGAAGCTCCTGCACTAACTACGACTGTATAATCTAGTGCTCCTCTCTCCCTTAATACCTCTACGATGTTTGCTACTGATGCTGACTTCTGACCAATAGCTACGTAAACACAAACTACATCTTGGCCTTTTTGGTTAATTATAGTATCGATAGCAATAGCAGATTTTCCAGTTTGTCTATCACCAATAATTAATTCTCTTTGACCTCTGCCAACAGGAATCATTGCATCAATAGATGTAATACCTGTTTGCATTGGTTCATGCACTGATCTTCTTTTGATTATTCCAGGAGCCATTTCTTCAATCAATCTAGTATCACTCGTAGGAATTTCACCTTTCCCATCTATTGGTTGTCCTAGAGGATTAACAACTCTCCCCTGCATTGCTTCACCCACTGGAACAGATGCGATTTTACCTGTGGACTTAACGTTACTTCCTTCTTGGACACCAAGTGCCTCTCCCATCAAAACGGCTCCAACATTATCATCTTCAAGATTTAAAGCTATACCTTCGGTACCATCTTCAAATTCCAATAACTCACCTGCCATGACCTGATCTAAGCCATATATTCTTGCAATGCCATCACCGATTTGCAGAACAGTTCCTACATTGCTAACACTTACAGATTGGTCATAATCAGTTATTTGTTGTTTTAAGATTGAACTGATTTCATCAGGGCGTATAGATACCATGGATTTAAGAATTTAAGGTTGATTTAAAAGTT
Organism: uncultured Prochlorococcus sp.; assembly: GCA_902583265.1. Taxonomy (GTDB): domain Bacteria; phylum Cyanobacteriota; class Cyanobacteriia; order PCC-6307; family Cyanobiaceae; genus Prochlorococcus_A. Next base: position 25,987 of record CACHVD010000010.1, read on the forward strand.
ACTTGGAAAGGGATAAGCCAAGTTTTCTAATTTGTGAAGCAAGGGAAGCATCAATTACTTTTGATCCTACACTGGCGACGAAACCACCAATAAGAGATGGGTCGATTTTAGTTACAAGTTCTAATTTTTCTGTTCCAGCAATATTGATGATCTTTTTGGTAATTAAACCTTTCTGATCATCAGTAAGCTCGATTGCAGAAGTAACAGTTGCCAAAGCAATATTACTATTTTCTCGGTAAATCTCTAAAAACCTATCAAGAATTGAAGTGAGTATTCCAATTCTTTGCCTATCGGCCAATAATTTTAAGAAATTCAGTAAAGAAGAATTAACCTTATTTGAAAAAATCTCAATAATGATTTTCTTCTTAGCATCTGTCTCTAAAATAGGAGAGGATAATGCCTTCTCCAATTCAGGGGAATCATTTATTAATTCCAAAAGTTGTTTAACCTCAGAAACCATCTCTTCAGTTTGCGAATTTTCATTCACAACTTGAAGTAATGCCTCTGCGTATGGAGTAGTAACTGAATTTAAAAGTGGCATTAGTTCACCTCAATATTGTTAATTGATTGAGTTACCAAATTTTCTTGTGTTGTTTTATCAAGTCGATTTGGGAGAGATTCTAAAGCTTTCTTAATTGCCAGTTCAACAGCTTCTTTTCGTAGTTGAGAAATTGCTCTGGATGCTTCAGAGCTCTCATCAGAGATTGCACTTTGTTTAATTCGTGCCATCTCCTCTATCGCTTTTTTCTCACTTTCCATTCTGATTGATTCAGATCTTTTAAGAGAATCTGCTTTTATTTGAGAAGCTTTTTCTTCTGCTGAAGATAAATCTTTCTTCGCTTTTTCTAAAGCTTGAGTTGCATTTAGGAGTCGATCTTCAGCATCTTTTAATTCAAGAAGGATACCTTCTCTCCTTTTTTGGAGCATTTTACCTAAGAAACCAGGCAAAAATTTATAAAGACCGAAAACCACTACAGCCCAATTAAGGATATTAGTTTCGAATAAATTGAAGTTCAATCCAAAACCTTCTGTAGCTAAAAGAGTTAAATTCATTTTTCTAGAATCAATCTATTAACAATAAGTTCGCTTAGATCTTCAACCTGTTTAGAAAGTTGATCACGAGCAGCGGACGTCTGACTTTCAATTTCTAGTCTTGCCTTTTCTTTTGAAGCATTTGCTTCATTATTAGCAAGCTCTAGTGCTTCCTTAAAAAGCTTGTCAGACTCATTCTCAGCTTCGCTCACAATTCTTTGGGCTTCTGAACGAGCACTCTGAAGCTGAGTTAATAAATCAGCTTCTAATTTTTTAACCTCAGAAAGTTTATTTTTGGCTTCAATAATATTATTACTTACAAACTTTTCTCTTTTTTCTACAACATTGCCAACAGGCTTAAAAAAGAGAGAATTTAATATGTAAGTAAGCGCAACTACTTGAATTGCCATTAGTGGCAAAGTGGCATTTATATCAAATAATCCACCTTCTGTAGCACCAAAAAAATTAAAGGCCAACATATGATTCAGTTGAAGTTAAAAAATTAAATTTAAATATTGCTAATAAGAATTAGAAGCAATATTAACTTTTAGGAAAAAGGATTCGCAAAAAGTAGTACCAAAGCCACAACTAATCCGTAAATTGTTAATGACTCCATGAAAGCGAAAGACAAAAGAAGAGTTCCTCTGATTTTACCTTCAGCTTCTGGCTGACGGGCAATACCCTCAACAGCACCTTGAGCTGCGTTACCTTGTCCAAGACCTGGGCCAATAGCACCTAGACCAACTGCTAAACCAGCAGCTACAACTGATGCAGCGGAAGTAATCGAATCCATAATTTTGAAATAAAGAGCTTAATACTTGTGATAATCTTTGTTGTCATACACGCTTGGACATCCTTTGTTTTAAGAATGGGTCTGATATTTTCAGACCTACGCGATTAGATATTTTGCCAGATTACAGACCCTTTGTAAAAGTGTCTAAATGTATCAGAAAACAGCTAATGATGTTCTTCAACAGCTTCTCCAATGTAGTAGGCCGCTAAAGTTGCAAAAATCAATGCCTGAATTGCACTAGTAAATAATCCTAGGAACATGACAGGTATTGGGAGAATTAGGGGGACTAAAAAGACTAGAACACCAACAACAAGTTCATCAGCCAAAATATTTCCAAATAGCCTGAAAGAGAGTGATAAAGGTTTAGTAAAGTCCTCTAGAATTTTGAAAGGAAGCATAATCGGAGTTGGGTGAACATAGTATTCGAAGTATCTCCAACCCTTATTGCTTAAACCAGCATAGAAATAAGAAAGTGAAACCAATAAAGCCAAGGCTATAGTTGTATTGATATCTGCAGTAGGTGCTCCTAATTCTCCACTTGGTAACTTAATCAATCTCCAAGGAATTAAAGCCCCTCCCCAATTACTAACAAAGACGAATAAAAATAAAGTTCCTATAAATGGCATCCAATCTCTATAAACTTTTTCACCTATTTGCGTCCTAGCAAGATCTCTTATGTAATCCCAGAGGAACTCAAGCAGGTTTTGAAGGCCTTTAGGATCATTTTCCATTTTTTTAGTTCCTAAAGAAATAAAAACTAATAACGCTCCTAATAAAATCCAAGATGTTAAAAATACCTGGCCATGAAGTCTGATATTTCCAATTTGCCAATAAAGATGTTGACCAACTTCTAATGCTGCAAAATTTGTTAGCAAGGAATTAAAAAACATTTGTTTTGAATAAAAAAATTTACTTAAGAACGTGAAAAATAAAGAATGAGTGAAGGCTTATAAATGAAAAAACCTATCATTGCAGGAAAAATATCCAAAGATCCTAGCTTGCTCGCAAAAATAAAGAGGCAAACTGGAACTAATAGTTGCAATTTTGATACACCTGATGATTCTTTACCAAGTTTCCCTATACTTTTGGCAAGCAAACGTAGGTAAAAAATGCCGGCAATTGCACCTATAAAAATACTAAAACCAAAAGTAAAGCCTAGAAAAATTCCAGTTATTGATGCTAATAAAATAGAAACAATAAAAGTAATTCCAAAAATTGTTAATTGCAATTTTGTGTATTCATCATTTTGGGAAAGCAAATGATCAATTTGATTGGCAATGCCAAATTCACTTTCTTTGATGATCGAATTATTCTGGGATTGAGGAAATTGAACATTCTCATTAGAAGGATGCTCAAATTTTTTTCTATTTGAGTCCACTGATGTGAACATAGTTTAGAAACCCCTCTTAATTGTTTGAAGTAAGTATATAAACTCACGGAATCTATCACGGAGAGGTGCCCTTTTGCTAGTTTTTTTTTATAAAAAATTAATTCTTAAGATTTATGATGAATCTGTAGACCATTTTTTTACTTTATTCCTCAAAAATAAATTTTATGGAAATTTATCTTTTTAATCGCCTTAACACTTTAAAAAGTTAATAAAGACTTGGCAAAATCTAAATTAAACGTCTCAATAGTAAATATACATCTAAAAAATTGGAGATAAGTCAAGAAAAAATAAAATATAAAAGAATTTCTAAAAGAAAAAAAACCTTTAGTTCTAATTACAAAAAAAATTTAAGCAACATAACGGAGTCTATTCTTCCCTTACCTTGGGAGATATGGCCTTATGAGGCAAAAATCCTCATTATAATCATTGGAATTTGGTCAATATTAGGAATCCTCATTCTAGGATCATCAAGTTGGTGGGTGGCTAGTAGGGAAATGGGAAATTGGGCTTACTTTTTAAAAAAACAAATTATTTGGACAATTCCAGGTCTTGGTCTATTTTATTTCGTTCTTAATTCAAATATTAGAAATCTTTTAAAGATTTCAAGGATTATTTTTTATATTTTATTCGTTTTAATTTTCTTAACTAATATTACTGGAATTACAGTAAATGGATCTTCAAGATGGCTAGTACTAGGCAATTTACGTCTGCAACCATCTGAATTGATTAAACCTTTTTTAATTTTAGAAGCTTCGAACCTTTTCGCTCATTGGAATCTGATAAAAGATGATAAAAAATTAATTTCAATTATGTCCTTTGGTTTATTAATTTTATTAATACTAAAACAGCCTAATTTAAGTACTGCATCATTAACTGGAATTCTCTTTTGGGTAATGGGTTTATGCGGAGGAGTAAAACTTAGCTCTCTTTGCTCATTTGCCTCATTAGGATTCATTACTGGTTGTTTTAGTATCTTTATTAACGAATATCAAAAACTTAGGGTTACTTCATTTATTAATCCTTGGAAAGATCAACAAGAAAGTGGATTTCAATTGGTTCAGAGTTTGTTAGCCATAGGTTCAGGCGGTCTATTCGGACAAGGTTTTGGGCTGTCTATACAAAAATTACAGTACCTACCATTTATGTACACAGATTTTATTTTTGCCATCTTTGCAGAAGAATTTGGTTTGTTAGGGTGTACTTTTTTCTTAGGATTTTTAGCAATTTTCTCTTTTATAAGCCTCAGAATTGCTCTTAAGTGCAGGAATAACTATACAAAGCTGGTTGCTATCGGATGTGGCGTATTATTAACAGGTCAATCAATAATGCATATTGCGGTAGCAACAGGTTCAATGCCTACTACAGGATTACCACTACCTTTTATCAGTTATGGCGGAAATTCATTATTAGCATCTTTTTTTATTGCAGGAATGTTACTGAGATGTTCATTAGAATCAACAGGATTCATAGGTATGATTTATACACGAAAGACTCTTAATTAGTTAGAATTTAAAGGATTAAATCCAAGCTATCGAATCATTTAATTTAGTTATTTCAGAATTATCTCAAAAGGGTAATCTGCTTATGCAGAATGGTCTTAATAGTCCTGGTCCATTTACTATATTTTTAGTTTTCAGTGCAGGACTTTTAACAAGTCTTGGGCCATGTTCATTATCGTTACTACCAGTGACTATTGCTTATGTAGGCGGGACAGAGAAAAATAAATTTAAACTTATTAGTTTTTCAGGAGGTGTAGTTTTTTCGCTTGTTGCACTGGGGGCTGCCAGTGGATTCTTAGGTAAAATATATGGGCAAATTCCATCTTATTACACTTCATTTGTTGCCCTAATAGCAATAATAATGGGGTTAAATTTATTAGGAATTCTAAAGTTTCAGTTTCCGAATGGACCTGATATAAAAATAATTGAAGATAAAATACCAAAATTTATAGCGCCTTTTGCCATAGGGACTACTTTTGGACTAGCTTCTTCACCTTGCATTACTCCTGTTTTGGCAACTCTTTTGGCTTGGGTATCGCAAGCCAAAAACCCGATAATATCTATTATTTTTTTATTGTTCTTTGGGATAGGCCAAGTAACCCCATTAATCATTGCAGGAGCTACTGCAGAAAACTTAAAGCAATTTCTAGCTCTTAGAAAATTTAGTCAAATAATTCCGACTTTAAGTGGGATATTTTTAATTTCCCTAGGGTTATTAAATTTATTTTCAAATTGGATTTAAATGATTATTTTAAAGAATCTAATTTTAAAAATATCAAGTTTAAGATTCGCTATATCGTTGATAATCTTCATTGCTATTGCAAGTGGAATAGGTACTTTCATACCTCAAGGTAGTAATGATAAATTCTATATTGATAATTTCGATAGTGCTCCCATTTTTGGATTTTTAGATGGAGAAAAAGTCTTACAATTTCAATTGGATCATATATATACAAGCTTTTGGTTTTTATTTACATTAATTCTTCTTTGCATTTCTCTGGCAGCTTGTAGTTTCAGGAGGCAAATTCCTTCATTAAAAGCTTCATTAAAATGGATTGAATATAAGAGCGAAAAAAAATTTAGCAAACTGCAACTAACTACAAGTCACCCAATCAATCAAGATGGTGAACATATATCAAAAGTAGATTTATTACTTAAAAAAAAAGGATGGGAAACATACAAATTTAATAGTCATATTTCTGCAAGAAAGGGGTTAATTGGGAAAATCGGTCCTTTAGTTGTACATATCGGATTAATAGTCTTACTTATAGGTTCAGCATATGGAAGTTTTACAAGTCAATCAAAAGAACAATATTTACTACCTGGAGAAACTTTAGATCTTGTTAATGAGAGCACAAACTCAAAGGCCAATGTAAAATTAGTCGATTTTTCTATAGAACGTGAAAGTGATGGTGTTCCCAAACAGTTTATTTCAAAATTAAATTTTTCTTCTGAAGATCTAAATTTAAATGAAATAAAAACAACCAAAGTTAATCACCCAATCAGGTTTAAAGGATTAACTATTTATCAAGCAGATTGGGCAATATCAAATGTTGTTTTAGAAATAGATAATATTCTTTATCAATTACAATTAAAGGAGATTCCAGAAATCGGTAATCAAGTTTGGGGAGTTTTAGTTGAATTAGGATCGGAAACTAAAAAAAATTTCCTTTTAACAATAGATAATGAAAATGGTCCACTTAAAATTTCGAATATAGAAAATTTTTCCGGGAATAATCTTTATATTAATGACGATCCTTTAGAAGTTAACTCTTCAAAAGTATCTCTGAAAAAAATAATCCCCAGCAGTGGATTAATAATTAAAAATGATCCGTCTATACCATTTATTTACTTTTCTTTTATCTTAATAATTTTTGGAACAATCATAAGTCTTATACCAACTAACCAATTATGGATTCTGGTAAATAAAGAATCACAACAGTTATCTATTGGAGGCCTTAGTAATAAAAATCTAGTTGGTTTTAAAAAAGAATTTTTTAAATTATCAGACGAAATAAAAAATTTTTAATTTCTTTTCTGCCCACTAAAAATATCTAACTGCATAGAAACATTCCCTCTGGGGTTAAATGCAGCATTTAAATGTATCCAGTGTGGTGAACCTTCATTCACTAAATCATCCATAATTCTATTAACAACTTCCTCATGTGATATTTTTATATCCCTAAAATTATTAATATAAAGCTTTAAAGACTTCAACTCATAGACTTTCAAATTAGGTTGATAAAAAATATTTAGCTTTGCAAAATCTGGATAACCAGAAAAGGGGCACTTACATGTAAATTCAGGTAACTGAATAGAAATTTCATAAATTCTTTTCTTATTTGGATTATCGAAACAAATTATTTTTGATTCTTCAATAATTCTTTCACCATATAGCGGTCTTTGAGTCGAATCTTCTAATTTAGCTGTACTCATTTTTAGTAGAACTTTTTTAATAACCTATATAAAAACTATATATAAAGATAAAAATTCGCAAAAGTATCAACAAATCTAAGTATTACAATTGACTAAGTCAAAAGATGTTAAATCTTATTTTTGTATCAAATGCAACATTCATAATGTCCGCCGAAAGGTTTATATGTGTTTAGTTAAATGATTAATTAATGGACATTTGTTTGATAACTATCGATAACAACTTAAATAAATCCCTTCAACCAAGGAGTGCTTTTGGAATGTTATGGCTTCAAACACACTTTGAGAATGATCAGTGGGAAGCATTATCAAATAGTACAGTAATTATTTCTGAGGAAAACTCCAAATTATTAATTGAAGATGCCATAAATGCAGGCCTTGATATTAAATGTTTTTCTGATATTTCAATCATGGATGTTTTCCCAAAAAACAATTAAAATAATAATATTCAATGTCTAATCATGAAGAAAATTGAGGCAATCATACGTCCATTTAAACTTGAGGATGTAAAAATTGCATTAGTAAACTCTGGTATTGTTGGAATGACTGTGAGTGAAGTCAGAGGTTTTGGAAGACAAAAAGGACAAGTTGAAAGATATAGAGGTTCCGAATTTACTGTTGAATTCTTACAAAAACTCAAAGTAGAAGTTGTAGTGGAGGATGAAAGAGTTAATTCAGTAATAGATGCAATTGCTGAAGCAGCAAAAACTGGTGAAATCGGCGACGGGAAAATATTCATCACATCAATTGATTCTGTTGTGAGAATTAGAACTGGCGACAAAGATGAAGAAGCTCTTTGATTCAGAGAGTTTCATTCACTAAATTTTGTATATATTCACTATTAATTTTTGGATTTAATTCACTTCTTAAGCACATCCAAGCTAGGTATTCATGATTTCCAGCAGGACCTACTAGAGGAGAAGCTATCAAATTCTTTATATTCCATTGAAAATTCTTAGCAGCATTAATAACAGACTCTATAGCTTCGGTATGAAATTTAGGATTGCGAACAACGCCACCTTTGCTGACTTTATCTTTACCCACCTCAAATTGGGGTTTAATTAAAAAAATTCCCTCTATAGAATCACCTACTAATAAATTACTAATAGAATTAAAAACTAACTTTAATGAAATAAAAGACAAATCAGCAACTACAAAATTTGGTAATTCAACACTTCTAGATAAAAGATCGTTAGGTTTTAAATTTCGAATATTTGTTCGTTCAAAAAGTATAACTTTTGGATTTTTTCTAATCTTCCATGCAGTCTGTCCATAACCAACATCTATCCCATAAACTAACTTTGCCCCTTGTTGCAATAAGCAATCAGTAAATCCCCCTGTTGAGATTCCGGCGTCAATACATATTTTATCTTTTACATTAATTTCAAGTTTTTTAAATGCCTCTAATAATTTTTCACCTCCCCTTGATACAAACATAGGTTCAGAATCGATAAAAAATTCCGAACCAATTAATACTTGCTGTCCAGGTTTATCAAATACTTTGCCATTAATATCTCTTACTTTGCCTGCAAGAATTAAACCTTGGGCTTTTTGACGAGTTTCACATAAACCTTCGTTAAGAAGATAAAGGTCTAATCTACTTTTTTCAATCATCTATTCATCCATAAAAAAAGATTGAATAATGAACTTCTACAAAATTAAGATCCAAATTCTTTAATACCCTCTAATTTTAAATGCGAACTAAATAATTACCCATTATTAGCAAAGTCAATTTGTGAAATATTTTAATATTTAAATTTTCTTTACTCTTTTAAAAACTCTGCTAAATCAAAAATAATTAACCGGCAAATATGTGCAATGGCAAGCACATCTTTAAGGTGTAGGGCAATTATCCGATTTTAGTTATAAAGTTTAAATTGGTGATTATTAAAAATTGTGATCGAGCGTTACACATTACCCGAAATGGGGCAAATCTGGACTGAAAGTTCAAAATTCCAGAGTTGGCTTAAGGTTGAAATAGCTGCATGTGAAGCAAATTGTTCTCTGGGAAAAATTCCTGAGAATGCCATGAAAGATATTCGTTCAAATGCAAAGTTTGATGAATCCAGAATTAAAGAAATTGAGAAAGAAGTTAAACATGATGTAATAGCATTTCTTACAAGCGTCAACGAATTTGTAGGAGACTCTGGTAGATATATACATCTTGGAATGACTAGTAGTGATGTTCTTGATACCGGATTATCTCTTCAGTTAAAAGATTCCAGTGAATTATTACTTAAAGAAATTGAGAAACTAGAAAATGAAGTCAGATTATTAGCAAGAAAGCATAAAAATACATTAATGATTGGAAGATCACATGCTATTCATGGGGAGCCAATTTCCTTTGGTTTTAAACTTGCAGGATGGTTAGCAGAAATAATAAGAAACAAAAAGAGATTGTTAACACTTAAAGAATCCATAGCAATAGGACAAATAAGTGGTGCAATGGGAACTTACGCTAATACAAACCCTGAAGTTGAAAAAATAACTTGTGACCTACTCGGCTTAAAACCAGATACAGCAAGTACCCAGGTTATATCAAGAGACAGACATGCAGAATATGTTCAAACAATTGCACTCGTTGGTGCTTCGCTAGATAGATTCGCGACTGAAATAAGAAATTTACAGAGAACTGACGTTTTAGAAGTTGAGGAAGGATTCACAAAAGGGCAGAAAGGAAGTTCAGCAATGCCTCATAAAAGAAATCCTATTCGGAGTGAAAGAATAAGCGGTTTAGCGAGAATTTTGAGGAGTTACGTCTTAACAGCTTTGGAAAATGTCCCACTTTGGCATGAAAGAGACATAAGCCATAGTTCAAATGAGCGTATTATGTTGCCTGACGTATCAATCTGTTTGCATTTTATGCTTAGAGAAATGAAAGATATAGTAAGCAATTTGGAAGTTTATCCAAAAAATATGCTAAAAAATTTGAATATATATGGCGGCGTAATTTTTAGCCAGAAAGTTTTACTTTTACTTGTAGAAAGGGGCATGTCTAGAGAAAAGGCTTACAGCTTAGTACAAAAAAATGCTCATCAGGCCTGGAATACTGAGGATGGGAATTTCAAAGAAAATATAGAGAGAAATAATGAAATTATGGATTTTATTAATCAAAGTGATTTAGAAGAATGTTTTAATCCTTCAATTCATCTGAATAATTTAAGTGTAATATGGGAGAAGCTCGGTATCTAGATTACTGAAAACCTTATCTCAGTTTAACCAGTGTTTTCAGAAGAATAATGACAAAAAAATTTAGGATTGAAAAAGATAGTATGGGAACAATAGAAGTTCCCATGGAAGCCTTATGGGGTGCTCAAACACAAAGATCAATAATAAATTTTTCTATTGGAGAAGAATTAATTCCAATAGAGTTAATTTATTCTCTTACTCTTATAAAAAAAGCTGCTTCAATTGCGAATTTCAATTTGGGATTAATAGATAAAAGCAAAAAAAATTTAATTGTAGAGGCATGTACAGAAATACTTGACGGGCTTCATGATTCACAGTTTCCCTTAAAGGTTTGGCAAACAGGAAGTGGCACACAAACAAATATGAATGTGAATGAGGTGATTTCAAATATTGCGGCATTAAAAACAAATTCAGAGATTGGTAGCCATTATCCACTTCATCCGAATGATGATGTAAATAAATCTCAGTCAACCAATGATACTTTTCCTGCTGCAATTCAAATATCTGTTGTTAATGAAATAATCAAAAATTTAGTTCCAACAATAAGAGAACTTACAAAGACCCTTGACAAAAAAAGTAACGAATGGAAAGACCTTATAAAGATAGGAAGAACACATTTCCAAGATGCAGTGCCCATAACTCTTGGGCAAGAAATATCAGGATGGTCAGAGCAACTTAAAGATGCTGAGAATTCAATTATTATGAGTATTGATGAATTATATTTCTTACCTCTGGGAGGAACTGCAGTAGGTACAGGTATTAATTGTCCAAAAGGATTTTGTGAAGAGTCTATAAAATCAATTTCCGATGATACTAATTTAATGTTCTATAAGTCAAAAAATAATTTTTCAATCATGGCCTCGCATGATCGTCTAGCTCAAGTAATGAGTCAGTTAAAAATATTAGCAGGTGCATTATTTAAAATTTCAAATGATATAAAGATTCTATCTTCTGGACCAAGAGCAGGAATATATGAATTAATTATCCCTCAAAATGAACCCGGAAGTTCTATCATGCCTGGCAAAGTGAATCCGACTCAATGCGAAGCTTTATCAATGGTTTGTACTCAGATAATGGGTTTTGAATATGCAGTTTCAATGGCAAATTCTAGCGGCACTTTACAGATGAATGAATATAAGCCTCTTATTGGATTTAATATTCTTACAAGTTTAAAATTACTTAAAAATGCAATAGACAACTTCAGAATAAAATTAGTTGAGGGAATAGAACCTAATCAAAAAAAAATGATGTTAAATTTAAAAAATTCGCTAATGTTAATTACAGCCATAGTACCAAAAATTGGTTATGAAAAAGCAGCTGAAATTGCAAACCTTGCTTTCAAAGAATCATTAAATTTAAAAGAGGCAACGCTTAAATTAGGTTATTTAAACGAGGATGAATTTGATAAAGCAATGAATATTAATTCAATGATTTGATTAAAAAATTTAAGAATTATTGTCAATTCTTTTTGTTGCGGGATTAATATCTTCAGAAACTTTTATAAGATCGTTAGATTCAGAAACAGGAAACCGGTTAATAGCTTTTAATGCTAGCTTTGAGTTCCTTTTTAATTTATTACTCACACCAATACAGTATTGCACTTGAGAAAGAACATCTATTGATCTTCTAATAATCCTTACTACATCGCCTTCATCTAATGAAGTATTAAAAACCAAATCTTTCCATTTTTTTCCCCTTGCCCATTCAGAGATAATTCCAGTTAAATCGGTTTCTAAATAGATTGGGATTTCAATATGAAACTTATTTTGTTGAGAAGCGACTAATTTTCTTAACCCATCTAATTCATTAAAAACATCTATGACCTTTAAAGAAGGCTTAAAATTACACCAAAGATTGGGCCTCCTTACATCAACACATATAGCTTGAATAATTGCAGCTAACTCAGGGGGATCTAAATCGTCCAAATAACCACTCACTAAAACAAGTCCAATCCATAATCCATTTTCACTTCTTATTGCACCAACTGTTTGTCCAACTTCTGTCAATTCCAAATCATTTAAACAACCAAAATGATTCAAAATTTTAATCAAATCAGTAAAAGTTCTCCAGTTATGATTTTCTTTATCCTCAAGAAGTTTTTTTCTCATATTTATTTCTTGTTCAATATCAACAATTCTTTTTCTATATTTTTTTAATTTCTTAGAGTCTCCAAATCTATGGGCGGGATGATAAGTGACTGTTTCTTCTAAATTATTAATTTGTTGCTGTTGTGCCAAAACTTCCGTTGTCAGATCATATTGTGGAGTTTGTAAATCATTTTTTTTAGAAACTTCTAAAATTCGATCTGCGAAACACTGCGACAAATTATCTCCCCTAAATACCTCTCCAGAAAAATGCATCTTTGGTGCTTCAAGTCCTAAGACATCAATTGCATCTAAATCATTAAAAATACTGACTATATATGATGGTTTTATAAGGATAAATAAATTATCAATTGTCAAACACAATAAACTCTTAATTTTTTGGGATTCATATATTTTCTGACAAATTAATCCTGGAACAATTTTTCTTTTAATTTGAGGAGCTTTGATTGAAATTAAGCTTCCATCTTTAATATATGGGAGTGCATTAGTGATCTCTTCTGATAATTTTTCTGCTGATTGTTTTTCCAAAATTTTCAATAGTCTTCTCTCTTCTTTAAGACGATTTTTTAAGTTTTCGTAGGCTTCAAAATCTTTCCATGAGACGTTAGATGTAATTTTTTTTAATTCAATTAAATCTTTATCTAAATTTTCAAGAATCATATTCTCACCTGAGGATTCACCTAAATATAAAAAACTACCGAAACTTCTTTTAATCAATTCTTTAGACTTATCTAAAGTATAACTTTGTAAAAGATTAAGTACCATTCCATAGCTAGGAGTGAATTGACTCTCTAAAGAATTTGGTTTGCTTATAGCCAGTGCACTTGCTTCTTTGGCACCTTCGAATCTTGTTTGTAATGTAACAACATATCCTTGGGTATCTTTTCCTCTTCTTCCAGCTCTTCCTGACATTTGCAAAAATTCACTGCTAAATAATAATCTATGCCCATCTTCTGTCCTTTTTGATAAAGAAGAAATAACAGTTGTTCTTGCGGGCATATTAATACCTGCAGCTAGAGTTTCGGTTGCAAAAACAACTTTTATCAAACCTTGCTGAAATAATTCCTCAACCAATTCTTTCCATGCAGGCAATAATCCAGCATGATGAGATGCAATACCGCGTTTTAATGCCTCGCATTGTGATTTATCTTTAATTGCCTCTTGATTATTTTTAAGATAAAAATCTAATTTTTGGGATATCATATTTGCTTCTGAATAACTTACTAAAGTTAAATCTTTTATATTCTCAATAGCCTTGTCACATCCTCTTCTACTAAAAATAAAATAAATAGCTGGCAACATATTGCGTTCAGCCAGTTTCGAGATAACAAAGGCAATTGAGGGAGACTTTGGTTGCATTATCCTGCCCACTTTCCCTCTAGTTTTCTGACCTTTAGGAGCTCTCCAGATCTTACAGTTTGGATGAATTCCATTACCCTTATTATTTAAAAGTGGATGAAGGCCTTTAAAACTACAAAAAATAAAATCAAGTGGGACTGGTCTTTTATCACTATTAATTAGTACTGTGGGGCCATGAACTTTTTCTATCCAGTTTTGTAGTTGATCTGCATTAGCTATTGTTGCTGATAAAGCTATTATTTGAGTTCTAGTAGGGCAATGGATTATAGTTTCTTCCCAAACTGTGCCTCTTTGGGGGTCATTCATGTAATGACATTCATCAAGAATAACAGATTCTAAATTTTCTAAGGGATCATCAAATTCATCAAATTCGCCATAAAGCATGTTCCTAAAAATCTCAGTCGTCATGACTAAGATTGGTGCTTCTCTATTTATACTTATATCTCCAGTTAAAAGACCAACCTTATTTTTGCCATATTGATTAGCAAAATCTCTAAACTTTTGGTTTGATAAGGCTTTTAAAGGTGTTGTATAAAAAACTCTGCTGTCATGAGATAAACCTCTATATATCGCAAATTCACCTATCAATGTTTTACCCGAACCTGTTGGTGCCGTTAAAACAACAGAATTTCCGCTATTAATAGCTCTTATTGCCTCTAATTGG
>CACHVD010000011.1 GCA_902583265.1 uncultured Prochlorococcus sp.
ACTGGTTGCATTATCTTTATTAAGTTCTGCTTTTATAAGCTTATTTGACTATTTTAAGAAAATAGAAGAAGAAGTAGTTTTATCTGAATTTCTCAAATTTTTTGAAGAAAAAAATTTAGTTATACATCTCAATTTAGTAAATGAAAAAATTATAATTTTTTTCTCATTAATAATGATATTAATTATTGGAATATCTTTTTATAAATTGCCTAGAAAAAAAGGTTACGTCTCATTAATGATCAGCCTAGGATTAATTTCTTCTTCGGTGATACTCTCAATATTGCTGATAGATTTCTCAGCACTAATCTAACCTGTTGTAAGCATTGACAAAGCTTCGTTAAGTTCTTGGACATGATTTAATTCATCTTGAGCAATTTCTTTTATTTTTTGATCATTTGGATTATCTATTAAATATTTGGAATAAGTTTCAAATGCATGTTCTTCAATTTTTATGTTTACATCATAAGCATTAGCTGGAGAGAGGAAATAATAAAAAACCATGATCCAGTAATAGACAAGAACAAGGTGTCTAGCAAAAAATCTATCAATCCAGAACCTATCACCCCCTCTTTTCTCCATTTCTTTAAGATGCTCAGTTTCGTTAATAGCTTGATAAAAATGTTCCTTCATTAAAATCATTGTTTTCTCATTTTTAATTCCTAGAGATTCTTTAAAATGAAGAACAGAAAGAAATGCAAAATAAGGTGATCTAGCTATAACTTCTAAAACCCAAAATCTTTGTAAAGATCTACCAGAGTATATGAAGTCTAAGAAGTTAACTGTGCTATTCAAAATCAAAGAATTTAATTTCTTCATGGATTTGGTTTTTCTTTAAGTATAATTACTCAGCCGCTCGAGGACTATGATGTATTAAAGTGATTAACCAAAAATTAATATTTATAGTCTAAAAATTGTTATTTCCATTGAATTATTTTTTTTTCATGCATTAATTGGATAGATAAATATTTTATATGACAACTACTGAAAAAATTGCAAATGCCAAAAAAAGGATTGATGAATTAGAAAGACTTATAAAATTTTGGAATGATTCAGACCATGATGAGGCAAAAATAGTAAATTTTTCAAAGAACATTGAAAATAAAGTTGCTTAGATTGTGAAGATTAAGGCTAATTAACTTTATCTACTTAAAGTGATTTAACCTCGTTGAGGTTTCTAATATTGTTTAATTTATAAATAGAGCAATTAAACCTATTTTCAAAAACTGTAAGGAAGAAATAATCTAAAAGAAAAATAAATATGAAAACCTTTTCAAAAAAATATTTAGTTCCGATTAAATTTATACCATGGGTTTTTTGGGTATTTATATCTTTTATGAGCTTATATTTGTGTAAGATAGCCTGGGTAAATTGAATAATTAATGGATCTAGCTTCTCCTGAGCCAACCAGGAGCACCGCCAAACCAATCCGATATATCATCTTCATTAGGGTTGAAATGATTTTCTTTATCTAGTCCATCTATCCCAAATGATTGTAAGAGGTTATCAATCCCCCCATCATTTTTCGTACCATTCCTTCTAAAACTGTTAGCTTTTTTCAGCCAAAGAGAAATTGTAGAGTTATGGTGTGCAAATTTCTCGACATATATTCTTTCTTCTAATGTAATTGATTTATCTTGAGCAATTCTTTTAATTATTCCTTGGATTTTTAGTCTTTTTGAATTACTAAGAAGCATTTTGCAATCAATTCAATATTCTTTTTTATAGGAAGGATTACTAAATATATCTTGTCAATGTTAATTTCAACAAATTAACTATTTTAAGAGGTTTTTAAGCGATAAAAGTCTTAAGACACTAAAAAAAGGGATCAATAAGTTACTTATGATACTTTTATTCATTTATCAAACTTATAATTCCCACAAATTAGATAAAAAAAATCAATCCATTTTCAACGACACTGCATAATTTAAGAAAAGTCGACTCAATTGTTGCATAATAGTAAATCTGTACTACTATTAGTACAGATGTATTGTTAAGACATGAAAGTGATTTCATCTTCTCCTTATGCCCCTTTTAATTCAAAAGAGTGGAATTCTCTAATAATCAAAAATGTAAGGTTTGAAAATACTCCAATAAAGATTCAAAAAAAATTTTATAGGACTTTTACTCTAAAAAAGATTGAAAAAGATAAACTTTTGCAAGAGAAGAATGAATTGCACCAACAAATGCAACTCGTATTTGGATAGAAAAACATTAACTAACAATCTTTTTATTGAATATTATTTTACGAGATCCAATTTTTTGTTAGATTAGTAGAAACACAAGAAGGATTTAATTTGGCTGTTGATCGAGAACTTTTAAAAGAAGTTACCCAAGAACTTTGGAATACCGTAAAAAAA
This sequence comes from uncultured Prochlorococcus sp., assembly GCA_902583265.1. Taxonomy (GTDB): domain Bacteria; phylum Cyanobacteriota; class Cyanobacteriia; order PCC-6307; family Cyanobiaceae; genus Prochlorococcus_A. Next base: position 2,358 of record CACHVD010000011.1, read on the forward strand.
CTAAGACCTGAAATAGATCGGCAAACTCGACTTCAATTAGTTTTAAAGGCCTTATTAACTATTGGAGATTTACCAGATCAAATGCAAGCTGCCATGGTAGTAGGTGTTTGCGCAGAAATGGATAAAAGTGATGTTGATAATGTTGAATCTAATTCACAAACTAAAGATTCAAGCGGAGTTGATACATCTACAGGCAGAAAAGTAGTTAGAAGAAGTTCAGCTAAATAAACTTTAAACGATCATCCTTTAATTTTCTTTGATTCGTTTTTGTTAAGTCTATTGAATAGGTAATATGAAATTACAAGTAAGAGAGGAACGAATATTGAATGCAAAGTCATCATTAGTTCTGTTTGGCCCATTCCTATAAGATTTGACTCGTTTGGAAGTTGTTCTGACCAAGTGCCAACTAAATGCCAGGCTTGAGGAATTGATAAGAAAAACATATAAGAGCTATAAGTTAAGTTTATGTTCAGATAAAGATTATCATTATTGAACGTTTTTGCTTTCTTTATTCTTATTTCTTAACTAAGTATTTGTAGAGTTATAAAAAATAATTTGATTCATAAATTTATTTTCTTTAGAAGAGTTTTAAACTCTTTTTTACCAATAATTTTTTCAGCTGCGTAAGCGCCACTTGCTGAAACAGCAGGAATTCCAATACCTGGAAATGTACTTGCACCGCAAGTAAACAAATTTTTCACTGGAGTTTTGCAGCCTGGGAAAAGACCTTTTGCTGCAGATAATGCAGGGCCGTAACTACCGCAATAGGTATTGGTGAATTTTTTATGAGTGATTGGGGTTCCTAGCATCTTTAAATCAATCCTTTCATCTATGTCAGGGATGAATTTTCGCACTGCATTAAAGAATATTGAACATCTTTCTTCTTTCAAATTTCTATATTCTAATTCCTTTGGATTTAGGTTTTCCCAAATTTCCCAAGGTTCATTTGCGGGAGTATATCCATGAAGAACATGTTTACCTTCAGGGGCCATATTTTTATCTAAAACAGATGGGATTGAAAAAACAGCTATATTTCTTTCTGCGGTTATACCTTTTTCCCACTCATCAACATGTATGGCATGTATTGGCAAATTTTCAAGACCATCAGCATCAAAACCTAGATGTATATGAAGGAAAGAATCACATTTATTAGGGTTCAAAACTTTTGTATTCCATCTTTTTGAAATTTCATTTGGAATTAACTTTTTTAAATTCCAAACATCAGTATTCGTGACAACAGATTCACAACTATAACTAGAACCATTATTAAGAGTTATACCTGTAGCTAAATTTTTATTGAAGTTAATTGTCTTTACTCTAGAAGAAAGAATTAATTCTCCTCCATTTTTTTTAAATCCATTAATTAAGGCTTTTACGATAGATGCACTACCTCCTTTGGGGTATTCAAGGTATGAATTTGGTTCAAACCATTCGTTAAATAAAGTAGCCATCGCAGCTGTATTTGTATCATGCATTGACATACCACTTATCAAAAAGCTCAATAAATCAACCCAATTTCTGAGAAAAGGATCCTCTAGATGATTATTTACTAAATTCCCAAAGCCTTTATTAATTTTTGGTATTTGATTGATATTAGGTAAAAATTTTGAGGTTAAATTTATTAGATCTAAGAAATTTATCGATTCGGGAGAAAATGAGAGTAAAGGTATTTCATTTATTATTTGGCTAAGAGGTTTTATTCCGGAAATAAATGATTCCCATTCTTGAACAGATTTCTCACCTCTTAAAGTTTTAATTGTTTGTTTAAATGGTTCTTCCCCCACATCAAGATTAAAATTGCCTTCGGGGACAATTACTTGCCAACCTTTGTATTGAAATAGTTCAACTTCTTCATCAAGTAATTTAAGAATTTGGCCTAGGGGATTAGTTGTCGGCCATTTACCTATTCCACTCCACAACGAAGGACCTGATTCGAAAGTGTAACCATTTCTTTTGAAATTGTGGGCAACACCTCCTGGCTGGCTATGAGCTTCACATATAAGTACTTTTTTGCCGGATAAAGCGAGAATCGAACCGCAACATAATCCCCCTATTCCACTACCTATTATTACAACATCGTACTTTTCCATTAAATATTTTCTTTACTCTTCTCAAAACTAATTAGTTTTAGACAAATGTATTAGTTGAAGTTGTAATACTTAGTACAACAGCTAGGAAAAATATGTAAGGGACTGCTTTTAGGGGGATGTATCCTTGACTTTTAGAGATGAAATCCATTGATTTAGTTACTTTATGTAAATATAATAACGAGATCTTGTTCCTTATGTGTGCCATAAAATTATTTTTTTGGAAATATTTTGAAATAAAGAAATCTTTTTGGAGAGATTTTTTAACTAAGAACATTTTTTATGAAGTTATCTTAGTATTTGATTCTTAGATTAAGATCTATTATGAAACACTTTCCTGATATTAATGAGATAAAACTATTAGAAAAAAATTCCCAAAAAAATGGTAGCGGAATTTTATATGAGGAATTGTTAGGTATATGGAAGTTTAAGTATGTATGGGGAAAGGAGTCAGATGAAATCAAAAATATACCCAGTTCGATTCTCCAAGTATTGTCGGCAAGACTTGAATTGAAAAGTAAAAATAAAGAGGATCAAATAAATTATGAAATAAAAAATTCAATTAATTTCGGATTATTAAATATTACTTTTATAGGCAGCGCAGAATTAAAAGGGATTAGACCTCTATTGGCTTTCTATTTTGAAGAATTGAAAATTAGTATTAGTAATTTTCCTATATTTAATAAAGAATTAAAAAAACCAGAAGATAAAAAAATGCCTTTTTTCTCACTTGTAGGAATTAGCACTAAAGATAATTGGTTATGTGCTCGGGGCAGAGGCGGAGGACTTGCAATATGGGTTAAGTCTTAATTTAGTGGTATTCTCCTGGATGATCTACCTTTCTTACGGTAACCTTATCAACTTTTTGTCCATTAAATCTTAAGAGATCATCTCCTGAAAAGTCATAACCTAAGCGTTGACCTATTAGGGCTACATCGTCTGCTGTAGAGGATGTAGTAACCTGCTTTTTTAATTCTTCATCAGATTGCATCTTAATTAAAAATTTTCTTATTTCAGAAAAACTCATTACAAGAATTTGATTGATTGATGTCAAAGAAATTTATAAAATCTTTTTCTTAGCAAGAACAAGATAAATAGATAATCATTATACTATTTTTATGACTTACTTATTCCTTTATATAGTTGGCATAATTTTAATTTGGTGGATATATCGTGTCGGTTGGCTTGAGGCGCTCAAAACAGTAGTTAAAGTTATAGTTCCCTCAGCGCTTATTATTTTATTTAACATAAAAGCCGGAAGATTACTTTTTAAAAGTCCTGTAGTCGGTTTATTAAGCGCTTTGCCTACCTCTATTTTTATTTTTAGAGGTTCATTGCCTTTAGTTAGTTATATAAATAACTGGATTGAAAATAAAATAAATAAGTATGATGATTCGGAAGTTATAGATACTGATTCTGTGCCTTTAGATGATTAATTTAATCAAATCCAAGAAATAATTCTTTGTGTACAACAAGAACATCAAATAAAGTTGTTCCATGAATAGGACTTAATGGGATTTTGTCTATATTCAATGCTTCTGCGCAAATTAAATGAGCATCCCATTTTGCATTGTGATCACTTATTTCAATTGACCACTCAATTACTTTTTTGAAATGATCTGGCATCTCCGAACCAATTTTTCTGCAAATTTGACATAGAACTGACAAAAGAGGAGGCTTTGATGGCCTTTTTAAATCTTTAATAAGACTAGGCTGCGTAAAAACACTTGTATAGCGGATGTAGTCTATTAATTCATATTCTTCTTTAGAAAGAGCTGCTTTATCTAATGCTCTTTCAAATTCGTCTATGGGGGTTATGGGCCTATCCAAAATATTATTTTTTGCTGTTTTCTGAATCTATTTTTTCTTGATTAATATCATTGGTTTGATTGCTTTCTATAGATTTAAGAGATTCATCTTTATCTTCTTCGTTCATAACTTGATCGATTTCATTTTGAAATTCATTCGACGCTTTTTTAAGACTTTTCAAAGTTTTGCCAAGCTGTTTTCCTAATTCTGGAAGCTTTTTGGGACCAAAAATTAAAAGAGCTAAGATAAGTATTACAGTAACTTCAGGCAAACCTACACCAAAAATATTCATAACTGATAACTATTTAACTAATTAGGAAATCTACTATTAAATATAGTCAAATCATGTGAAAATTTCATTCTTGGAAAAGCTTTTTTAATATTAAAAAATTTTGAAAAATATTATTGTTATTAATACTCCTTTAAAGAAAACTAACCAAAGTAATTGATAATCACTCAATTTGAATTTTTTTTGGTACCTCTTTATAAGAGTTTTATGTTTACCTATTAATTTTCTCATTTTCACAGAGATTATTTTTTACTATCACTTATTTTATCTTAATTTCTTTTATTATTAATTTATAGAAATTTTAGATTCTCCTCAAATTAGATTATTCTATTAAATTTTAATCTTTTCATAAATTAATTTTTTTCTAAATTATTGAAACTATTCGCTTAATATCTATTATCAAAAAAAATGAAGTACTTATTTGTTGTTTTTTACCTTTTTTTTCTAATTAATCCAGCTGAAGCCGTTACTACAAAAATGTTTAAAGTATTGGATACTTGTGCAAGATATCGACTCGGTGAGATTAATGCTAATGAGGCTATAGAAAAACTAAAATTAAAATTAACAAATTCTTCCACTAGTGAGCCAAAGGACCTAGTAAAAAAATATTGCTCAGTATTTACTCCAAATGAAAAAATTGAATTTTAATCTTAGTAATACATATTTAATTATTCTTTTTTGAATAACCTTTAGCTTTGTTTCGTATTTCTTTAACTTTTTTGAAATTAGTTATTTTTAAATTAAAAATAACTCCTAAAAAAAGAAGAAGAAATAAAAAAATATAAATTATTAATTCCATATTATTGAATTAATAAATTCACCTTAGTTTATTTCAATAATTTTTTAGTATCTTTTAAAACAAAAAAATTGACTTTAATACCAGTTATTTACTTTAAGGCCACAAAAAAAACATATTAACCTCTAATATGGAACTTTATAAGAATCATTGTGAAGATTGGAGATAAAATTCCAGAATTTTCTTTACTGGATCAAAATGGAGTTAAACGATCAAATAAGGGATTAAAAAATCCCCTTGTTTTGTTCTTTTATCCAAAAGATGATACTCCGGGTTGCACTATAGAAGTTTGCGGATTTAGAGATAAGTATGACTTATTTAAGGTATTAGGTGCACAAGTTTGGGGAGTAAGTAATGGAAGTACCTCAAGTCATTTAGCATTTGCCAATAAAAATAAATTACAATATCCATTACTTTGTGATACGAATGACGCTCTTAGGAAAACTTTTAAAGTTCCTAAAGTATTAGGTTTTATGGATGGTAGGGTAACTTACGTTATCGATCGCAAAGGGACAGTTAGGCATATTTTTAGAGATTTATTGAATGGTCCTGAACACATTAAAGAGGCAATTAGAGTACTTAAGGAAATTCAAAATCAATAAATTATTATTCAAAGAATTTTAGATTAATAACTTTTGTTTTATTATGGTTTCAGCTTTTTTTAAATATATGAAGAAAATGGGAATGCAGGCTGTTGACCTTGCTATTGAAAATGGAGTTGATCTTGACGGTACTCCAATCCCTCAAAAAATGCTAGATCTATACAATAGAATTATGGATGAGGAGAATAAAAGACAAAGAAGTGGTGTTAAAAAATCAATGAGAAATAGATGCGTCAAAACGGGTTCTAAGCATTTTGATAAAGAAACATTGAATCAATTATTAATAGACTCTGGATGGGAAGGTCTTAAAGAAAAGGAAATTTTATTTTTTTATAACTAAAAAAATTTTTTTTTAATTATCTTAAATATCATTTATGGTAATTATTCATATATATAAACTGAGAAATAATTAAATATTTTTTAGATCTAATTTTTTGAATTATTTAAACCATCCTTTTTTGTTAGACGAAATTATTTTCTCTTTTTCAGCTTTTGTTTTATTACTTGCTTTTTTGAAAGCCAAGTTGGCTTCAATAACTGTAACTATTGATATAAAAAAAAGACCAGAAATTCCAATTATTTGTTCACTTTGAGAGGGTTCTGAATCTCCTTGTAAAAAAAAACCTAAAGCGAACCATGCAGTACTAGCAGTGATGGTAAAAAAATAGGGTTTCCATCTTCTTTGATATAAGTAACCCGATCCTAAACCAGGAAGAAAATTTAAAAAAGATGCAACCCACCCTTTTGAAGATGCAAGTATTTCATCTCTTGAGGGATAAGACATCTATATTAGGTATTTATTAAATGGGAATTTATATAAGCAAAAGATATTGCTGCACAAATTACCCAACTAAAGGGCAAAAACATTCTTATTTTTTCTTTATTATTATTCATTGTCTAATTATGGAAAATATTTTTAAAATCTGTGGATTTAATAGATACCTTAAAACTATAAGAATTAAAAAAGACGGTTTTTAACCGTCTTTGGAAAAAATAATTTCTCTAAAAATAAATTATTTATTTTTTGAAGCGGAGAGTACTTTAAGTTCTTTTTTTACTTCTTTTTCTCTATCTTCAAGATGTTTTATTTGAGCTTTAAAAGCATCTTCAAGTCTTACTTTTTGTTTTGTAATTTCATCAAGCTCTTCTTGATGTTGGTTTTTCTTTAACTCCTTCATTTCACTATCAGAAATAACATATACTGGTCGATATGAAGGTGTTTCAAAAAGAAGATCAAACATTGAATACATAGGTGACCTTTGAATTAGTACAAACTCAATATCTGATAATTCTTTGAAATATGAAAGGATAAATACCGAAGATATTGATACGGCAAATACACCGAATTTCGGTTTACCTAACTTAACCGCCCAGTATTTACCGATCAAATTTCAAGATATGTTTTAAAGTATTAGGGAAATATTCTAAAGATCTAAATCAGAAAGAAATAAAAATGGATTTAAAAATTACTAAAACATTAGTAATACCATCCAACGAAATTAAGTGGCGATTTTCTAGATCCTCCGGTCCTGGAGGACAAAATGTAAATAAAATTGAAAGTAGAGTAGAGATTATTTTTAATTTAGAAGATTCTAATGTATTAAATGATTATCAGAAAGAAATTCTTAAGAGAAACTTGAAAACCAAATTAGTTAATAATAGCTTACGTTTAGCGGTTCAAGAACATAGAAATCAATTATTAAATAGGCAGCTAGCTTTAATGAAATTTAGTACAATCCTAAAAAATGCTTTAAATAAACCATTTAAATTAAGAAAATCTACACAACCCACTAAAGCATCACAAAAGAAAAGAGTTGAGGTTAAGAAAAAACGTGGCGAATTGAAAAAAAGTAGACAAAAAGAAAAAACGTATCAAATATGAATAAACTAAATAAATATTTTCCTCGTAGATTGCAACTAAACATGTGATAAATTTAATTTTTGGTTTATTGAATTCAACTAATGATTTCTGGTTAATAGACTCCAATTTTGTAGGGGTGATGCGTTTCTACAAAGATAATGATCATTCTGATAAATCTATTCATTATATGTTTATTGAAGAAGGAATTATTATGGGAATACATGGAGAAAACCCTCCATTGATGAAAACTAGAAAAAAAATTTTTATAGAAGAAGCAAGATTATTGTGGCAAAAATTGTTAAATGAAGGTTGGCAAAAAACTACTAAAAAATGGTGAGGAAATTCAAAAATAAATTTTTTTAATTTCAGAAAATAAATGAACCTTTAGGGTATAGCCTGGAAATTTTTTCCTGTTGTAAATATTTCTTTTTTTTAATGTCGTTTTCATATCTTCTCAACATAATTAGATAGTTTGTAACTCCAAAAATTACCAAAAAGACAATAAATCTTATTCCTGCCTCAAAGTTCATATGAGAATTAAGCTTTATTTTAATCTGACAATTACTAATCAAAAATCAATCGGTATTTATATCTAATTAAAACGTCTAAGGAAATTTTTTTTTGATTTTAGTGTATAAAAAAGACATAACAAAAGTAATATTAAAATTGCACTAAAGCTTCCGATTGGGTTTGGAATATTTTGTGTAAAAGGACCTGCTAAAAAAGAAGGTGTATTTTCTTTGAATTTTATTAATCCGTTATTTATAAAAAACCAAATACCAACAAGTCCCCCATGAAGTCCTATACAATTCCATAGAGAACCTTTATCTCTAATTTTGACTAATGATAGAAATATGCCAAGTAAAATAAATCCTAAACGTAATCCTATTATGTTCCAAAATATGTCATTTGATAAATTATGAACAAAGCTAAAAACTATAGCTTGTAAAGCTATTGATATTTTTGTACCATATTCAAATTTTAGTTCTTCTAGTAACCATCCTCTAAAAATTATTTCCTCTGCGAATCCAACACCTAATCCCAGTACAATAGAATTTAATAATATTATTGGCGAGAATTCACCTATCCAAGAAATATAATTTTTTTGTAATAGTGGTAACAGAATTAGAATTATTAAAACTAAGGAAAATAAGATACCTTTAGAAAAATTGACAAAGTTTTTTAAAAATTTGTCTTTAGTTATCCCAAGAAGTACCCAAGCACTTGATTTGTTTCGTTTTATATAAAACCAATATGGGATTAAAAATATAAAAAGAAAGAAAGTAATAATAGTTCCAATTAAGGATAAATTTTCTTCTTCAAAATTAAACAATAAAAGTGGCTGAGATAAAGCCCAGCCAATGCCATAAAGAATTGGAATAAAAAATATAGTGGATAAAATTCTTGGTCTTAAAAGAAAAAAACTTTTAATTAATATCATTAAATTTTTCATTTTAATTTGAATATTAATTAACCCCAGCCTTCGCCTTTTATTATCCTAACTACTTGTTCAAAAAGTTTTAGCTTTTTCTTTTTACTATAGTTTATGTTTTTTGAAAGATCAGATAAATCTTTATAAAATTGCCGAGTTATTTTATCTTCTTTATCACTAGGCCATAGTAAGTCTGACCCCTCTTCATATTCTTCTTTATATCTTTCTTTATTCAAATTTTTTTATATCGTAATAATTTAAATTTTACTTATTGAAAATGCTTAAAAGTGATGTTTATTAAATTTGTTTATTTATTTAAAATTTATGCTGATTAATCTTTCAACTTTAATTTTTACATTATTATCTCCATTCCTTATTTTTGCAGTAATAGTATCTGTTTACTTATTTCATTAGGAAGTATTTAACAAATGAAATTAATTATTTTAAGGGTGTATTATGCCTACTTTTTCTAATGCAAATGATAAAACTGCAATTACGGCCATTACTGTTAAGATCTTGTTCTTTTTGATGAAATCCATAAAGCATATTAATAATATATTTATTAAATTTTTATATAAAATAATAAATAATTAAAATTATTATAACAATTAGAATGAAACCCATATATGTAGGTGATTTACTTCCCTCAATAGCTTCTTATAAAAAGATAATTGAAAAATATGAGAAAGGTATAAAAGAAGGGGAATTTTATGAAGAACCCATAGGCGGAGATTTTAATTACCCTGATTGGTAAATATGCTTACTACAAAAATAACTTTTGCCTTGGCAGATTGGATTATAGAGTGGCGTAAGTGCCGGGATAAGAATCCTTCTATTGATGAGTGTGAAAATTTGTTCAGTGGAAATTGGAAGAATATAAACTTTTTGATAGTGATAAAAGAATAATTGAATCTATTTTGCTTTATGAATCTGAATAACTAAGAGATTATAGACTTTATTATTTATATTTATCTATAAAAAACAAAGGATCATTTAAAATCCTCTTACAAATTAAGAAAAAAGTAAATCAGCATATTTACGGATTTACTGAAAATATAAAAAGGAGTAATTTAATAATGTTGAGTTCGGAGGCAATCTAAATGATTGATAGTCCGCCTGAAATTTAGCAAATTCCAAAATATAGGAAGCGTATTCCTGAGAATGGGATTTTTCGAAAATTAAAGTTCAATCAATTAGTCTGATAAGACTTCGCTTTATAATTACTAGCGACAATAGGGACTGAAATTATCGAGAGAAATCCCCGAATTCACGTATTCTAGGTTTATGAGTAAATAGACTTTAAAATATGTAATTTTATATCCTGTTAGAGGGAAATCAAATATCAAAAAGGACTGTACCAACAGTCCTTTTTTTTTAATAAACTACTTCTAAACTAGACTTCTTTTTGGATAATATGGATTTATTAAGTGTTTAAAAATATTTCACAATGAAAGATCAAGTCTTGTTTCCTAAAATTGAAGTTCGTGAAAAGGGTTTTTTACAAGTAAGTGATATTCATACGATTTATTGGGAAAGATCTGGCAATCCAAATGGTAAAAAAATATTAGTTATTCATGGAGGCCCGGGAGGAGGAAGTCAACCAAGATATAGAAGATACTTTGATCCAGATAAATTTGATATTATACAATTTGATCAAAGGGGTTGCGGTTCTTCAACTCCTTTCTCCGAATTAAAAGAAAATACGACTAATCATTTAGTTGATGATATTGAGAAATTAAGGATTCTATTAAAAATAGATAGTTGGCATTTGTTCGGTGGATCTTGGGGCTCAACACTTTCACTTATATATGCAATTAAAAATCCCTCAAGAGTTACGAGCTTAACTTTGAGAGGAATATTTTTATGTAGAAAGTTTGAATTATTGTGGTTCTATCAATATGGTGCAAGTGAGATATTCCCTGATGAATTTGAAGAATATATTTCTGTAATACCAAAAGAAGGAAGAAATGATTTAATAAGTTCTTTTTATAAATATCTAACATCTTCAGATGCAAATCTTAGATCAAAAGCAGCAGCAGCTTGGACAAAATGGGAACTCTCAACTAGTCATTTAATAAATAAAAAATTTGATTTTGATAAGTCTCAAGTTAATTCTTTTTCAGATGCCTTTGCAAGGATCGAATGTCATTATTTTATTAATAATATTTTCTTAGAAGATGATTTTATTTTGAAAAATATAAGAGCAATAGAATCGATTCCAACAAAAATAATTCAAGGGAGGTATGACGTTGTATGTCCTGTTAGGAGTGCTTGGGATCTAAATAAGAAATTAAATAATTCTGAATTAATTATTGTTAATGATGCTGGTCATTCAATGAGTGAAAAAGGTATTACTATCGAATTAATAAAAGCTGTAAAAGGAATTCAAAATCTCTAAAAGAGAGAATATTCCTTTAAAAATTAAAGGCCATTATCTTCAATATTTTGTGCAATACTCCTAAGAAGTTCGACGATATCAGAATCTTCGCATTGAGTATCTTCTTTAAGCAAAATGCACTCGTCTCTAATACTTACATTAGTACTCCACCATATACCTGAACTGTTGGTATCGTCCCATTCAAATCTTTCAGACATAATTAATAAATTCTAATAAATACATTAAAGCTTGCATTACTTCATCGTGGATTTATATATTCAATTTCAAAATTTAAAAAACTTACCTATTCACTAAAAAGAATCTGGAAATTTCTGACAATAAAATTTAGACATCTAATTTCAGTTCGTACTGTATTTCCTTTTCTTTAAAAACAATTTTTTTATTACTTATATTTTTTCTAAGCCTTTTTCTAGAACCATGTTTTAAATAAATTTCTTTTGAGATATCCCAATATCCATCCTTTTTAGTGATTTCCTGAATTTTCTTCTTTGCAGTTTTAGTGCTATTTGGGATGTCAATTATTGGTCTTATGTAATTAATTTGTTCATATTCTTCTTTATTAAATCTAGATAATAGCCATGGTTCATGAATGAAATTAAGTGATATATCCTTTAATTCTGGTATCCATTTTTTTATAAATTTTCCTTGAGGATCATGATCTTTTCCCTGCTTAATAGGATTATAAATTCTATTGGTATTGATAGATGTAGTTCCAGATTGCATTTGGCATTGGTTCCAATGTATTCCAGGCTCATAATCTACAAATTTATTTGCTAATTCTGAACCTGAATCTTGCCATGGTAGCCATAAATTATAGCTAGCAAAAGACATTAACATAGCTCTCATCCTGAAGTTAATCCATCCGTTGAAATTTAATGAGCGCATACATGCATCTATAAAAGGAAAGCCTGTATTACCTGAACTCCATGAATAAAGTAATTCATTATTTTTTTCTCTAATATTTTTAAAAAAAGGATGGAATTCCCTAAACTCTAGTTCTGGTTCACTTTCAAGTTTCTGAATAAAATGACAATGCCAAGTTAATCTACTTTTTAACATCCTAGAATTATTGTTTTTTGATATATTTGCTTTATTAAATATTTCTCTTAATGAAATGCATCCCCAACAAATATATGGGGATAGTCTTGAACAACTATCAAATGATTTTTCTGGGCTAGAAATATCTTTTGAATAAGAATCTAATTTTTTACTAAAGAAGTATTGCATTCTCTCTAAAGCTCTCTTTCTTCCACCTTGCATTCTTCCTGGACAAGTTTCTTTTTTAAAGGGGAAAATTCCGTCTGAGGGTATTTCTCCAACATCAAAGTTAATAGAATTAATTCTTATTGGAGCCTTAAAAAAGTTTTTTTCAGCATTTTTTTGCCACTTTTTAGACCAATTATTCCTATCTAAATTTCCTCTAAAAACTGAAAATTGTAGAAATTCCTTCCAAATAATATTTTTGCTTAAAGCCCATTCTCTTACTTTTTGATCTCTTTTATAAGTAAGCCAATCTCCGGTTTCTTGATGGCTATATATACCTTTGATTTTAAATTTTGAACTAATTTCATCAAATATATTAATAACACTCCCAGTCCTAACAATTAATGGTTGACCAATCTCAGCAAGTGCATTTCTTAAATCTATTAAACTTTCTTTGCAAAATTGCCATTGTCTATCTGAATGAGTATTTTGGCTCCAAATATCTAACTCAATAATATAAATAGGTAAAATATCATTATTTTTTATAGCCTCACAGAGAGCTTCGTTATCAAAAATTCTTAAATCTTTCTTAAACCATAAGATATTTATTTCTTTCATAATTTTTTCTCTTAATCTTAGAAAAATAAGATTAAGTTTGTAGGTAAAAAATATTTAAAATTTTAGAATAACTAAAAATCAAAAAAATGAAAGTAACAAAAAAACTTTGGGAGGATAATTATGAGATTGCTTTACTAAGTTTAAATACAAAATTTGTTCAAGGTTTAAAGAATGGAAGTCTCCCTAAAAAAATATTTCAAGAATATTTAGCTCAAGATTATTTCTTTTTAGAGACTTTTGCTAAGGCTTATGGTCTTGCTGTTTCCAAATCAAAAGATAAGTACTCAATAAGGAAGTTAAGTGAACTGTTAATGGGCGTTTCAGAGGAGTTAATACTTCATGAAACGTATGCAAAAGAATGGGATATTGATTTGTCTAATAACTATATAAAAAAAGCAACTAAAAATTATACAGATTTTCTTGATGATACTTCCAAAAGACTTAGCTCCGTTGAAATAATGTTTGCCATGACTCCATGTATGCGACTTTATTCTTGGATAGGAAAAAGTTTGTATGAAGGGGATTTTGATATTAAATATAAAGAATGGATAATTACTTATTCTGATGATAGCTTTGAAAAACTAGCAGCATCACTTGAAAATCTTATTGAGACTAATAAAGAAATATATGACATTAATCAGGCCAAATATTTATACAGGAGAGCTATGGAATTGGAGTTAGATTTTTTTAATGCATATTCAGATTTCTGATTTAAATTAAAATTTATTTATAGTGCTTTCAAAAACGAGTTAATAAATTATGTATTCTAAAATTGCACTTTCAATAGGCGGTAGTGACTCTGGTGGTGGAGCAGGCATACAGGCTGACTTGAGAACTTTCATGGCCCTTAAAGTACATGGATGTTCTGTTATTACATGTATTACCGCACAAAATAGTATAGAGGTTACATCCGTTCAACCAGTAGAGAAGAATACTTTATTAAATCAGTTAGATACTTTATTTGCTGATTTTGGTATTGATGCTTTAAAAACTGGAATGTTATTAAATGAAAGAATAATTAATGATACTGCTTCAAAATTAAATACATACAAAATAACCAAAATTATTGACCCAGTAATGGTTACAAGAACTGGTTCTAAATTACTGGAAGATTCTGCTATTAATGCTTATAAAAAACTCTTATTACCAATTGCTGATTTGGTAACTCCAAATATTTATGAAGCAAATCTACTTTCTGGTTTAGAAATAAGGAATAAAGAAGATATCGAAAATTCAGCAAGAAAAATTATTGGTCTTGGAGCTAATGCGGTACTTATAAAAGGTGGCGGTTTAAAAAATATGAAAGGGAAGGATTTTTTCCTTGACTTAAATGGTAGAAAAGAGTGGCTATTTAATAATTTTATAAATACAAAAAATACCCACGGAAGTGGCTGTACTTTGAGTGCTGCTATTTGTGGTTACAAGGCTTTAGGTTTTGAACTATTTGATTCCATACAAAAAGCGAAATTATTTGTTGAGAAATCTTTAGACAATTCTTATAAAATAGGCTCTGGCCCTGGTCCCTTAGGCCATTATTAATTATTTATAGAAGTGGAGTTAGAACCACCATTTCCTGTAGGGCTTTTTTAAAAATAAGATTTCTTCAGTCTCCCATCCTCCCTCCAACCACTCAAGATGCTCAAGTAATAAAGACTCACTTTCCCTTTTGCTTAATTGCCCAATTCTATTAGCAATACCATCGAACCTTACTTTCATCAATTCCTCAATCTTGATGTTATTCATAGGTTAAATAATAAATTTTTTCTACTCTTACTTGTATACATTTTCTTGTCAACGATTTAATTTTATTTGTTTACTAGCATTTCTTAAATATGTATAAAATACAACTTTTTAAAACAGATAGTAATTAAGACTTATTCACATAGATTTAATTAAAGACTAATTTATATAAAAATACTTTAACTATGAATAAAAAAGAAACAGCAAAGCAAAAAACTATTTTAAATGTAGGCTATTGTGAAACGACCTCAGAATGGCTCAACAGAATCATTACTGAACTAGCAGATGAAAATAAAAATTTTGTAGATTTGTCAGTTATTTGTGCTTAATTTTTAGAAAATATAGCTTATTTTGATTTTTTTTCAGTTAGCTTTTAAGTATAAGAGAAATTTAAAAGATATTTTGTGATGTGAATCCTAATAAAAAAAACATAGAAATAATTGAACAATTCAATTTATCTCCTCATCCTGAGGGTGGATGGTTTAGAGAGAAAGTGAGGAGTGAGAATTCTCTAATAAGGGAAGATGGCCAAAGTAGAAACTTTATTACGGGAATTTATTATCTTTTGGAGAGAAACGCAAAAAGTGCTTGGCACAGAGTAAAAAATGCTGATGAAATTTGGATTTATTTAAGGGGCGATCCTCTGAATTTATGGTGCCTAGATAATGATAATAAGTTAATAAGAAATTTAATTTTAGATTCCAATAATCCAGTAGAAATGATCCCATCTGGATATTGGCAAGCTGCAAAAAGTACAGGCGAATTTACTTTAGTGAGTTGTTGTGTTGGCCCCGGCTTTGATTTTAAGGATTTTGAATTACTCAGAAATACAAATCATACTTCTAGATTGGATAAAGCAATTAGTGATCTTATTTGAGACATTTTTTTGTTTATATTTTGAAATTATCCTCTAGATTAATAAGGCTACTCAATCAATCTATATTTAATGAATCAAAATTCTGTCAAAACAATTGGTATCAATGATGAACCAAGAAAAGATTCATACTTAGTATATGTAAATCAGGCTGATGGATTAAAAGGCATCCTTAATAGGGATTTTGATGGATGGTCTAATTTTGATGGTTGGGAAAGTATTTCAGTTCAGCAATGGATTTTTTCAAAGGCTTTGGAGGTTTTTAGAGGTAAGAAAATTGATATTAAATGCGACTGTTGTGAACATAATGATTTAATTCCAAATGATTTTGAGAGTATTAAAAAAGAAAAATGTTATGGTAAAAAGAGTGCTTACATGATTGAAAAAGTTGTAGATGAAATTGTATTAGCTAAGGCAAGAAGAGAAAGTGATGGAACATATTCTGCATAAGATTTATTATTATCTATGGATTTGAAAATCTTTTACTCACCAGTGAAAATTTTCGGAAGAACCAATCGTTAAATTTCTAGTGGACATATGATGGAATTTAAAGTGTACCGAATCACTAAACTCCTTTTCATCTGAGTAATTCACAAGATCCACTGGGTCGATGTTTTCATCGAACCATGCATCATATTCAATATGGTTTGGTTCAGCAAAATAACTCATATCCAATTAATAGCTTCCAAAAAACTTTTAAACGGTACATGCGATACCAAATTAAAATTCTTAATTTTTAGATAATCTATATTTTTAACTTGTTCATAAAGATTAGTTGCTAAAAAGATAGAAGAAATATTTATAGATTCATGTCTCTCGATACAACCATGGTTTCTATCCATCCCCACTTCACAATCAAAGATGGGAAGATGGACCAGTGTATAGCTCTTTTAGAAGAAATTCTTGTACTGACTAAAGCTAATGAACCTGACTGCCTTTTTTTTAATATCACTACATGCGGGTCAGATAAAGCTTATGTAAGAGAGGCATATAAAGATGGTACCGCCGCTTTATTTCATCTCAAAAATATGGGACATATGATCCCCAAGCTTTATGAAGTGTCAGATATTAGTGTGCAAGTCCAAGGCCCTGCTAAGGAGATTGAACCCTTAAAGGAAATACTTCCAGATGCTGATTTCTATGAAGCAATATCTGGATTCTGATTTAAATTGTATATATTGACAGTCGATCGCTAGGGGCTTTTAGGCCCCTTTTTATTCAGGAATTCAAAATAAATTAATATTCCCTTTACTTAGATCGAGTAACTTTATTGTCAGATCAAATATTATTTTTATGGCATCAACTTTTTATATTGTTCATCATGAATTTAAGGCAGGAAAAGCTGAAAAATGGTGGGAAACAGCTTATGCGGCAATGTCACCAGGTGGTGGATGGGATGATGCGGTTGCAGCTAATAAAGAAAAAGGATTTTTTAATCATTCTGCAAATGCCGTAACTAAAACTGGTCCTGTATATTGTTTTTGGGAAGTAAAAGACGGTATTTCTGCTGAAGATTTTCAGGAGTTTATAGACGGTCCCTCTGGTCCAGGGTTCGGACAAGATGCATTGATGAATATCTGTAAACCAATTGACACATCATTAATGAATGGACAAACACCTTATCCACCAGTCTTTTCTTGATTTAACAGTCTATCTAGAATAGGGTGCAACTAGATACTTTTTATTATGTCTCTTGAAACTACCGTTTTCACATTCAAAATTAGCGTTCCTTTTGAAGAATGGGCTGCGATTTATGACAGCGAAGAAAATATACAAATGAATAAAGAGCGCGGAATTATTTGCTTGTATAAAGGTGTAAAGAAAGATGATCCAACAAGTGTAATTCTTATTGAGCAGGGTGAAGAAGGTAAATCAATAGCTATGTTTGAAGATCCAGCAGTGAAACCATTAATTGAGAGTGCAGGTCATATTTACGATTCAACGGTTATATCCAGTTATTTTTAAGTGAAAAGCTTAATTCTCCCTGCAATATTATTATTATTTCCTTTTTCTGCTCAAGCTGGTTTTCCAGAAGGTGAGAATGGATATGATCTAAAAAAAATTGAAGAGTCTTTTAGATTACCTTGTGATGAAATTGGAAATGATGATTGTATTGCAAGAGCATTAGGAGTTGGTGCCTGTACCTGGATATTTGGAATAAACAAAGATAAACAACCTGCGGAAGCTTTAAAAATTTCAGATACTGTTTTAATTGCTCTTTTGAAAGGAAATAATCTTGATTTAAAATCAATGCTTGAAAAAGATGGATTAATTAAAACGAATATAAAAAAAGAAGCTACTTATAGAATTAATTTCTGCAGAGAGGAAACAAAAAAAGCTATTCCAAAGTTAATTAAGAAATTACCAGAAGGTGTTGTATTGGATGAAGAGAGAGTAGAAAATTTAACCAGGGTGTTTCCTCTGCAGTATTTAAGTATGTTTGAGCAATTTAACAAATAAAAGCCATGAAACTTTTATTATTGACTCCTATATTCAAACGTTTTAAAAAAAGTGCTTTTTTCTCATCACTTTATCAGAATACTTGTCCTGTTAATGATGCTGAAGAAATAAAAAAACAAGAACAACAAGAAGCTATTAGAAAGTTATACCCATAAAAAAAGGGCGATAGCTTCGCCCCAGTCAAAAAGCAGGATAATCCCCATCACCCGGACTTTTTAAAATCCTAGCACTACATATAGTGTTTGTAAGTAATAAAAATTTACTATTGGTGGAGTTGTTTGTTTCTAATTAATTTGTCATGATGGAAATCCCCATCACTCAGGCTCGCAAGAGTCTTTTTTTTTTATGTCTAGTTTTGGATCAGACACTCCATTTATGCTTCTTGCAAAACTTAAAGTTAAGGAAGATAAGGTTGCAGAATACTTAGAAATTGCAGCTAAGACAGATAAAGCTGTTGAAGCTGACGAACCAGGAATGCTCCATCATACTTTTGATCAAGACCCTGATGATCCTCTTCGTTTCGTATGGTCAGAAGTTTATAAAAATGATAATGCTTTACTAGCTCATTTAGCTAATCCAGCATTAGGTGTTTATCTTGAGGCTCATGCTGAACTGGGGTCTGATCTTTCTGTTGAATTTTACGGAACTGTGGGAGATAAAGTTATTGAAGCCATGAACGGAACAGGAGTTCCATATAAGATCTTTAATACAAAATTTGGTTATAGCAGAGTTTAAGGATCAGGGTATTAACTAACTAGTTCGACTAAATTATTAATAGGAATCTGAGTGCTAGAGGTAACCACAGACATAAAAGAAGCAATAGTAAAAGGGTAATTGCATGAATATTTGGAATGTATTGCTCTTTTAAAATTTGTGTCTTCATAATCTATCTAGCCTTCTTAAGTTTAATTTCTCTTCTGATAAGCAGAGCGATAACTACAACACACATGTTCATTAGAAATACGTCTAATGGCATTTGATAAAAAAGTCTCTACTCAATTAATAGCAAGATTTTTGATCTACGAATCAAGAAATGATTACTAATATTTATTGGCTTAATAAAACGAATGTAAAAATTAAATTTATGCTTAAATATCTCAGAACTTTTAACTATGTAAATGGCTTATTCAGAAACAAGAATAGTAATAGGTGGTTTAGCCCATGTACCTGTTCTTATTTTTATAGCCAATTTTATAAAAGGTAAGTTTGGAATTAAAACTGAGGAGATAAAAGATACCTTAGTTAAAGAAGAGCCTGTTGAAATTATTGAACTAAAAAATACCGTAATTAAACAAGGAAAAGCAGAAACTTTAGAGGAACTATCAAATAAGCTGGATAATATTGAAAAGAAGGCTGATGAGGTTTATGAAAAGGTAAAGAAGAAAAAAAAGGATAAGAAGAAGAAAAAAAAGAATAACTAAATTGAGATCCTATCAAGCATCAATATATCTTGAGCTTGGATTGTATCTCTCTTATCTTCATCTTCGGGATCTTTATAGGATTCAATTTCAGCTTGAATTTTTCTCTTGTAAACTCCTTTGATATAGTCAATTTCTCTACTCTCTTTATTCAAGATTGAGAATGGTGATCTTTTTAAGTTCATAACTTTCTCCTAATAAATAAGTTTTGATCAGCTCCAGTTTTTATCAGATTTAACAAAGCTATCCAATGTTTGCTGATTCCTGATTTCTTCCTCAAGAAGTTCTTCTTCTGAACTTTCTTCAATCTCAGATTGATGATCTTCTTTTAGAGTGGATTTGGTAGACATTTGCTCATGACGACTACAATTATGTTCTAACTAGTCAGGCAAGGTATCCGACTAATAAATATGTACGGTTTGAGGAACCCCCTTATACGGATAAAGGATCACCAATTAAATTTGAATATGGTTAAAATCAGGGATGATTTCGATTTGTTTTTTTCCCTTTAAAAATCATCAATAAGGGCAGACCAACAAGCATAAGACTCCCATCAATTAATAAAAAAGTATTTAGATTCATTTATCCATTTCTTTGGGTTTATTCCAATTAAGAGGTATTCCTTTTTTAATTGGATCTTTTTTCATCTCATCTATCTCTTTTCTAATTTTGTTGTAGTAGGCTAACTCATCTGGATCATCAGAACCCAGATCATAATTCATTGTTGCCGCAAGATATATTCTGTGCATCCTGTATGCGGATAGTGACATGCTGAATTATAAATTTTCTAAATTATAAGATGGTTTTTATCCGCATTGCTTATCTCATTACTAAGAATAATATCAATCAATTTATGCAAAATAGGTTATTTGCTCTCGAAAAAAATATTGTTGGTAAGTAAAACTTAAAAAAAGTTTGAAAATAAAATTAAAAAAATTGATATGAGTAATAATTTTTATTTCCACTCCAAATAAAATACCTATCGACTTCATTTTCACTAAAAATATTTATCTTTGTATTTATGATTAAAACAAGTTTTTGCGTAAGAGTTAAGAGAATATCAATTTTAAAAAATAGGGTTTTATTTTGTTCTTCGGGGGTATTCCAACCACAAATAAAATTAGCTTCTAAAGTTTCAGATAGTTGAAGAAAGTTACATGTAAAAAGTTAATTTTTAAACCAGAAAATTCGTTAAGTAATCAACCACTTGCAGATCTATACACTTGAAAAAGTCTCGACCGTTCGGAAAACCCAAATTTATATATAGAGAAAGAACCTAACTCTATTTAAAAACTCTTCCTTCATTAAATCCAAAAACTACATAGTGTTCTGTTGCCCCACTCAAATCAGATCCATATGCTGTTTGCAGGTCACTATAATTAGAAATATATTTAGAGGCGTCAAAAGAATTAATATTTCTTCCTCCTGAGTGACCAAACTCTACAAAATGTTTCGCAACATCATTAATATCATCTTTATAGGTTGGTATTAAATCTGTATTTGATGCCAGA
>CACHVD010000012.1 GCA_902583265.1 uncultured Prochlorococcus sp.
TTTAAATCAGAACTTAATCCTATTGGAATTATGAATCCAAAATTTGTTTCTAAGAAGATTTATGATATGGCTAATTCAAAAAATTATCTAATAATAATAAGTCCAAATCCTTTAAGCTACCTACTTTTCCCATTAAAAGAATTTTTTAATTTTTTGTATTGCAAAATTATTTATAAATACAAATCTTAGAACCTAGAAATCTCTGTCTGTCAATATTTCAATACCGTCTTTTAAGACAACTATTGTATGTTCCCACTGCGCCGATAATTTTCCGTCCTTTGTTATGACTGTCCATCTGTCATTTAATGTTTTACAAAATTTAGTTCCTTCGTTAACAATTGGTTCCACAGCCAATGTCATTCCTTCTCGAAGTACTACGTTGGGCAACTCATTTGTTCGAAAATTAAATACAGAGGGTTCTTCATGAAGATTTCTTCCAACTCCATGGCCTGTATAATCTTCAACTACACTAAACCCATTTTTTTTGACAATATCTTCAATTTCCCCAGCCACATCTAGAAGTGTGTTTCCTGCCTTTATTTTCGAAAGGCCAGCATACAATGCTTTATGTGCTATTTCACAAAGATTTTGAGCCTTAGAACTTACTTCTCCTACACAAATTGATATACAACTATCTCCATGAAAGCCATCTAAAAATGCGCCTGTATCAATCTTAACTAAGTCACCATTTTTAATTATTTTATTTTTATTTGGTATTCCATGGACAACCTCATTATTAATACTTGAACAAATACTAGAAGGGAAACCATGATAGCCCTTAAAACTTGGCACGGCTCCGAAACTTCTTATCCTCTTTTCTGCGAAATCATCTAAATCTTTTGTGCTCATTCCAGGTTTAATTAAGTCATTAATTTCCCTCAAAACTGTTGCGACTATCCTGCTAGATTTTTTCATCAAATTTATTTCACGAGCAGACTTTATTTCAATTCCCCTTCTCCTCTGAATAAAAGGAACTTGATCATTAGTTTTGGAATTATTTTTATTTAATAAAAGATCTGCAAAATGTTTCATTGGAATAAATAATAGGAGTAGATAAATATCATCAAAATAGCCATTATGGATTTGGCTATCTTAAATCTATCAATAACAATGGGAAACAGGAATGAAATTTTTATCTAATTCTAGGCAATTTCATAAGGCTTTGGCGCCATGGGTATTTCTTCCATTATTTATATCTTCAATCACCGGTCTTCTCTACAGGGTTTTAAAAGATTTATTAGGTTACTCTAGAGACCAAGTTCATTGGTTAATGTCGCTCCATGAGGGCGAATGGCTTGGAGATAATGGAGAATTTATTTATGTTTTATTGAATTCCCTTGGTGTTTTATGGATGCTTATAACAGGGTTCCAAATGTTTTCAAAAACAATTTCATTTACCAAAAAGGTTACTAAAGGCGAGTCAAAAGGTTAAGATTAACACTTGTAGGATAAAAAGACCAAAATGGCCAAAGAGAAACAAGAAAATGAATTAGAAACCACTATCAAAACTGATGAGTCAATTGATGTGTCAGTTGAGCCAAAAGAAGAAAACTTGGTTTCTGAAACAAAAAAAACTATTAGTGTTTCGAACCTTATTGAGGAGTTTGAAAATGAACAATTAAAAGAAGAATTGCCTGAAATTTACGTTGGGGACACGGTTAAAGTTGGGGTGAAAATTACAGAGGGCAACAAAGAAAGAGTGCAACCTTATGAAGGTGTTGTCATAGCAAAAAGACATGGAGGTCTTAACGAGACTATTACAGTTAGAAGAATTTTCCAAGGCATAGGTGTTGAAAGAGTATTTATGCTACATAGTCCACAAGTTGCCTCTCTAAAAGTTGAACGTAGAGGTAAAGTAAGGAGAGCTAAGTTATTCTATCTAAGGGATAGAGTAGGAAAAGCTACTCGCGTAAAACAACGCTTTGATCGTTAAAGTTGTAAACTTACAACGTTATTGGTCACAAAGGCGCTTATAATTATCCAAATGCGCCGTTAGTTCAGTTGGTAGAACGCAGGTCTCCAAAACCTGATGTCGGGGGTTCAAGTCCTCCACGGCGCGTTTGATCAACATTATGTAAATCATTTTTTCAAAAAATGGAGTTAGACCTTCAACCTGGGGACGTAGTTAAAGTCCTCGAATCAGCAGCTTTAGGATGGGTTCGTGCAAGAGTCATCAGAGTTAAATCTGGTGGAAGAGTTGTAGTACAGAGTGACCAAGGCAGAGAATTTACAGCCAGAGGAAACCAAGTTAGATTGATAGAACCTGCTGGTTTTAGACCTCAAAAATAGATACTTCTCTATATTTGGCAGCTCTAAAACTTGCTTTTTCTTCAAATCCTTAAATTAATAAATTTTTTTTATTACAACAACATTAATTAAATACTATGATCTGATAATTTTAAGAATAGAGTTCTAAAAAAACTTTAGAACTAAAACTATGGGACCGTAGTTCAACTGGTTAGAGCACCGCCCTGTCACGGCGGAAGTTGCGGGTTCGAATCCCGTCGGTCCCGTTTTTTCTAAAACTAATTTGGAAAAACGATTAAGATTAGCTCCAAGTCCAACTGGTTTATTTCATATTGGTACTGCTCGCACTGCATTGTTCAACTGGTTATATGCGCAAAAAATAAGTGGGAAATTTCTTATTAGAATTGAAGATACAGATTTTCTCCGATCTAAATCTGAATACACAAAAAATATTTTAGAAGGCTTAAATTGGCTTGGACTTAAATGGGATGAAGAACCTGTAAAGCAAAGTGACCGAATTTCGATTCACAAAAAATACATCGAAAAACTATTGAAGAATGGAGCTGCATATAGATGTTTCACTACAGAAGATGAGATTCATGAACTAAGAGAAGAACAAAAAAAGAAAGGATTACCCCCCAAGCATGATAATAGACACAGAAATCTTTCTGAAGAAAAAATTGAAAAGTTCATATCCCAAGGAAGGTCCTCTGTAATAAGATTCAAGATTGACGAAGAAATACAAATCAAATGGATAGATCAGATAAGAGGTGAAATAAATTGGCAAGGGAAGGACTTAGGTGGTGATTTAGTTTTATCAAGAAGGGCTAAAGGATATGAGATTGGAGATCCTTTATATAATCTTGCTGTTGTGGTTGATGATAATTTCATGAATATAACTCATGTAGTAAGGGGTGAAGACCATATCTCTAATACTGCAAAACAAATATTGATTTATAATGCGTTAGATTTCAAACTACCCACTTTTTCCCATACACCTCTAATACTTAATAGCAAAGGGAAAAAATTATCCAAGAGGGATTGCGTTACTTCAATCGACGAATTTAGAAATATGGGATATTTACCTGAAGCGTTAGCAAACTATATGGCCTTTTTAGGTTGGGCTCCAAAATCTGCCGACAAAGAAATACTTTCTCTTGAAGAAATATCTGAAATTTTTGAATTATCAGACATAAATAAAGCTGGAGCTAAATTCAGTTGGGAAAAACTTAACTGGATTAATTCTCAATATATAAAAAATATGGGATCGATAAAGTTAACTGAGATCATGATGAAATACTGGGATGATAATGGTTGGGTGCCGCCATCTCAAGAATGGGCTTATAAATTAGCAATTTTGCTTAGAGACTCTTTGACTCTTTTAAAAGATTCAATTGATCAATCAAAACCATTTTTCTTAATACCTAAAATACAAAAAGAAGGTCAAGATTTTTTAGAAAACAAGGAAAGCAAAGGGTCTCTAAAACTAATCTTAGATTATCTAATTGAGCAAAACACTATAAAACTAAATAAAGAGAAAGCCAAAGAAATAATAAGCGAAATCTCAAAAATGCATAATGTTAAAAAAGGGATATTAATGAAATCATTAAGAGTAGCCTTTTTTGGATCTCTAAGTGGGCCAGATTTAATTCAAAGTTGGGAGCTTTTCGCAGAGAGTAAAACAGATAGAGCTCGAATTGAAAGATGCCTTAAATCAATCTAAATTATTTTTATGGCCTAATTCAAGTCTATTTGCCAAAGGTTTAGCTGAAAGACCTTGTATTCCTACTGTCATCAATATAGTAAGAAAAACTAAACCTTGAAGACGGCCAGCCCCAAGGATTCCAGCCTGCTCTAATCTGATAGAAAAAAGAGAAGCTACCGCTGCAGTAACAATTCCTCTTGGTGCTAACCATGCTAAAAATATTTTTTCTTTTAAGTTCAATTCTTTCCCCATTGTTGCTATCCAGATAGAAATAGGGCGAACAATCACCATTAATATAAAAACACAAACAACCCCTCCCCAGCCAAGCGGACTTAATTCACCCCAAGAAACGTCAGCGGCCAAAAGAGGGAAGAGAACTGTTATTGCTAATTGAGCTAGTTCACCTATTAAATTATCCAATCTCTCCTTATCTATAACTTCTCTTTTGCCTACAATAAAACCTGCCGCAACAGAGGCAGGCAAGCCTGATTCTGGTAAAAAATATTCGCAAATTCCATACACAAGGAAAATAAATCCTAGGGTAACTTGAAGCTCTATACCAATTGAGGCTTCATTTTTTATTTTTTTTAAAATTTCTGATAATAACCATCCTGCACTTAATCCGATTAAAACTCCTCCTCCTAATCTTTGCATTAATGCTATAAATACATCGTTAAGCCCACGAAGGTCTCCTAAAGTCAGTTCTAAAAGCAGTAATGCTAGTACTGCACCAATTGGTTCAAGCAACAGCCCCTCAGCTTTTAAAACTTCCGAGAGTGGGGAAGCTAATTTTATTTGTTCCACTAATGGAGAGACAACTGTTGGTCCAGTAGCTAAAATTATGGCACTATATATTCCTGCGACTTGCCATGAGAGGCCAGCCAGCCAATGAGCAATAAAAATTCCAGCGGATAATGAAATAAAAAGTCTTACCAATGAAATTTTCAAAACAGTATTTCTTATATTCCCCTCAGGCAGTTTTAAATTTAATCCCCCTTCAAATAGAACCAAACAGACTAAAAGCCCTACGATAGTTTCAAGCCCTTGCCCGAGATCTAAAGGCTCAACAAGTCCTAATCCTGATCTTCCGATGAATAGCCCAGAAAGCAATAAAATAACAACACTTGGGAATCCTGTAAAAGAAGAAAATAATCGAGCGCAAGCACCTGCAAATACAGTTATCCCCCAAAGTAATCCAAGCCTTTCAGGCGTCATATAAACTTATAAATAATTAAAATATTAGTTATTTTGATTAAATCAATAATATTATCGCAAGTCCATTAAATACAATACTTTTTAATTTAATTAATAAGCTGAACAATAGTAAATTTTAATAAATCTTTCAAAAATACTTTTAAGAAAATGAATTTTATTCTTATTTAGAAAACTGGCTTATTAAAGCAATAATTATAAAAATAATTCCTATACCAACAGTTGCCATCCTTCCATTCCATATTTCAGCTTGAGGGGTAAAACCTCTTTTCCACAAATTCAGTTCTTTTTTATCGACGAAGTTTTTTGTCTCTTTAATCTCGATTTTAGGTTGTTTGTTCATTGAAGTTAGAAAGGAGGGTTTTCTTCATAAAGAGTATTTGCTTGTTCAATTGATAGTCTTCCTGCCACACCTAATTTAAGGGAACTTAAATGATCCTTAAATTTAGTCCTGAACAAGGCTGCTGCTCCAATCATTGCAGCATTATCTGTACAAAGATTAAGAGGAGCTAAATGAACTTTAATAGATTTTTTACTAGCTTCACCAATCATCATTTTTCTTAATGTATTGTTAGCAGCCACTCCCCCAACCACAACAATATTATCCAAGCTATGATCTTCTGCGCATTTTATTGTTCTCTCTACCAAGACCTCTGCTACTACTCTCTCAAAACTTGCAGCAATATCAGGAATTGGAACAGTCTTCCCCTCCAAATTTATTCTCTCAACTAATCTTAATACGGCAGTTTTTAGACCACTAAAAGAGAAATCATATTTAAGAAATCCACCTTTTTTATCAGAAATCCTACATTTTGGGAAATTAAATTTCATTGGGTCCCCATTTTTAGCAATCTTTTCCATTGCCGGTCCTCCTGGATAACTAAGACCCAATAGTCTGCCAACTTTATCAAAGGCTTCTCCAGCAGCATCATCAAAACTTTTCCCAAGTCTTCGCATTACCCTTCTATCATCAACCTTTATCAATTCAGTATGCCCGCCGCTAACAAGTAATGTGAGAAAAGATTTCTTTGGATAGTTTTCTGAAAATAGAATTGAAGATAAGTGCCCCTCCAAATGATGAATTCCCAAAAATGGTTTTGAATGTAACATGCAAAGTGATCTTGCAGTTATAGAACCAACTCGTAAACAACCAACTAATCCAGGAGCTACGGTTGATGCAATATAATCAACTTCCTCAATTTTGATTTTTGATTCTTCTAAAGCCTTATCTAAAACAAAAGGTAATAACTCTAAATGCTTTCTAGCTGCAAGTTCAGGCACAACTCCTCCCCATTTAGAATGGTCTTCAATTTGAGAGGCAATTATATTTGAATGTATTCTGAAAGTATCGTCAATATTAGAGACTATTGAGACAGATGTCTCATCACAACTTGTTTCAATAGCTAAAACTTTATGCATTTTTGATTCAACTTGTTCTATTTTAATATTAATTTCTTACTTAACACACTATAAGGAATTAAAGATTGCAACTTATGAAATTCTTTTTTTCAATCATAACCTCAGTTTTTCTGTTTCTCGGAATTACTCCATTTGCTCTAGCTGCAAATGGGCCTGCCTTAAACGCTGATAGAGCTAGCACAGAATATATAGCTTCAGCTCTCACAAAATGCTCTGAAAATCCTAAATTCATTGAGAGAGCAAATTCTGCAACTACTCAAAAAGATATCGCAAGATTTGAAAGATATGGAAAAGCATCATGCGGAGATGATGGTCTCCCACATTTAATAATTGGACCTCCTCTTGAGCCATGGGGAGCCCTTTTAAATAGAGGACATGAAGGAGATTTACTTATTCCCGGAGTATTGTTTATTTACATTGCTGGAATTATAGGTTGGTCAGGAAGAGAGTATCTTATTGAATCAAAAAAGACTAAGAATCCAGCAGATTTAGAGATCATTATTGACCTAGACTTAGCCAGAAAATGTCTTATAAAAGGAGCCCAATGGCCTCTTCTTGCCAATAAACAAGGTAGGAATGGAGATTTAAGAGAGAAAGATAATAATATTACACTTAATGGTCCTCGCTAAACATCCTTAAAAAATTTTCATAAAACAAATGTTCAAAATTCTCAACACAAAATTTGTCAGATCTGCCCCAGTGGTAGCAGCGATTTGGCTAAGCCTTACAGCTGGAATAATTATTGAATTTAATAGGTTTTTCCCAGATTTATTATTCCATCCAATGAGCTGATAAAAAAAAATAATCAAGTTTTTATTAACTTGATTATTTTTTTTGCTGTTTCATCAACATTGTTATTTGTTAATGCAAAATTAAATTCATTTGATACTGAAATCTCATAATTAGCCCTTGAGAGTCTTTTTTTAATTGCCTCTTCTTTTTCTGTTCCTCTATTTCTTATTCTTCTCTCTAACTCTTCTTTATCCGGAGGAAGTAAAAATATTGACAATGAATTAGGAAACTTATTCTTTATTTGCCTTGCACCCTCTACTTCAATTTCAAGTAGTACGGTAAATCCCTTTTTAATTTTCTCATTGACAGAAGATAAGGGAGTGCCATAGTAATTTCCAGCAAATTTTGCCCATTCAAGGAACAGGTTTTGTTCAATCATTTCTTTAAACTTATCTTGATTTAAAAAGTAGTAATTTTCTCCGTCCTTCTCTCCCTCCCTAGGTTCTCTAGTAGTTGCAGATATTGAAAGCCAAAAATTTTTTTCTTTACCTAATATTTCTTTAATAACTGTTCCTTTACCCACCCCGCTGGGTCCAGTAAGGATAATTAGTTTTTTTTGATTTTTCATATTAAATTTTTTACAGTAAAATAAACATCTTGTGAATTAAAAGGGAATAATGCAAAAAGGTGTTCCACAGATAATGGATATTACATCTATCAGATCAGTCTTGCATTATTTGAGAAAGAACATCCTACCTACAAAGTTTGAAACTGCCCAACAACCAGAGCCTAATACAATTCAATTATGCTTCAGAGGAGTTGATTCTCAAACATGGTTAGAAGTTTCATGGAATGGAGACTCTCCTAGAATACTAAAGATAAATAAGCCAGAAAAGATTGGGAGAGAAAGCACACTTTCTAAACAAATAAGATATGGATTAAAGTATATGGCTTTAATTTCGATTGATCAAGATGATTTCGAGAGAGTTATAAAATTTAGTTTTGCAAAAAAACCTGGAGATGAAATTAATAAGTATTTAATTTTTGAATTAATGGGAAAACACAGTAATATTTTTTATTTGGATAATAGACATAAAATAATTGCAGTTGGTAAACAAATTAAATCAAGTCAATCTAGTTTTAGAACAATTTCAACGGGATCAATTTATTCTGGCCCTCCAGTCAATCTCAAAAAACAACCTAGAGAAGATGAGTCTTTTCAATCATGGAAAGACTCAATTTCATTAGTACCTGAGTCTTTGAAATACTGTTTATTAAATACATATCAAGGAGTTAGTCCTATCCTTACAAAACAATTAGAAGTTATTAGCAAAACTAGCAACTCGGAAATAATGGAAAAAAATATAGATTTCATTAGCGATGCGGACTTAACAGAGATATTTAAAAGTTGGAAGATATGGATAAATAGGTTTAAAAAAAATAACTTTAACTTTTCCATATTTAATAAAGATTTTTATTGCGTTTGGTTTGATCAAGAAATTAATCACGAAAATAAAATAGATTTATGCACCAGATTAGAAAATTATTATGATTATCATCTCAAACAAAAAAAACTTGAATTATTAGAAAAGAAAATTGAAGGGATAATTTTTAAGCAGACTAATAATGAGAAAAAGAATTTGAATATTCAATATGATCTTCTGAAAAAATCAGAAAACTACAGGGAATTTAAAGAAAAAGCTGACAATATATTCTCTTCAAATGAAATTAAAAAACGGGATATTATAAAAGGGCAAAAACTATATAAAAAGTCAAAAAAACTAAAGAGATCTAGAGAATTGATAAAAGAAAGATTAAGTATTTACAAAACAAATATAGAACGATTAGATGAATTTACTACGCTCGTAGATAATCTAAATTCTTTAAATAATGAAAAACTTTTCATGAGAATCAAACTACTAGAAGAAATTATGGATGAAATTTGTAACGAGTTTAATATCAATATCAAGAAGAAAAGAGAAGACAACAAAAATACATCTGAGATAGAATCTTTACCGATTCAAGTTGACACTCCTACAGGATTAAAGCTTCAGGTAGGGAGAAATATGAGGCAAAATGACTTAATAAGTTTTAAGTTCTCAAAAAAAGGCGATTTATGGTTTCATGCACAGGAATCACCGGGCAGTCATGTGGTTTTGAAGTCTTCATCTCAAGTAGCCTCTGAACAAGATCTTCAAATAGCTGCAGATTTAGCAGCTTTATTTAGCAAAGCAAAAAGAAACATTAAAGTTCCAATTAATTTAGTAAAGATTAGAGATTTGCAAAAAATTAAAAAAGGGGGACCGGGTTGCGTTTCCTTTAAAAATGGAGAAATTATTTGGGGAAATCCTACAAGAGGAGAAGATTACATTAAAAAAAATCTTAAAACATTAATTTAGTTTATAATAAAGAAAATTTTTAAATCTATATGATTGATTTTCTTTTGGGCTCTCATGAATTTTTAGGAAATCATAGTTTTCCAGAATTTATTGTTGGATATCTATTTGGTGCTGCATTAATAATTGGAGCTCCTACTGTTTTCTTACTACTTGCCTTCGTAAGCGCTTTAATGAAAACAAATGGGAAAATGGCTGGATATAGAGAATATGAAACTTATGGTGAATCATCCCTAAATGATGCCCCTCCCTTCTTATTACCAGATCCAACTAATCCTAAATTAAGCAAATAGTTAAATTTATCGAAAAATAAATTGGACTTTGGCAATAGTAATTTTCAACCTTTTTCTTACAAAATGTCTATCAAATAATAATGAAAGGTAAAGGTCAAAGTGAAAATAAATTATCAGATTCGATGACTTTTAGTGATCATTTAGAAGAACTTCGCCAAAGGATACTAAACTCAATTTACTCAATACTTATTTCAATATTCTTAAGTTTTCTAATCATAAAGCCATTAATATCTTTTTTAGAAATTCCAGCTGGTGATATTCATTTGCTACAACTTGCTCCTGGAGAGTTTTTATTTGTCGCTATTAAAGTTGCAGGTTACAGCGGATTGATTGTTTCTATGCCTTATATTTTTTATCAAATAATATTATTCATTTCTCCTGGTTTAACAAAACAAGAAAAAAGCCTTATCTTGCCCGCAGTTTTTGGTTCGGGTCTTCTGTTTTTTTTAGGATTAATTTTTTCATGGTGGATATTAGTCCCTGCAGCAATAAATTTCTTTATTACTTTCGGTGCTGATATTGTTGAACCAACATGGTCAATAGAAAGATATTTTGATTTTGTTCTCTTATTAATGTCTAGCACTGCAGTAGCTTTTCAATTGCCAGTATTACAATTTATTCTTGGTTCTCTTGGAATAATTACAACAGAAAAAATGATTTCGAATTGGAAGATAGTTGTAATCTCCTCCGCAATCTTATCTGCAGTGATTACCCCTTCAACAGACCCATTGACGATGTCATTGTTATCCATATCAATTGTGTTTTTATTTTTTGTGGGTACTGGATTAACTTACTTATCAGAAAATCTTAAGTCAAAAACTCTTTCATCTTCTCATTAAGATTTAATTGCAAACTAACAGCTCTACCTAACCTTGGCTTGGCATTGACTTTCTTTAGCCATTCCCTTACTTCTTCTGAATATCCACATCTATTTAAAATCTCGATTTTATCAGCTATAGATTTTTTATATTCATCTTCACTTAATGGAAATGATTCCTGTCCAAGAAATCCCCACATCATTTGAAAATACAAAAATTCCCCTCTCCTAAAGAGTCTAAAATCATATTTTTTCCCCCAGCGATGAATCAAATAATGGATAACTTCATCTACTAGTAATGGGTTCATTTAAATTAATTAATTAAGACTTCCTAAACTTTTACTTTAAATTATTAAAAGTCCTATCTATTTGCAACAGAAATTGAACAATTTGCACCATAATAACTAATAAATAACAGAACCAAGTAGCGAATGACTCAATTAAGTTCCAATGATGTCCCTTCAATGGGTCGAAGGCAATTTATGAATCTTCTTACATTTGGTACTGCAACTGGTGTGGCGTTAGGAGCCCTTTACCCAGTAGCAAATTATTTCATGCCTTTAAGAGCAGGTGGTGGTGGTGGTGGAACTTCTGCTAAAGATGAATTAGGGAATCCAATAACTAAGACAGGTTGGTTAGCTACCCATCAAGCAGGAGACAGAAGTCTAGTTCAAGGTCTCAAAGGAGATCCAACTTATTTGATAGTTGATGAGAGTGGGGAAATAGGAGAATTTGGTTTAAATGCAATTTGTACTCATTTGGGTTGCGTTGTCCCTTGGGATAGTGGTGCTAATAAATTTATATGTCCTTGTCATGGCAGTCAGTACGATACAAATGGGAAGGTAGTCAGAGGACCTGCTCCTTTATCTTTAGCGCTAGCTCATGTCGATATTGAAGATGATGCTGTACTAGTCAAACAATGGTCAGAAACTGACTTTAGAACTAATGAAAATCCATGGTGGGCATAAAAAAATGAAAGGTCTTAAAAATCAAATCATGAAAAAAACAAGTTTATTTATCTGTACTCTGCTTTTCATTTCGAGCATTGTATTTTATCCAAAGATCACTTTTGCTTATCCATTTTGGGCTCAGCAAAACTATGAATCCCCAAGAGAAGCTACAGGAAAGATAGTCTGTGCAAATTGTCATCTAGCTCAGATGCCTACAATCGCAGAGGTTCCACAATCTGTTGGTGCAGACAGTGTTTTCAAAGCTGTAGTCAAAATACCCTACAAAAATGACTTAAAAGAGATTGGGGCTGATGGTTCTGAAGTTCCATTACAAGTTGGTGCTGTTGTAATGCTGCCTGATGGCTTTAAACTTGCTCCACAAGAAAGATGGACCGACGAAATTAAAGAGGAGACAGAAGGAGTGTATTTCACTAATTACAGTGAGGAGAAAGATAATATCATCATTGTCGGACCTTTACCCGGGGATACAAATAAAGAAATAGTTTTTCCTGTACTTTCCCCTGATCCATCCACTAATAAAGAATATCACTATGGAAAATACTCTTTACATATCGGAGGCAATAGAGGTAGAGGTCAGGTATACCCAACTGGAGACAAAAGCAATAATGTAGTTTTCACTTCTTCCAGCTCAGGAACTATAAATTCAATAGACACAATTGAAGATGGTAGCTATAAGGTCAATATTCAAAAAGACAATGGTGAGATAACTACTGAAGCAGTTCCTGTTGGTCTTCAAATTATCGTTAAAGCACAAGACAAAATTAATGCAGGTGACCCTCTTACTAATGATCCCAATGTTGGCGGATTTGGACAATTGGATGCTGAGGTTGTACTTCAGAGCCCTTATAGAGTAATTGGATTGATTGCATTCTTTATTGGTGTAGGATTAACACAAATACTTTTAGTATTAAAGAAAAAACAAGTAGAAAAAGTGCAAGCAGCTGAGGGTATCTAACTTTCTTTAAATGCTTATATTTCAAGCTTTTATACAATCTCCAGGAGAAACTTTTTTAAATTTAGGATTTCTAACTATCAGATGGTATGGATTGCTTATTTCGGTTTCAGTTTTAATAGGCCTATTTATATCTAAAAAACTTGCAAAGTCAAGGAATATTAACCCAGAGTATATTAGTGAAATACTTCCATCATTAATAATCTCTTCAATAATTGGAGCTAGAACTTATTACGTAATTTTTGAGTGGAGACGATATATAGGGGAGAACTTTTTCACTTCTCTAGAGCTATTTAATAACACCATTCAAATACCCTCTTTTCTGGCAGTTTGGGAAGGAGGCATAGCAATCCATGGAGGTCTAATTGGAGGATTATTATCTATTATCTATTTCTGTAAATCAAAAAAAATTCATTTAAAAATTTTTTTAGATATTTTAATACCCTCAATTATTCTTGGACAATCTATAGGAAGGTGGGGAAATTTTTTCAATAATGAAGCTTTTGGAGTTCCCACAAATTTGCCTTGGAAATTATTTATACCTATCCAAAATAGGCCTTTAGAATTTCTTGATTATGAATTTTTTCATCCTACATTTCTCTATGAGTCACTGTGGAATCTTTTAATTTTCATAGTCCTTATTATTATCTTTAATAAACAAAATAAAACAGATTTTTTTAGGCCTGGCTTTATAAGCTGTTTATATTTAATTAGTTATAGTTTTGGAAGATTCTGGATTGAAGGTTTAAGAACTGACCCACTATGCATTGGTGGACTTCCACCTTTCTGTGATGGCGGTATAAAAATGGCTCAATTTATAAGTATTTTTCTATTTTCTTCTGGATTAATTGGAATATTTTTTTTAAGATTGAGAACATACAGCGGGAAAAATAGAAAGAATGGATAATAAAATATCCTTTATTGGTGTTGGTCCAGGCGATCCAGAATTATTAACTTTAAAAGCATTAAAAAAGATAAAAATTGCAGATGTCATTATTTGGACTGATTCTCTTATACCTGAAAAGATTTTAGATTTTGCTAAAGAAGGTTCTGAAAAAATAAAAACGAGTTCGCTCAACTTAGAGCAAATCACCCAAATTATGATAGAAAAATTTCAGACAGGGAAAACTGTTATAAGGTTGCATGATGGAGACCCTTGCCTTTTTGGAGCAATTAGAGAGCAAATCGAAATTTTAAAAAACGAAAAAATTAAAATCGAGGTCGTTCCTGGTGTAAGTGCTTTTCAAGTCGCTGCAGCATATCATGAAGCCGAGTTAACTATACCTGACATAACGCAAACAATAATTTTAACTAGAGCAGGAGGGCGAACAGGGATGCCCGAAAAAGAATCTCTGAAAGATCTTGCGAAACACAATTCCTCTATATGTCTATATCTAAGTGCTAGGCATGTGAAAAGGTCTCAAGAAGCTCTACTAGAGTTTTACCCTCCAGAGACTAAAGTGATTGTTGGATTTAGAGTATCTTGGGATGATGGTTGGACATCATTAATAGAATTAAAAGATATGGAAAAATTTTCTATTGAGAAACAATTAATTAGAACAACCATTTACATAATTAGCCCAGCAATTAGTAATTCTCAAAAAAGATCTAATCTTTATAATCCATCTTATAGGCATCTCTTTAGGAATAAGTAATCTTAAAGTTGATAGAAAAATATTAATTACTATAATTAGTAAAAATTTATTTGCTTTGAAAGAAATAAAATCTGTTTCGGGAAACAACAATAAAGGAGAAAATTCCTCTTTGAAGAGAATTGGAAATTTTATTAAAGAGGCAAGGTTAAGTAGAAATCAATCTATTGAAGAATTGGCTTCTAATTTAAAAATCGGAGCTCATCAACTTGAAGCCATAGAAGAGGGTAATGAAGAAAAGCTACCTGAAAAAGTTTTTGTCAAAGCAATGGTTCGACGGATTTCACAGAAACTAAAACTTGATACTGAATTTATAATGAATGAATTCAAGACAGAGAGGAAAGAAGTAAAAATTGAGGAAATAGTTGAAGAAGTTTCGAAAAAAAAAGACAAATCTACACAACCTAAGAATCTAAATCCAGTAGGGTTCCTAATATTTATTTTAATTTCAGGCTTTCTCGGACTAATCGCATCGTC
Source organism: uncultured Prochlorococcus sp. (assembly GCA_902583265.1). GTDB lineage: Bacteria > Cyanobacteriota > Cyanobacteriia > PCC-6307 > Cyanobiaceae > Prochlorococcus_A. Next base: position 14,874 of record CACHVD010000012.1, read on the forward strand.
CTTAATTTTCAATTTATTTTCAGACTCTTCTCAGAAGCAAACTCCAAAACAAGAACTTTTTAAAAAAAACTAAATAACTTTTAAATCTAAATTCTTTAGTTCTTTTATTACATTACGGCATAATCCTAAGTTCCATTTTTCAAGTATTAGATCATGGTTTCTATCAAAAGGTAGAAGTTCAAATATAAGAATATTTTCCTGTAATTTTATTTGAACTGAGGAGATTACCTTATCAGGTCTTTGATCAAGAGATGCTGCTAGTCTCAAAATTAATGACATTTCTAGAACTAATTTTTTATCTTCTTTGGATATTAAGTTTTGCCAAGACTCATGTCTTTTCTTGGGTAGGGTCTTTCTATGGTATCTAGCAATTGAAGCAATAATATTTGTTTCTGCTTCAGAATATCCCAACAACTCACAATTTTTTATTAAGTACCAAGAGTGTTTGTGATATGAACCAACATTTACGTATTTCCCACAATTATAAAGATTAGAAGCTGCCCAAAGAAGTTCTTTAGCTTTAGGGTCATTATCGCTATAAAAGATATTTTTAGTTTGATCATAGATTTGAAAGGCAATATCAATAACTTTCTTAGCTCTTGTATCATCTACTCCAAACTTTCTAGCCTGATGAACTATAGTTGTTTTTCTAATATTGCTTTGAATATTTAACTCGTTTTTAATTATCCCTTTACGAAGCATCCAATCTACAACCAAACCCTCTCGAAGCGCCCTCTCACTTATTATTAATTCATTAAAGTTCAACATCTGCATTGCGGTATTTAATATCAATGCACCTGGAATAATTATTTCTGCTCTTCTCTCACTTAATGAAGGTATTTTCTTGATTTCCGAAACTGGCAACTTGATTAATTTTTCCAATACATTTTGTAAATTTTCCCTTTTAAATTTATAACCATGCAACTTTGGTTTAGATTCTCCCAAATCATCTGAAATCAAATTTCCTAATGAGGTTGCAGTGCCACTAGTTGCAATCATAGATAAAGGCTTATCTCCCATAGATCTACGCTTTATTTTTCGAACAGATGGTTCTAAAGATCCTTTAATAAAAGTCGTTAGAAAAATCGATCTTTCTGAATTTATAGGCTCTTTATTTAAAAAATCATTTTTAAGTCTTACAGCACCAATTCTCGAACTTGTTAGAGCAATAGCATCTTTTTTATCTGCAAGTATTAATTCTGTAGATCCACCTCCAATGTCTATGATTACAAAAGACTGATCTTCAAAAGCCATACCAGAAAGAACACCAAGGTAAATCAATCTGGCTTCCTCAGAACCACTTATCATTTCTACTTGAATATCAGTTTCATCAAGAACTCTTTTAATAAAATCCTGACCGTTTGGAGCTTCCCTAACTGCACTTGTTGCTGCTGTTACTATTTGTTTTACTCCGTTACTTTTACAATATTCCTTAAACCGCTTAAGAGTAACTAATGCTCTTTGAATTGATTCTTCAGTAAGATTACCCTCCTCATCTCTTTCTCCAAGACGAGTGGTTGATTTATCAGTGAATTTTATTGAAAATGATTTTAATTCTAGATTAATTTCTGCTACCAAGAGATGTGTAGAGTTAGTTCCAATATCTATAGAAGCTACTAAAATTTGCTTTTCTTGAAAATATCTTAAATCTTGTTTCTGTATCATTTCTTTTTATAAGATGTTGATATCTTAAATCCATTAATAAATATACCCAGATTGATTATTAAATAATAGAAATCATTTAATCCTAGTAAGATTATTTAAAGTTATGAAATATACAATAGGTCATATGCAAAATAAAAATCGACAAACTAAATTAAGTACTTTTTTTGAGTTATTAAGGTGGAATAAGCCGACTGGAAGGATGATCTTACTTATTCCTGCTGGATGGAGTTTATATTTAACCCCAGATGCTAACCCAACATTTTTAATGTTGCTAAGAATAATCCTAGGAGGACTATTAGTAAGTGGATTAGGCTGCGTAGCTAATGATATTTGGGACAAAAAAATTGATCAAAGAGTTTTTAGGACAAAAAATAGACCTCTAGCTGCAAATAAAATCAGTCTTAAAACAGCTTATTCAATTCTTTTCTTTTTAATTTTATGTAGCTTCTTTTTAACTTTATCACTACCTCAACCAGGAAGAATCCTCTCCATTTTACTTGCTTTTTTTGCTTTACCCATTATCTTAATTTATCCTTCTGCTAAAAGGTGGTTTAAATATCCTCAATTAATCTTATCTATATGCTGGGGTTTTGCTGTCTTAATTCCCTGGGCCGCAAATGAAGGTAATTTAAATAGTATTGTTTTATTGTTTTGCTGGCTAGCTACCATTTTTTGGACTTTTGGCTTTGACACGATTTATGCTTTAGCAGATAAAAAATATGATCTCAAAATTGGAATAAATAGTTCGGCTATTAACTTGCAAAACAATACAAGAATAACTATTCAAATTTGTTATTTTTTAACTTCTAGTTTTCTCGCATTATGCGGATTTTTAAATCAAATGGATTTTATTTTTTGGCCAATTTGGCTTACAACGTCAATCTTAATGCAGAGAGATATACTAAAAGTATTTCCTGAGGAAAAGCAATCAATAAAAAATATTGGGAATCACTTCAAATACCAATCAATTTATGGAGGAGTTCTTTTATTAGGAATTATTATTGCCTCATAGATTCTAAATATGGTTTTTAGATTAAAAAAGGGTGATCTAATAGATATTTTAGCTCCAGCCTCCTTTATTGATGAAGACGAAAATTTTCAAAAAGGCATAGAAATCTTAAAAAACTGGGGCTTGGTAATTAATGCAAATAATTCTCTATCCAAAAAATTTGGTTATTTTGCAGGTGATGATCTAACAAGATTTGAAGAACTGGAAAAAGCACAAAATAGCAATCTAATCATTTTTGCAAAAGGAGGCTGGGGTTCAGCAAGAATATTAGAAAAAGAACCTTCTTGGCAGAATGGTTTAATGCTTGGATTCTCAGATACATGCTCTTTATTACTATCTAAATATTCTCAAGGATTTATAGGTTCTATTCATGGGCCCATGGTTACTGGCCTTTTCAAAGAGCCAGATTGGAGTCTTAAGAGATTAAAAAATTTACTTTTTGAAGGATATGTTGAGGACATAAGAGGAATTCCTTTAAGAGGTGGGAAAGCTAAAGGAGAAATTATCGTTTCCAACTTAACTATTGCTACTTTTTTAATTGGTACTAATCACTTTCCAGATTGCAAAGGAAAAATAATAATTTTTGAAGATATTAATGAAGATATTTATAAAATTGATCGCATGTTAACTTACCTCAGAATGACTAAAATAATTGATGAAATTGCTGGTATAGGATTCGGAAGTTTTTCTAATGATACGTGCAACCCTGAATGGAAAGATTTACTAAAAAACTGCATTTTTGAAAGACTCCAAGAATTTGATTTTCCTATTCTTTTTGACCTCCCAATAGGCCACATATCGGGAAATGCTTGTATTCCTTTAGGATACGAAGCCACCTTAAATGGTGATGATGGCATTCTTAGTATTGATACACCTTTTTAACTAGAGGTTCTTCACAAAAAGTTTTGCTATTTTCAAATCTATAGGGGATGTAATTTTTATATTTGAATAAGTTCCTTCAATAATCTTCACTTTCCAATTAAGCATTTCGAATAGTGAGGCATCATCTGTGACTTTCCAGTTTTTATCAATTGCCATCTTATGAGCTTTTTTTAATCTATCTACTAAAAAGCCCTGAGGAGTTTGCGCTGCCCATAAATAATTTCTGTCTGGTGTTTCTTTAATAAAACCTTCATTATCAACAAACTTTATAGTATCGATTACCTTAGTAGCCAAAATTACAGCTTCATTTTCATCTAATTGCTTGGCACAAAGGTCTATCAATTCAGGATTAATTAGACATCTAGCACCATCATGTATTAAAACTTTTTCAGCATCTTTTGGTAACGCTTTTAAGCCATTAAAAACTGATTCTTGTCTGGTGTCACCACCATTAATCCAATGAACTTTATGGGCAAAATCCTTAGCTGAATTTAATAATAAATTTTTATCTTTCGGTTGCCCAATTATTCCAACCCAATTTGTTGAGCTTGCAGAAAACACAGATTTAAGTGTCCAAAAAATCAAAGACTCTCCCTCTAAATCAATAAGTAATTTATTTTTTCCAGCTTTCATTCTGCTACCGCTCCCTGCAGCTGGTATTAAAAAGTGCACAATAGAAGGTCTTAAATATTTTCTAGACAATTATAAATAAAAGCAATATCTTTACACAAATAGTACTACGATTGAAAATTATAAAAATTTAATAATGTCCAATAAAGATTCATTATCAGGCAAAATTGCTTTAATCACTGGAGCTAGCAGAGGAATTGGTAAAGAAATTGCTTTAGAACTAAGCCGATTGGGTGCAGAAGTTTTTATTAATTACTCTTCTTCTGATGAAAAAGCTGAAGAAGTTGTAAATTTAATAAAAAATTCAGGAGGTAAAGCTCATAAATTAAAATTTGATGTTTCAAAAGAGGATTCTGTCAGTTCAGCTTTTGAAGAAATAATCAAAATTAATGGAACCATTGATATCCTCATTAACAATGCTGGAATTACTAGAGATGGACTATTGATGAGGATGAAATCGGAACAATGGGATGATGTACTAAATACAAACTTAAAAGGAGTTTTTCTTTGTACAAAATATGCTTCAAAATTTATGATGAAAAAAAGAAGTGGTAGCATAGTAAATATTTCATCTGTTGTTGGCATAATTGGTAATCCTGGTCAAGCAAATTATTCTGCAGCCAAAGCTGGAGTTATTGGATTTACTAAAACTTGCGCTAAAGAATTTGCCTCAAGAGGTATAAATGTTAATGCAATAGCTCCAGGTTTTATAGAAACAGAGATGACTGAAAAACTTAATACTGAAGAGATTCTAAAAGTTATTCCTTTAGGGAAATTAGGAAGTTGTACTCAAATTGCACACTTAGTGTCATTCTTAGTTTCAAGTGATGCAGGAAGTTACATTACAGGACAAACAATCAGTATAGATGGAGGTATGAGTATTTAGTTATGTACTTTCATAAGGCTGGCCTAATTCATCTCTTAACCTTCTAATTTTTTGTAAAAGTTTTAGCCTTCTACTTCTAGCAGTTAATGTCAAGAAAAATCTTAGAGGAAAGTATATCAGTGTCATAGCAATCGCGAGGATTGCGGTAAGAGTAAAAATAAGATTATTTGTTTCTTCCATAATTTAAAGATACTCTTATTTGAGGTAAATTGTACGTCTAATTAAAAGAAATTCGGCTTTCCCCACTTAATTAAATATCCCTTAAAAATGATTCTATGGGAAATTAGAATAAGAGAAAAGTTCAAGTAAACATGGCTAAACAGTTAAGTTTTTCTAATGAATCAAGAGAAGCGCTAGAAAAAGGTGTAAATTTCGTAGCTAATGCAGTAAAGGTTACAATTGGGCCAAAAGCAAAAAACGTAGTAATAGATAGAAAATTTGGTTCACCAGATATAGTTAGAGATGGGTCCACAGTTGCTAAAGAGATTGAGATTGAGAACCCTATTTCTAATTTGGGTGCGAAATTAATAGAACAAGTTGCGTCCAAGACAAAAGAGAGTGCAGGAGATGGAACAACAACAGCCACCATTCTGACTCAGAAGATGGTTCAAGAGGGATTAAAAAATATTGCTTCTGGTGCCAGTCCTATGGAATTAAAAAAAGGTATGGAAGTAGGCCTGGCTTTTGTTCTAGAAAAATTAAGTTCCAAAAGTATTTCATTAAGTGGTTCTGATATCCAAAAAGTTGCAACAGTTAGTGCTGGAGGTGATGAAGAAATTGGATCTATAATTTCGAAGGCAATGGATATTGTTACTTCAGATGGTGTAATAACTGTCGAAGAATCACAATCATTAGATACAGAACTAGATATAACTGAAGGAATGTCTTTTGATAGAGGCTATAGTTCTCCTTATTTCGTAACTGACCAAGAAAGACAAGTTTGTGAACTTGAAAACCCTAAAATATTAATAACTGATCAAAAAATTTCAACTTTAGTTGATCTGGTTCCAATACTTGAAGAAATTCAGAAATCAGGCTCACCTTTTCTAATTCTTGCTGAAGATATCGAAGGAGAGGCCTTAACCACCTTGGTTTTAAATAAGAATAGTGGAGTGTTAAATGTAGCTTCTGTAAGAGCTCCGTTATTTGGCGAGAGAAGAAAAGCTGCCCTTGAAGATATTGCTATTCTTACTGGAGCTAAGTTAATTAGCGAAGATAAATCGATGACACTAGATAAAGTATCGATTAATGATTTAGGTAAAGCAAAAAAAATAACTATCACGAAGGACAAAACTACAATTGTTGCCTTCGAAGACACTAAAGATTTGGTTAAAGCGCGAGTAGAAAAATTAAAGAGAGAAGTTGAAATAACAGACTCAGAGTATGATCAGGACAAAATCAATGAAAGGATAGCAAAATTAGCTGGAGGTGTAGCACTTATCAAAGTTGGAGCTGCAACAGAAACAGAGATGAAGTACAAAAAGTTAAGAATCGAAGATTCCCTTAATGCTACGAAAGCTGCTATTGATGAGGGTGTAGTTTCTGGAGGTGGACAAACTTTAATTGAAATATCAAATGACCTTTTAAATTTAAGTCAAAAATCTTCCGATGATTTAAGAACAGGGATAAATATAGTAAAAGAAGCCCTTTTGGAACCTACTAAACAAATAGCAAAAAATGCTGGTTTTAATGGTGATGTAGTTGTCGCTGAGATTAAAAGACTTAACAAAGGCTTCAATGCTAATTCAGGAAAATATGAGGATTTAAAAGATTCAGGAATATTAGATCCCACCAAAGTAATAAGATTAGCTCTTCAAGATTCAGTATCTATTGCAGCTATGCTCCTCACAACAGAAGTTGCGATGGCAGACATTCCAGA
>CACHVD010000013.1 GCA_902583265.1 uncultured Prochlorococcus sp.
TATAGCAAATTTCCTCAAATGCCGGTCTTAACAAATATGGGTACTCACCAACCCATAAGTTAACTTCAGGAAGCCAAGCATCGGTCAAATAAAAATCTCTATCAAAATTACGGTTATCGGATGTTATTAAACATCTAATACTCGAACCCACCCTAATTTGACTGTGCTTATTTTCCATAGGAAAACTTAATTTATCCAAATAACCATCTTCATCTTCTAATTCAAGTACTAACCAAGTCCTTTTGTTTTCGATAACTTCTAATCGACCTTGCCTATTAGATTGTTCTCTTGAACTTTCAATCTTTTCTGTTTTATAGATATCTGATACATAGCCATCAAATATAGAAAAAAATTTATATTTTCTTAATTGCAAGTTTTTTCTACTTGATTCAAGAATAGGGCCCCAGATGATATACAAAAAGAAACCTACACACAGGAATAACCAGAAATTATTAGTTTGATCTCCAGTCGAACTAATAATTAATGAGATAAATCCACCAATTGAAGAAACTATTACTCTTTGAAGAATTTTTCTAGGATTCCCCAACGCGTACTTAAATTGACTTCCTGTACCAACTGCAGGAATAAGTTTTGAAATTTGAGTTGAATTAATAGGGATTATCATTTTAAAAAATCAATTTTTCAAGTCCGTAAACTAAAGTTTCATAATTACCAATTTTTTTTATAGCCTGTAAAACTCCTGGCATATATGCCTTTCTATCTATAGTGTCATGTTTAATTGTGTAAGTTTCACCTGGAGATCCCATTATTACTAATTGATGAGCGAGTAATCCTGGTAATCGTACAGAATGTATATTAATTCCTGAATCTCTGAGCCCACCCCTTACACCTTTCAATGACTCAGACTCTTTTACTAAATTCTGATTAAATTTCTTTGGATATTCTTCAATCATTTCTGCAGTTTTTATACACGTCCCACTAGGAGAATCAGCTTTTTGATTATGATGCATCTCAATTAATTCAATATTGTCGTAAAACTTTGCAGCTACAGATGCCGCCTGCTGAAGAAGAACCATACCTACAGAAAAATTAGGAATTATTGCACAACCAACTGATGCTTTCTGAGCAAAAACAGACAAATCATGTATTTGCGAAGGGCTTAGACCTGTAGTTCCTACGACTGGTGATACACCATATGCAATAGCTGATCTGGTATTTTCATATACAGAATCAGGATGAGTAAAATCAACCAACACAGGTTTGATTCTTTCATTTCTATAATTTTGACTAACAGAACATAAAGTTCCTTCAAAATCGTTAGAAACAAAAACATCACAATTTTCAACATGTAATAATTCAGAAATATTTGAGCCATTGTTCTTTTCGTTTATGTCGATTGCAGCAACAAGTTCACAATCTGTAGAATTTAATACAGTATTAACAACTTCGCTACCCATTCTTCCTAAAGCTCCGGAAACTAGTACTGGTATAGGTTTTTGAGAATTTTCAATCATTTTTTTAAAAAATTTTTTTTTAAAGGTTGTTACACGCTATTTATATTGCACACAATAACGTCTTTTCATTCGTAGGCTGGTAGAAATACTTAAAGAAAATCAATGTTTACGCAGGTCCGCTCAGCAAATCGCAGAGTATCTCCTGTTGAGGATAACAAACACAAAGTTGTAATAAAAGCAGTTTATGTTGTCCTTGAGCCACAATACCAAAATTCCTTAACGGAAGCTGCAAAGTCAATTAATAAGATGAATGGTCCAATAGGTATAGACCTTAGCGGCTACCTTATCGAAGAACTTAGGAATGATAGTAATTTTGACGATTTTAAAAAAGACATAGCTAATGCAGATATATTTGTTGCTTCTCTAATTTTCATTGAAGATCTTGCTCAAAAAGTAGTTACTGCAGTATCTCCATTTAAAGACAAACTTAAAGCCTCAATAGTTTTTCCCTCCATGCCAGAGGTTATGAGATTAAATAAGTTAGGTTCATTTAGCATGGCCCAACTTGGTCAATCTAAAAGTATTATTGGAGATCTAATAAAAAAGAAAAAGGAATCTGATGGAGCAAGCTTCCAAGATTCAATGTTGAAGTTATTAAATACACTACCTTCAATACTTAAATATCTACCAGTAGAAAAAGCTCAAGATGCAAGAACATTTATTTTGAGTTTTCAGTACTGGTTAGGTGGTACCACTGAGAATTTAAAAAACTTCTTGTTAATGATTTCTGAAAAGTACGCAATATCAGAGATCATAAAAGACCAATTAGAAGAATTCAAAATTCAAGACCCTGAAACATTTCCAGATCTAGGAATTTGGCATCCTCTTGCCCCTTGCATGTTCGAAAGTCTTAAAGAATATCAGAATTGGGAAAATAATAGGAAAGATATAAACCCTAAAGATAACAAGACTCCAACAATAGGTTTAGTTCTTCAAAGGAGTCATATCGTTACAGGAGATGATGCTCATTACGTTGCTGTTATTCAAGAATTGGAATACAGAGGTGCGAGAGTTCTCCCTATTTTCTGTGGAGGTCTAGATTTTTCTAAACCAGTTAATGAATTTTATTATGATTCAACTAATAAAGATCTTCCTATAGTAGATGGAGTTGTATCTCTAACAGGATTTGCACTGGTAGGTGGGCCAGCAAGGCAAGATCATCCTAAAGCTATTGAAGCCCTAAAAAGGTTAAACAGACCATATATGGTTGCACTTCCATTAGTCTTCCAAACCACACAAGAATGGGAAGATAGTGACCTAGGGTTACACCCAGTTCAGGTAGCACTTCAGATTGCAATTCCAGAGCTTGATGGTGCTATTGAACCTATTATTCTCTCAGGTCGTGATGATGCTACAGGTAAGGCGCATACGCTACAAGATCGAGTTGATGTAATCGCTGAAAGAGCCATAAAATGGTCAACTTTAAGAGTTAAGCAAAGAAAGGAAAAAAAATTAGCCATCACAGTATTTAGTTTTCCACCAGACAAAGGAAATGTTGGTACAGCAGCCTACTTAAATGTTTTCGGTTCAATTTATAGAGTACTCCTTGAAATGAAATCGAAAGGATATCAAATAGATGAACTTCCAAGTAATTCAAAAGAATTAATGGAAAAAGTAATCAATAATCCTGAAGCAATGGAGGGCTCTCCCGAGTTAAATATTGCCCATAAGATGTCAGTAAAAGAATACGAAGAATTCACACCATATTCACAAAGACTTGAAGAGAATTGGGGTAAACCTCCTGGAAACCTAAATAGTGACGGACAAAATTTGCTTATTTATGGAAAACATTTTGGAAATGTTTTTATTGGTGTTCAACCTACATTCGGATATGAAGGTGATCCAATGAGGTTACTTTATTCAAGAAGTGCTAGTCCTCATCATGGTTTTGCCGCTTATTACACCTATGTAGAAAAAATCTGGGGAGCTGATGCTGTTCTTCATTTTGGAACTCACGGATCACTTGAATTTATGCCTGGTAAACAGATGGGTATGAGCGAGACATGCTATCCGGATTCTCTCATTGGATCTTTACCTAATTTGTATTATTATGCTGCTAATAATCCTTCTGAAGCGACAATTGCTAAAAGAAGAGGCTACGCTTCAACCATTAGTTACTTAACTCCTCCAGCAGAAAATGCAGGACTATACAAAGGACTTAAAGAACTAAGCGAGCTTGTTGGTTCTTATCAACAACTAAGAGAAAATAGTAGGGGTATTCAAATAGTTAATGCCATAGTCGAGACTTCTAAACAATGTAATCTTGACAAGGATGTAGAGCTCCCTTCAAAAGATGTAGAAGAACTTTCAATAGATGAAAGAGATTTATTTGTTGGTAATATCTATAAACAGTTGATGGAAATTGAAAGTAGATTATTACCCTGCGGTCTTCATACTATTGGAGAAGCTCCAACAGCAGAAGAAGCTGTTGCAACTCTAGTCAATATTGCATCTTTAGAGAGAGAACAAGAGGGATTAAGATCTCTTCCTGGACTGCTTGCTGAATCCATGGGTATTACTATTGAACAAATTTATAATGGTAATAATAAAGGTGAACTCAAATATGTAGAGTTAAATGAAAAAATTATAAAGACAGCAAGAGAGTCTATTTTTGCAATGGTTAACTCTTTAAAAATTGTTGATGGCAGAGTTTATTTAGAAAAATCACTACTTTCCAAATTGTTTGACTTTCTTAAAATATTTGGTCTTAATTTACCTACCCCTTGGCTAAGGGTCTGTAACTCAAATGGATTTAAAGAAGTCAATCAGAAAGATTTAAACAAGTTATTTGATTATTTACTTTTCTGTTTAGAACAGGTCTGTGCAGACAAAGAAATGGATAGCCTCATCAAGGCTTTAGATGGCAATTATGTATTACCAGGACCAGGAGGAGATCCAATTAGAAACCCTGGTGTTTTACCAAGCGGCAAAAATATACATGCACTTGATCCTCAATCAATTCCAACTACAGCAGCAGTTGCTGCGGCAAAATCAGTTGTCGATAAATTAATTGAAAGACAAAAGGAAGAGCAAGGTACTTGGCCTGAAACAATAGCCTGCGTTTTATGGGGTACTGACAATATCAAAACCTACGGAGAATCACTAGCACAAATCTTATGGTTTGTTGGAGTAAAACCAAAACCAGATTCTGTAGGAAGAATTAATAAATTAGAATTAATCCCACTAGAAGAATTAGGTAGACCAAGAATAGATGTAGTTGTCAACTGTTCTGGGGTATTTAGGGATCTATTTATCAATCAAATGGCATTAATTGATCAAGCAGTCAAACTAGCTGCAGAGGCTGATGAGCCTTTGGAGTCAAATTTTGTAAGAAAACATTCTCTAGAACAAGCAGAAAAAGAGGGGACTTCAATCAGAGAAGCTTCTGCGAGAGTATTCTCCAATGCTAGTGGCAGCTATAGTTCGAATGTTAATTTAGCAGTAGAAAATTCTACTTGGGAGGAAGAAAATGAATTACAAGAAATGTATTTATCTCGAAAGACATACGCTTTCAATGCAGATAATCCAGGAGAAATGAATCAAAAAAGAGATGTATTTGAATCTGTCATGAAAACAGCTGATGTTACATTTCAGAACCTTGATTCGTCTGAGATATCTCTAACTGATGTTAGTCATTATTTTGATTCAGACCCAACAAAATTAATTAAAACATTAAGAGATGATGGCAAAGAACCAAGTAGCTACATAGCAGATACTACTACTTCTAATGCTCAAGTCAGGACTCTTGGAGAGACTATTAGATTAGACTCAAGAACAAAACTTCTTAATCCTAAATGGTACGAAGGTATGCTCAAATCTGGTTATGAAGGAGTAAGAGAACTTTCTAATAGACTTAATTACACCCTCGGTTGGAGTGCTACAAGTGGTCAAGTAGATAACTTTGTTTATGAAGAAACTAATGAAACATTCATAAATGACGAAGAAATGAGAAAAAGATTAATGGAGTTAAATCCAAATAGTTTTAGAAGGATAGTTGGAACTTTACTAGAAGTAAATGGTCGAGGATATTGGGAAACTTCCGAAGAAAATATAGAACAGTTAAAAGAACTTTACCAAGAGGTAGAGGATAAAATTGAAGGTGTAAAAGAATAAAAATCTAACTATTTCCTGTAAATCCTATCAGCAACTTTTAGAATTTGATAATTCAGTTTTACATTGTGAACCCTCACAATGTCAATATTAAAGTTTGAACAAAGACAACTTATGGCAAGTGTACCGATATCCCTTTCTTTGGGATTATTCTCATTTAAAACTTCTCCAATAAACCTTTTCCTTGATGCACCAATTAAGATAGGTAAATTTAAGTTTTTAAATACATCTAAGTTTCTTAAAATTTCAAGATTTTGATTCAAATCTTTTGAAAAACCAATTCCAGGATCCACAATTATATTTTTCCTAGATATGTTTTTCTCTAAAGCATTTTTTATCAAATTCTCCAGAGAGAACTTGACTTCACTCACTACATTCTTGTAGTTAGAAAGTTCGTTCATATTTTTACTATTTCCACGACTATGAGTTATTACGAAAGGGCAATTAAATTCTGAAACAACCTTCAAAATTTCATTATCCCTCCTTCCTCCTGTTACATCATTTATCCAATTAGCGCCATTTAAAAGAGCTTCGTGAGCTACATCAGAATTAAATGTATCAACAGAAATTAAAGTCTCTGGATATTCAGATCTTATTAATTTTAAATAAGGAATCAACCTCTTAATTTCAATCTTAGATCCAACTTCTTTAGCTCCAGGCCTCGTGCTCTGAGCACCTAGATCAATAATGTCTACCCCATTACTCAAAAAATGATTAACTTGATCTAAAATTTTTTTTGAAGAATTTAAATCTCCCCCATCACTAAATGAATCAGGAGTTAAATTAATAACTCCCATAATTGAAGTTTTTTCTCCCCAGCCTTTTGGCCATGGATCTTTCCTACTGATAATTTGCAATTCTTGCAAAACTATTTGGATCTAATGAAGCCCCTCCAACTAAGACTCCATCTATATCACTCATCGACATGATCTCATCAATATTATTAGGTTTAACTGATCCTCCATACTGAATAATCACATCATCAAAACCTATTAATTTTCGAATCAAAGAACATATTTTATTTGCGTCTTCAGCCTCACATGTTTTACCTGTACCAATAGCCCAAATCGGTTCATAGGCAACTATGAGGTTTGATGGATCCGTATTTTCTAAACCTTGTTCAACCTGTCTAGTAATGACTCTATTTGCTTCACCTCTCTCTCTTTGTTCTAAAGTTTCTCCAACACAGACTATCGGCGTGAGTCCACTAGATTGTGCAAAAACTGCTCTTTTGTTAATTTGTTCATCACTTTCACTAAAGTATTTTCTTGGTTCACTATGACCAACTATCGCATATGAAACTCCGTGTTCAAGGAGCATTTTTGGAGATATTTCTGCAGTAAAAGCTCCCTCCTCTTCCCAATGAATATTTTGACTAGAAATATCTAAATAATCAAAATCAGAATGATTTGAAAAAGTTGAAATAGCTGTAAAGGGTGGAGCGATAATAACTTTACGATCATCCCTAATGTTTTTTATTAAAGGTATAAACTCTTCTAAATAAGATTTAGCTTCCGCACAAGTCATGTGCATTTTCCAATTACCAGCAATTACAGATTTTCTCAAAATACTATCTCCAAGAAAATCATATTAATATAAACCGAGCTTAATGGGCCATTTATTCAAAAATTAATTCATTTTTTAGAAACATAACTTTATCTCCTTTATTTAACTTTCTTCCTCTTCTAGTTTCAATTTTTCCATTAACTTTAACAGAACCAGATTTAATAAAAATTTTTGCTTCTCCACCAGAAGAAACCAAATTTTTCCACTTTAAGAATTGATCTAATTTCATTGTTTTGTAAATTCAGAGATATTGATAAAGTAGGATTAATAATAAAATATAATATCTTGCGATTAATACCTCCAATCAGACCATACTCTAATAGGTTTTCAAAGGGTTTCATTTGCATGCTTATTTATGTGGCTTGTTGGCCTTTATTAGCTTATTTAGCAGGAAATCTAATCCCAGCAATTGGCTCTGGAAATCTTTCAAAAGTTTCTAACATAATAGTCAAGTCGTTATTAGTGTTTTTAATTCAAAAAATTGCTCAATTTGGGCAAGATGTTTTTATCGCAAAACCATCATTAGAAATTAGTGAAATAATGAGAGGGAATTTATTTCACAAAATTCAAAGAATAAAAATGAACTCTTTTGAAAAGATTTCTGCAGGAGATATTACATATAGACTTACAGAAGACGCCGACAGGGTAAGCGAAGTTATTTATAAAACAGCTCAGGATACCATTCCATGTACCTTACAATTATTAGCTGTAATTTTATATATGTTTTATTTAGATTGGTCACTCACATTATCAACGTTTGTTTTAGCACCATTGATTATTCTTTCAGTTAATAGTTTTGGAAGAAAAGTTTTATTAGCATCTGAAAAAAGTCAAGAATCAACAAGCGACCTTGCTGGATTAGTAGGTGAATCTATAAATGGAATGTCAACGATAAGAGCTTTCGCTGCTGAAAATTGGATTGAAAATAGATTTTACAAAAGATTAAATGCTAATAAAAAAGCTAAATATAAAACATTAAAATTACTTGCATTCCAGCATCCAGTTGTAGGATTTGTAGAGGCATTCGGAATTTTAGCAATACTTGGGTTAGGAGCCGCGAGAATTAACTTGGGTCTCCTGACTAGTCAAGAATTTAGTAGTTTTTTTGCGGCAATATTGATGCTTATTGATCCAATAAGCCATGTAAGCACTAATTTTAATGACTATAAACAAGCAGAAGCATCTATAAAAAGGCTACAAAAGATAAATCTAGAACCTAACGAAGATGAAAAAGAAAACTTAACAAGAATATTCAACATTGAGGGCAAAATAAATTTCAAAACAGTTAATTTTGAATACAAAAAAGATAATAAAGTTCTTAAAAATATAAATTTAGAAATCAAAAAAGGGACAGTTACAGCTTTCGTTGGAGCATCAGGAGCTGGCAAAAGTACGATGATGGCCTTGATATTAAAATTTATAACGCCTAATAGTGGTGAAATATTGATTGATGATAAAAATCTAGAATTATTAAATACTAAAGACATAAGAAAAGATATTGCACTAGTACAACAACAGCCTTTTTTATTTTCTGGAAAAATTATTGATGCAATAAGAATGGGCAGAAATTTTTCCAAAGAAGAAATTATAGAATCAGCAAAAAAATCAAATGCTCACCACTTCATTCAACAGCTTCCTGAAAAATATGAAACTAAGATAACTGAAAGAGGATCAAATCTTTCAGGCGGTCAGATACAAAGAATAGCAATTGCAAGAGCAATTTTAGGAAACCCATCCATTCTTCTCTTAGATGAGGCCACAAGTGCATTAGATGCAGAATCAGAATCAGAAGTTCAAGAAGGGCTTAATAGAGCCATGAAGAATAGAACTGTCATTGTAATTGCTCATAGATTAGCCACAACTCAAAAGGCCGATAAAATAGTTGTTTTTGATAAGGGTGAAATTATTGAGGTTGGGAAGCATATTGATTTACTTAATAAAAAAGGGATTTATAAAGAATTATGTGAAAAACAATTGATTAACAAAGTATAATTAAACGTATTTATAAAAAAATAAAATCCATGAGTGAAAACACAAATGATTCTGGTAACCCAGTTTTAACATTTGAAGGGAAAGAGTATCTAATAAATGATCTCTCTAAGGAAATAAAAGAATGCATAAAGGGATTACAAATAGCGGAAACACAACTAAAAATGCATGAGGACACATTGAAATTACTCTCAATTAGTCGAAACTCTTTGGCAAATCAATTAAGAGAAAAACTAAAAAACTTAGAGTAAAGTTTAATAATTATGGATTTCTTGAAGAGAGTAAGTATCAATATTATTACTTTGCAAAGCCTGGATTGCTTTAATGGCGGCTTTTGCTCCAGGAATAGTGGTAAAAGTTGGAATATTGTACTCTAAAGCAGCCCGTCTTAAATATGCGTCATCATGAAGAGCTTGAGACCCTATTGGTGTATTAATAATTAATTGAACAAGTCCTGAACGAATTAAGTCCTCTATATTGGGTCTGCCTTCATGAACTTTTAGAACTTCTTCAACTTGAATACCTAAGTCGACCAAAAATGACGCTGTACCTTTTGTTGCAATTAACTTAAATCCTAAGATCAACAATTCCCTGGCAATTCCTTCAAGATTATTTTTATCTAAATCATTAGTTGACAAAAAAGCTACTCCCTCAGAAGGAACTCCATTTCCAGCTGCCAATTCTGACTTAGCATAAGCAATTCCAAAATCCTTAGCTAAACCCATTACTTCTCCTGTAGATCTCATTTCAGGACCAAGGAGTGTATCTGAACCTGGAAATCTTTTGAAAGGCAAAACAGCTTCTTTTACAGCCTGATATTTAGGAGAAAATTCTTTTGTAAAATTCACATCTTGTAATGTAAAACCTTGCATTAGCTGAGTCGCTAATTTTGCAACTGGTTTACCTATAGCCTTTGAAACAAACGGGACTGTTCTAGAAGCTCTTGGATTAGCTTCAAGAATAAATAATTTGTTTTCTTTATTACTTAAATTTATTACTGCAAATTGCAAATTAATTAATCCAACAACATTTAATCTTCTCGCTATTAATTTTGTCCAGTTTTTTACAGTCTCAAGAGTAGATTTTGAAAGAGAAATAGATGGCAAACAACAAGCAGAATCACCTGAATGAATTCCTGCTGGTTCAACATGTTCCATTAGACCAGCAATGACAACAGAACCCTCTGAATCACATAAAGCATCAACATCAATCTCAATAGCATTATTCAAATATTGATCAAGAAGGATAGGATGATCAGGCGATACCTTTACAGCTTCAGTAATGTATCTAGATAATTCATTCTCATCTTTAACAATTTCCATAGCCCTACCTCCTAAAACGTAAGAGGGTCTCACAACAAGCGGAAATCCAATATTTTTTGCTACCGTTTGTGCTTCACTTTGATTACGAGCTATACCGTTTAAAGGTTGCCTAATTTTTAATTCCTCGAGTATTTTTGTAAATTCCTCTCTATCTTCTGCTAAATCGATAGAGATTGGAGATGTTCCAAGAATTTTTGAACCAGTTTTAACCCCATCATTAGATTTAAGCCATTCAAATAAAGGTAAGGATAATTTCAGCGGAGTTTGACCACCGAATTGAACGATTAAACCATAAGGATTTTCGGCCTCTATTATGTTGAGTACATCCTCTAAAGTTACTGGCTCAAAATATAAAATATCGCTAGTATCGTAATCGGTTGATACGGTTTCAGGGTTACTATTAACCATTATAGTTTGGTAACCATTTGTAGAAGCTTGATATGACGCATGGCAACAACAATAATCAAATTCAATTCCCTGCCCGATTCTGTTTGGACCTCCCCCTAAAATCATAATTTTTCTTGATTTATTATCTTTTGAAATCTCGTTATCAAAAATTTGAGAATTTAAATTAATAAAAGACTCTTCGTAAGTTGAATAATGATATGGGGTTGAGGATGAGAACTCTGCTGAACAAGTATCAACAGTTTTATAAATTGGAATTATGTTCAGTTCTTTTCTATGATTTCTTACATCAAAAAATTCTGAATTAGTTAACTTTGCTATCTGTTGATCTGAAAACCCTTGTTGTTTAGCTTTTAGCATTAAATCCCTATCTAATTCATAAAGTTTTTTTTCTTGCAAAAAATTAATTTCAAAATTAAAGATATTGCGTAATTTCTCGATAAACCATAAATCTATATTCGTAACTTCTTGAATGTAAGAATTGGTTTTTCCAAGCTGCATAGCTTTTTTAATTATGAGAATCCTCTCAGATGTTGGGTTTCTTAAACTATTTTTTAGATCATTTTCGTTCTTATATTCATCTAATGAATCACATTCCCATCCAAAAATACCTACTTCTAAGGACCTTAATGCTTTCTGGAATGATTCTTCAAAAGATCGGCCGATTGCCATTGACTCACCAACCGATTTCATTGCAGTACTTAAGGTATTTGAGGAACCTTTAAACTTTTCAAAAGCGAACCTGGGAATTTTGGTAACTACGTAATCAATTGAAGGCTCAAAACATGCGGGTGTTTTTTTTGTAATATCATTAATAATCTCATTGAGTGTATAGCCAACAGATAATAACGCTGCAATTTTGGCTATCGGAAATCCAGTTGCTTTACTTGCCAAAGCGGAGGATCTACTAACACGAGGATTCATCTCTATTACAATAACTTCTCCATTAGTAGGATTTATTGCAAATTGAATATTACTACCTCCAGTTTCAACTCCAACTTCTCTAATGATTTTTAATGACAAGTCCCTCAATCTCTGATACTCCTTATCTGTCAATGTCTGTGCCGGAGCTACGGTAATCGAATCTCCAGTGTGGACCCCCATTGGATCTAAATTTTCAATACTGCAAACTATAACTACATTATCCGCAGTATCTCTCATTACCTCTAATTCAAACTCCTTCCATCCAATTAATGATTTTTCAATCAATATTTGATTACTTGGACTTTCTTCTAAACCTGTTGTACATAAATCTACAAATTCTTCAAGATTATAAGCAATACCTCCTCCAACTCCACCTAAAGTAAATGCAGGTCTAATTATGAGTGGGTATGAATTAATTTTTTTTGATACCTCTTTAGCTTCGGTTAGGTTTGATGCTATCCCAGATGGGCATACTTTTACATTTATTTTTTCCATCGATTCTTTAAACAATTTTCTATCTTCAGCTTTATTAATAGCTCTTAAATCAGCACCAATTAATTCAACATTATTATTTTTTAAAAAATCTGACTCTGATAATTTAACCGCAAGATTCAAAGCAGTTTGCCCTCCCATCGTTGGAAGAATTGCATCAGGTTTTTCTCTTAAAATAATTTGAGAGACAATTTCAGTAGTTAAAGGTTCAATATACGTTTTACTTGCAATCTCAGGATCAGTCATTATCGATGCTGGATTTGAATTTATCAATATAATTTCATAACCAGCTTTTCTTAAAGCTTTACATGCTTGAGTGCCAGAGTAATCAAATTCGCAAGCTTGTCCTATAACAATAGGTCCAGAGCCAAGAATTAGTATTTTTTTAAGATCACCTCTTTGAGGCATAATTTAAAACTTTCATTTATTTCATGCTACTGATAAATCATCAGATGTTAATCAAGTTACTTGAAAAGCAACATTTGTTTCTATAGTATTGAAAGAAATTAATTTTTTATGAGCGAACTTCAGCGACTTAAAAGTTTGTTGCCTCCAGAGAATGAGAGTTGGGTATTTGTCGAAGCTGCTGCTGCTATAGATCCACCTTTAATAACACTTGAGGAAATTGGTCGTGATGAAGTAGAAATTCAAATAAATTTGGACGAATGGGACAACTTTGCAATTGACCACAGAAATTTATTATTTTGGCATGAAGTAGGAAAAATACAAAATGATACAATTCCCAGAGATGGATGGGAAATGGCTGCTCTTGCAATAGGACTAGGAGGAGCAATAGGAGAATTGTGGGTACAAGATGGATTGCTTTTATTACTTGCTCTTGGTTTATCAAGTTTTGCTGGGTATAGATTATATATAAAAAATAATTCTGAGAAAAAACTTCAAGATGCTATCTTTGCAGATGAAAGAGCGATTGATCTTGCTTGTAGATTCGGTTATAGCATACCAAATGCTTATAAGAGTCTTGGAGGAGCATTAAAGGAGTTAATTGAGAAAACTCGAAAAAAGAAAAAAAGGAGTTTCTTTGAAGACAGATTAGATGCTTTAAGAAAAAGTGCAGAAAAAGCTAGATCAGAGTTATCTCAGCAAGAAGGCTCAGAAAAATCAGTTTCAAGCGAAAATGTCTATGGACAATAAACGTTTAGTTTTAATGGCAGCTAAAGCCTGTGATGAAAAAAAAGCAATAGATATAAAACTTATAAAAATTGATAGGGTATCTTTTATAAGTGAATGGATACTAATCGCAGAAGGGTTATCAGACGTACAAGTTAGATCTATAACTAAATCTGTGGAGGGGGAGCTTAGAGAGAAGGCAAAAATTGAACCGATAAGAAAAGAAGGGGTTAACGAGGCAAAATGGGCTTTACTTGATTATGGTGACTTGATTGTAAATATTTTTCAACCAGAAATAAGGAAATTTTATGACCTTGAATCTTTCTGGGGCAATGGAGATAATCTTAAATTTCCATAATTATTATTTTATGAACGATACTAGATGTCCTGTACCGAGAGAGCAACAACCCACAAATGAATACATTGAATTATCAAATTCTATAATGTTCTCTTGGCCAAAAACAAAAAAATCACTAATCCTTGTATTAATTAAATTCTGGGCATGTGCTTTTGTCCTATTTCTTTTTATTTCTTCGGGTAGTGTGTATTTTAAAACATTCTTTTTAAAATATTTTCTCTTAAGTTTTTTTAGTAGCTTATCAATACCTCTTTTAATTACTATCAGACTATATCTTGGTTGGAAACATGTATTCAAGAGATTAACATCTGAGAAAGTAGAGTACGAAGAATCGGGATGGTACGACGGCCGAGTGTGGATAAAGCCGTTAATTCTAAAAGAAAAAGAATCACTTATTGCATCAATTGAGGTAAAACCTATTTTAAAAAATTTAATTCAAATTTTTTCTATCATCTCAGTGTTAGCTTTATCAGGAATTTT
Organism: uncultured Prochlorococcus sp.; assembly: GCA_902583265.1. Taxonomy (GTDB): domain Bacteria; phylum Cyanobacteriota; class Cyanobacteriia; order PCC-6307; family Cyanobiaceae; genus Prochlorococcus_A. The sequence goes on from CACHVD010000013.1 coordinate 14,253, forward strand.
GTTTTTTCAATATAATAATTTATAAATGAGTTCAAACTTTAAAAACCTCTATACATCGAATAATCCTCCTTTACAAGCAACCTTGATAAGAGGCTCAAATATTGAGTCAATTCATAAAATTCATGCTGTTATTAGTGACAAAAAAGGTAGGGTTTTAATGTGCGCAGGAAATCCAGAATATAAAAGTTTTATAAGGTCAGCATTAAAACCTTTTCAAGCAATACCTTTTGTTAGCAGTGGAGCTGCATCAAAAATCAACAATAATTCAAAATCAATTGCATTAGCTTGTGGCTCACATAATGGTTCAAAACTTCATTCAAGGGAAGCCTTCAAAATTTTATGGGAATACGATATCGACATTAATAATCTGAAATGTCCAAAAATAAAGACTAGTCCCTTAGAACATAATTGTTCAGGAAAACATGCTGCTTTTCTGGCAACATGCAAAAAAATGAATTGGCCATTAGATAGTTACTTAAAGGGGGATCATCCGCTTCAAATTGAAATATTCAGAATTATTTCTGAATTTCTTGAAATCCCAATATCTGAAATAAATGCAGAACGTGATGATTGCGGAGCTCCGACTCTTTTTTTAAAACTAATAGAAATGTCCAAATTATATTCGCTCTTAAGTAGTTCAGATAATGCTGAATTAGAGCAAATAAGTAGAGCCATGACAACTAACCCAATAATGATAAGTGACAACAATAAATTTGATACGGAAATAATTAAGGCATCTCATGGACAAGTAATTGGTAAAGGCGGTGCAGAAGGAATACAGTGCCTATGTAAGGTAAATGAAGGTATCGGAATGGCTTTAAAAGTAGAAGACGGTTCAAAAAGAGCCAAACACGCTGTCAGCCTTCACCTACTAAAACAATTAGAGTGGATATCTGACTTAAGAATTCAAGACATTGAAGAAAAGGTGTTTAATTTTTCAGAAGGAGTGAGAATCGAAGTTAATGGGGAATTAAAATTCCAAGAATCCTAAAGAAATAGAGAAAAATTACCCTTTCAGATGTATGCTATGTATATGTCGCGGGGTAGAGCAGTCTGGTAGCTCGTCGGGCTCATAACCCGAAGGTCGGAAGTTCAAATCTCCCCCCCGCCACCACTTAAAAGCAGCCTTAGGGCTGCTTTTTTAATATTTATTATTCATCAGGAATAAACAAAATACTGGTAAATTGATGGAATATATCTTATTAAAAAGAGCTTATTACAAGTCCTTCTGCATTGAGAATTTAAAATCAACTCTCACTAGTAGACCAATAATTATGAAGAAAATTCCAATGTAAGAATTTAAAGACAGCTCCATTATATTTATTTATAGTTATGTTTAAATCTTAGCTTACAAAACATTTGTATTAAATAGCCTGATAGTAAAAATCGGGAAAATATCAGAATGTTGAATTTTTTCTTTTTTGAATGAATAAGTCTTTAATGTAAAGTGACATCCATTAATTTATAAATAAATGCAGAATTTGTTACAGAGTAATCTAGGTTCAAGATTGTTATCAATAACTATTATTCTGGGTTGGGTAGGAATATTTTTTGTGTTCTTGAGAATACTAACAATTTCAATTAAAAGAATCCTTGAAGTAATATTCAAAAAATCTTAATCATTAAAATTAAATAATTATCTATAGTCAATCACATTGTCCTCTTATCGGTAAGTATAATAACCTAAAAATGTCATTTTTAGATAAAGCTAAGATAGGAAGCCAGGTTCAAGTAAATTTAGAATTATCAAAGGACAGACTTTCTAAGGAAATTATTGATGCTATCAATGTTTCTTCAATATGTAAAATTAATGATTTCAGGATAACTGATGGCAAAGGGATTGGAGTCGTGTTGCAATTATCTAATGGAAAAGAGCATTGGTTTTTTGAAGATGAAATTAATTTCCTGGATGAAAATGGTAATGTAATAAAAAAAATAAATGATGAAAAAGAGAGCAATAGTTTGAAAATAAATATTTTAAGTGGAATAAGGTATGAAAATAAAAACAAGGCTCGCGAATTAATTAATCCAATTAACTTTTTTCTCTGGCTAGTTGTGTCTTTTAAAGATATTTTTTAAATCATTAAAAATTTTTCTAAAATGAAGATCGTTTAACGAAAAATTTTAAAAAACTTATAGAAATTTAAAAATAAAAAATGGAAAAAAATATTATTGATGTAAGAAATTTATCTAAGTCATTTGATATCACTTCTAAAGAACCAGGCCTGAAAGGAACAATAAAACATTTTTTTAGAAGACAAACAAAAAGTTTAAAGGTTATTAAAAATATAAGTTTTGAAATCAAAGAAGGTGAAATTGTTGGTTTTCTGGGTGCTAATGGAGCAGGGAAAACAACAATTTTAAAAATTCTTTGTGGCTTAATCTATCCTAGTGAAGGTTCAATTTTAGTTTCAGGATACTTACCGTTCAGAAGAAAAGAAAACTTCCTAAAGAAAATCACCTTAATAATGGGACAGAAACAACAGCTTATTTGGGATCTTCCACCAATCGAATCATTTTACTTGAATGCATCAATATATGACTTAGATAAGTTCGAGGCAAAAAAAAGGATAAAAAAATTATCTGAAATGCTTGAAATCGATGAAGAGTTATTCATACCTGTTAGAAAACTATCTCTAGGTCAGCGCATGAAGTCAGAACTGCTAGCAGCTTTGATACATGAACCAAATATTCTATTTTTAGACGAGCCTACTCTTGGTTTAGATATTAATGCACAAAGAAATTTAAGAAAATTCCTTCAAAAATATAATAAAGAAACTAATGCAACGATATGCTTAACAAGTCATTACATGAAAGACATTACATCTTTATGCAAGAGGGTTATATGTGTACACAACGGTACTATCTCATATGATGGAGAACTGGATCTATTATTGAGAAAACTATCCCCTGTTAAAGAAATATTAATAGTTTGTCGCTCAGAAGAAGATGTAATTAAATTAGAAAATTCTGGTTTTTCTGTGAAAAATAAAAACAAAAATGAAATTACAATAAAAATTGAAAACAATTCTATTACTTCTTCCTTGAAAACAATCCTAAATAATTTTGATATTGAAGATCTTTATATCAATGAACCACCTGTAGATGAAATTATTGGGAAAATATTAATTAAAAAAGACTATGATCTCTAGTTTCATTAACCATAAAATATTTACCTTGTTAAAGGTCCAATATTCAAACATGTTGGAATATAGGGTAGAGATTGCATTATGGGCAATTTCAGGAATTATTCCATTTTTCATGTTAAACATATGGACGAACAACAACCTTAATGAATCGATAAATATTAGTGATGTTATGTTATCAAGATATTTTTTATGTGCTTTTTTTGTAAGACAGTTTTCAGTGGTTTGGGTTGTATTCAGCTTCGAAGAAGATTCTCTTATGGGGAAAGTATCTCCCTATCTAATTCAACCTTTAAATCCATTTTTCAGGTATTTTGCTCAACATCTTGCTGAACAAATAACAAGATTTCCTTTTGCACTAATAATCGCATTTTTCTTTTTTATTTTTAATCCAGAAAGTATATGGATACCAAATATAGGTATATTATTCTTGTCAACAATATCCACTTTCTTATCTTTTTTAATTCAATTCTTAATACAGTCGATAGTTGCATGTCTATGTTTCTGGACTGAAAAAGCATCATCAATCGAAAGATTGTTATTTATCCCAACATTATTTCTATCAGGTCTTTTAGCTCCAGTAGTATCATTTCCCAGTTATGTTAAATCTTGGATTTATTTAACTCCTTTTCCATATCTAATTGATTTTCCCGCAAACTTACTGTCAGGTAACCCGATAAATGTTAGTGGAGGCTTATTTATGCAAATTCTATGGATTTTATTACTTTTTCCAATATTTAAAAAAATATGGTTCGCAGGAACAAAGAAATATACTGCTATGGGATCATGAATCTGACAAAATATTTAAAAGTTTATACTAAATTTCTACATACTTCATTAGCTTCTGAATTAGAGTATAAAACGAACATATTAATTGATTTAATTACTGCAATATTAAGTTTAATAGGAAGTATTTTTTTATTATCTATTTTCTTTCAAAACTCTGGCAGTATTGGAGGCTGGGACTTTGAACAAGCACTAATAATTCAAGGTATATATACAATTTTGAATGGAATAACTAATACATGGTTCAATCCAAATCTTACAGAAATAGTTAAACACATAAGAGAAGGAACTCTAGATTTCGTACTTTTAAAACCCATTGATAGTCAATTTTTTATCTCTTTAAAAAAGATAGCTCCATCTGGCTTTTTAGAAATAATTCTTGGTTTTTGCTTATTGTTATATTGCATCAGAATAAATCAAATAAATTTAAATACAAGTTTTCTTACTTTATCTTTTATAACGATAGTCTGCTCAATTGGTATTTTGTATAGCTTATGGTTTTTTATTTCTACAACAACTATATGGTTTATTAAGACATGGAATGCAACAGAAGTATTAAGATCTTTCCTTTATATTGGAAGATTTCCCCTTAACTCATTTTCATTTTCTCTTAGAGTATTTTTTAGTATTTTCATTCCTATTGCTTTTATAACTACAATCCCTTCTGAAGTTATTCTAGGTCTTTCTCAATTATGGAAAATATTTCTTGAAGTTGTCGTAGCGGCAGTATTTCTTTTTACTTCAAGAAAGTTCTGGGTTTTTGCATTAAAATTCTATTCATCAGCTTCAAGTTAATATTATTTGACAACCTCCCTACAAAATTCCCAAATTTTTTGCTTACTTTTCAGATTAGACAGCCTAGATAATTGCTCAAAATTAAATGAAGATTTATCAACAGATAATAATTTACAATTATCTTTAATTTGGTAATGCCTTGAAATCACTCCTAATTTAAATGCAATATCACAAAGAATAATTATTAGCGCGAAAATAAATAAGGACCTAAAAACATATGAAAATGATTTTGAATAATTATTTTCAGTTTTTAATTCAAACTTCATTATTTAACTATATGCTGAGGGCATTTAATTGCAGCAATAGCAACAGCTGCAACTTTGAATTTATCTGACTTCTCAATAACCTTTTTAACTTCAAGTGGTCCATATTTATAACTTGCATCACTATAAGAAAGAAGCAAAGATTTATAATTATCATGACCTAAATCTCTATATTCACAGAAATTATCACCAACATAGTTTAAGAGAGTTAGTAATGTTAATTCAATCATTCAAGCTTTTAGAGAATAATACTTCTTATGAATAATACAATGCATGATATTTTTAACAAGTTTAACTAAATAAACACTTCAAAACCAAAAACATGAATTCTACTCATAAAGATAAAGATAAAAATAATTATTATTTGGTACTCTTACATAAGTAATTTAAATCAACACTACCTGTAGTGTTTTAATCTTCTTCCACTTGCACTACAGGTAGGGGGTTGCAATTTTGAAGAAATTGGTTTAAAAATAAGGTTCCCCATCACCTGGCTTCACTAATGTGAGGCCTTTTTTTTCCTTTTTGAACAAGCTTTAAACTAAAAGTGTTTTTTAAAATGAATATAAATTCACTTAAATTTAATAAATAAAATAAAGTTAGATTAAATCAATCACTATAAACTACTAAATCTTTTTTATCTTGTCGGAATAAACTCTATTTGTACTATCAGTTGAACTATAAAAAAATCATGATGGACTTTATAAGCAAACTAATCCCTACAAGAAGACAAACTGTTGTAAAAGTTTTTTTAACTAGTAAGTTTCCTTTTAATTTAGATAAATGAGCTCCAAAAAATCCTCCTACAAAAGAACCAATTAATAATAAAAATAATATATTTGGAGGCACTGTTCCTATTTTACTCAAAAAAATTGCTCCAGTAAAATTCCAAAAAATTCCAACAGTAAAGAATGTCAAACTTATTGAACGAAGAAAATCCATTCCAAATGTTTTTATTAAAAGTATTGTTACAAGCAATCCAGTTCCTGAAGAAATAGAACCATTCAAAATTCCTATAGAGAAAATAAAAATTAAAAACCTTATTTTTTGGATAAAGTTAATCTTATTATTACCTGAAGTTAGACCTAAATCTGATGTATTGAATGAGTAAAAAGCTAATAATGTTGAAAATACACCTAAAAATAAATATAAATATTGTTCTGATATAAATTCAACAATATAAGCTCCAAAAATTACTCCTGGCAATCCAAAAATTAAAATTTGAAAAGCAACGTAAAGATCGTTTCTAATAGATTTGTAATTTCTTAATGAACCACCTAGGCCTAGAGCTACTGTTGCAAATTTATGACTAGCCAGAGCTTGATAATAAGGAACACCTGATAAAATTAATGCTGGCAATTGCAGTAAACCTGCACCACCTCCAGAAATTGCTGAAAACGTATTGGAAAAGAAAGATATCAAAAAAATAGTAATACTTTTATATATAGAATGATCTGGACTATCTACAAATATTATTAATAAATAAAGCATTGAATCAAATTCAAATTCTTAAAAATCCATCTAATTATTTTAATAAGAAACTATGACTTATAAAGTATCATCTTCTCTTAATCATCCATAGTTTATTTAAAACTGTTATTATCAAAAAAAATATCAAGTTTATTATGCATAGAAAAGATGCAATTTACCTTGATCAACTATGTCCCAAGATAAATAATAAAAGTTGGAGAAAGTCACTTAATAAAATCACTAACTATAAATGCATTTATTGCGGTAACCCATCTGAATCACTTGACCACCTTCATCCAAAGTCAAAAGGGGGTAAAAGCAGCACAAGTAATTGTGTACCATGTTGCTTATCATGTAATGGCAAGAAGTCGGATTCAGAAGTACTAAGTTGGTATAGAAAACAAAATTTTTATGATCCAAGAAGATCTATGGCAATACGAGCGTGGTTTAACAATGATTTA
>CACHVD010000014.1 GCA_902583265.1 uncultured Prochlorococcus sp.
AAAGCTGACCCTAAACTTGCAAATAAACTTCTTATGGAACAATTAAATAGCTAAAGCTTAAAGAAGCTTTTTTATAGTATTGATCCATTTATTTTGATCATCCGAATTCTCTAAAATAATATCTGAGAATTTTCTTTTTTCTTCAAAACTTAATTGAAAATTTATCAATTCATATGCCTCTTTTTCGCTAATTTTATCTCTTGTGATAAGTCTGTTTTTTTGAAGTTCTTTATGACATTTAACTAACCATATTTCTGTACAAATATCTTCAAATTTTGCTTCAAACAATAATGGAATAACCAATACTATAGTTTGATTATTTCTGTATTGACTGCATTCTTCTATCATTCTTTCTTTAATTAATGGGTGAAGTAGTTTTTCAATCCATTCCTTGCTTGCTGAATTTTTAAAAATAATTTTCCTTAAAAGTTTTCTGTTTATTTCCCTTCCTGAATTGCTTTTATTATCAATAATTTCATTTCCAAAATAATCTAAAATTTTCTTATATCCATATGTGTTTGGTTTGATTAATTCTCTTGAAAAATGATCTGCATCTAATATTGGTATGTTTTTATGTTTTCTAATGTAATTAGTTATGGTTGTCTTCCCACTCGCAATACCTCCTGTTAAACCAATCCTTCTTTGGTTGTTTTTTAATTTTTGAAGAATATCCATATAATTAATAATAATCTAATTACTTAGTTTCTTTAGTATTAAAGAGAAGTTAGTATGAATTAAAATACCAAAAAGTTTGAGCCAGTTAGATTCCAATTGGTCGTTTGTTGATGACAGTAAGGTAACACCCAAGGGGTTCCTTTTTGCTGGGATATCTGCTGGTTTAAAAGCGTCTAACAAAAAAGATTTAGCACTAATACTCGCTCCAGAAGGAAGTATTTTTAGTGGGATGTTTACTCAATCAATAGTTCGAGCTTCTTGTGTGGATATTTGTGAGGAAAGGATAAAAAAAACTTCAGGTTTGGTAAGAGCAATACTAATTAATTCTGGACAAGCAAATGCATGTACAGGAAATCTTGGCATTCAACATTTTCAAATTGCTACAGGAAAGATTGCGGAACTTTTAGGAATAAAAGAAGAAGAAGTTTTAATGTGCTCCACTGGTGTAATTGGTGTTCCGATACAAATAAATTATTTAGTAAAAAATTTACCGAATTTGGTTAGTGATTTAAAGGGTAATAATTTTGAAAATGCAGCAGAAGCAATTTTAACTACTGATTTGACTTTGAAAAAAGTGTCAATAGAGGCAATTATTCAAGGTAGAAAAATAAAAATAGCAGGATTTGCAAAAGGTTCAGGAATGATTTACCCCAACATGGCTACAATGCTTGCTTTTTTAACCTGTGATGCGGGTATTCAAAAAGAAGAATGGGACAAAATGATTGCTATTGCGGTTCAAAAATCTTTTAATGCAATATCAGTTGATGGAGAGACAAGCACAAATGATTCTTTTGTTGGAATAAATGCAGGAGAGAAAATTGAAAAAAGGTTTTTTCCAATTATCCAACAAGGAATTGATATTGTATGTCAGAACTTGGCAAAAAATATTGCAAGGGATGGAGAGGGAGCAAATTGTTTATTAGAAGTTTTGGTTCAAGGAGCAAAAAATACAGATGATGCAATTATGCTCGCGAAATCTATTTGTAATTCTGCCTTAGTAAAAACTGCGATACATGGTTGTGATCCTAATTGGGGACGAATCATTTCTGCTGCAGGTAATTCTGGAGTTAAATTTAATTTTAATGACATTGACTTGTATATAGGAAACGCTCAGATTTTGGAAAATGGCAAGTTAAATAAATATGATCCACAAAAAGTCAGAGACTACATTAGGTCCAGAATGCAAGGTAGATATTTAGTAGATGACATTGTAAAAATTATGATTAATCTAAATTCTGGCGAATCGAAAGGCACAGCTTGGGGCTGCGATCTTTCTAAAAAATATGTTGAAATAAATAGCGAATATACTACTTAAGTTTTAGTAAATCTAATGGTAGATATTCATTCGTATAGAGAAACAGTATTGTTAAAGTTCCAATTACAGAGCCTATAAAACCTCCAAAAAAATTAACTAATAATCCAGATTGTTTAATTATTGCTTCTTCGTTTTTTTCTTCTTCAAAATTAGGAGAATCAACTATTTTTAAGCGCTGATTGGTTTTTGGTTGTTTAAGTTGTTGGTGTCGGATGAGGGCTTCGAAATCAGGCATGGAATTTGTGAGGCAATTGAACAATAAGCAGACCAGCCCGTCATTCGACGAGGATCTGATCTACCCAAATCGTCTACAGCTTCAAATACAGCATTGCCAGAGGCTTCTGCTTTATCAAATGCTGAGAGTAAGGGTATAAATGTATCAAAAACATATAAACCAAAATTTTCTAGAGCTGCTTTGGCTTGTTGCGCTGCTTTTTGCTGTCTAAAATCAACTTTTACTATTACTACAGCATGGTTAACTTTTAAGTTGCTTAATAAATTAGCTAGTTCAACAGTTAATTCTACTGATCTTGCTTTTGCAGTTGTAGGTAAGATAACTAAATCTGAACCATACGCTAAGTGTTTAAGTTCTTCTTGATCACTGCTAGCTTGGCCATCAGTTATTACAATTTCTGATGATCTTGATGCTTTAGCAGCTGAATTGACTGGGAAAACTGGAAATGGAAGATTGCCTCTTGATGCGTATGCTAAAGCAGATCTATTCTTGTCGGCATCAACTATGCAAACTTTTTTACCTTCAGAATGCCAAACACTTGCAAGGTGAATACTTGTACAGGTCTTGGCCACCCCCCCTTTTTGTCCGCAAACGGTAATGAACAATTTTTTATTTTTATTTCTTTTACTTTGGAGAATAATTTCTTAATGTCAAGAGAAATTGATTTTTAATGCTTTAAAACTTATTTTTTGAAATATTTTAAAGAAGTTAATATTTTTAGATAACCTTATAAAGTTCCTTATTTAAATTGGCTAGTGAAGAAAAGAATTGGATTAGGTACATGGTCTTGGGGAAATAAGCTTTTCTGGAATTACCAATCTACAAATGACGATGATTTACGTGAGACATATGATGAAGCGTTACTAAGAGGTTTCGATCTAATTGATACTGCAGATTCTTACGGTACTGGGAATCTTCAGGGCAGAAGTGAATTGTTGATAGGAAAATTTTTACTAAATACTCCTTCAGCAAAGAAAAAAAGAATTCAAGTAGCAACCAAACTTGCACCTTATCCCTGGAGAATAGGTAACAGAGGCTTCAATAAACCTTTTTTGAGAAGTTTAGAGAGACTTAATAACAAATTAGATATAGTGCAATTACATTGGTCAACTGCAAAATACAATCCTTGGCAGGAATTAGGGCTTTTGAATAATCTTTGCGATTTAAAAGATGAAGGCTTTGATTTTCAAATAGGTTTATCAAATATAGGCCCTAAAAGATTGATGAAATTAATTAATTTCTTAGCAAAAAGAGATCAGCACCTAAAGAGTGTTCAAATACAGTTTTCTTTGCTTGCTCCCGATTTAGGAAAACAATATCAGGTAAAAAAAATTTGCGACGAAAATAATATTGATTTCTTTGCTTATAGTCCTTTGTCCTTTGGAATACTTTGTATTGATCCAGATAAAGAGGAAAACAAAGAAAAAAGTTTTATTCGTAATTCCTTATTTGAAAACTATAAAAAACCAACATATGAATTGCGGAGGTGTCTAAAAAGAATTGCTCATCAAAGATCAGTTTCTCAAGCGCAAGTAGCAATTAATTGGTGTTGTTATCAAGGAACTATTCCACTAGTTGGAATGAGAAAAAAATCTCAAGTTATAGATGTATCTAATGTATTTAATTGGAATTTAAAAAAAAATGAATTTAAAGTACTTCAGGAAGTTTCAAAAAAATGTTTAAAAAAAATGCCGAAAAATCCTTTTTCGAGTAATTAATTAAATTTTTAGCTAGATATTTTCTTATTTTTTTTGATTTGACAACCACTATTCCATAGTTCATTGGGAAATTTTTCACCAGTGAATCTTATAACTTTTGGTTTAAGATTTATTATCAACTCATTTATTTTTTTATTAGATTCCATTTTGCAAGATTGGATTTCTTAATAAGATAAATTAATTTAAAACTTATCTTCTCAGTATTTATACTTATAAAATTAAAAAAATTCTTTTTAATACAAGTAATTGCAGCAATATTTACAAAATAAATAATTATCTACTACAACTTCTTAGTTATTTAAAAAAGTGGAGTCCTTCCAGACTCCTCGTATCATTTGGTTGATAAGGCTGATATAACCCCATCTCCTTTAGGATCAAGCAGCAACTGGTGCTGTTTGACGAGAGAAACTAACGATTTTGTTAGCATTTGTGTTTTTGCTCTGACCGAGCCGGCTTCAGTCACCTTCCTTATGCCCCGTCGAAACCAATACAACCCCAAATAGTGGAGTTGAGCGGAATCGAACCGCTGTCCGAAACATCGGTTGAGATCACCTAGTCCAATTGGACATTTATATTCTGACAGGCAAAATGGTTATTGAATAGTTTTTTTATTAAGTTTTATCGTATATGAATGTAGTGGCATCATCTCCGGAGGGACTAGAGAAATCTTTAGCAGAAGAAATTTCAAATTTAGGCGGCTTTAATATTTATACTTATAAAAGATTTATTAATTTTGAGTGTGATTTTGAAACTTTTTATAGAGTTCATTTCTATTCCAGATTAGCTTTTCGTTTTTATAGAGAAATTGCAAGTTTTAATTGCTATGACAAGCAATCTTTATATGCGGGGGTTAGAGATTCATTTGATTGGTTAAATTGGTTGCACTTTGATAAAACGTTTAATGTTCAAGTGACTGGGAGAACATCTTCTTTAAGTCATACTCATTTCACTGCTCTTGAAGTAAAAAATTCTATAACTGATTTGCAACAGGCAGTTTGGAATAAAAGATCAAATATTTCTCTAGTTAATCCTGATTTTATAATTCATCTGCATTTAAATAATAATAAAGCAATTCTCAGTCTTCAAAGCAGCGTTGAAAGCTTACACAAAAGAGGGTATAGACCCGCAATTGGAAATGCTCCATTAAAAGAAAATTTAGCTTCTGGATTGATAAATATGACTCAATGGAATGGCAAAGTTCCATTAATAGATTTTATGTGTGGCTCGGGAACTTTTTTAATTGAGGCAGTCAACCAATACCTTGGAGTTCCCATAAATATTGATCAAGTATATCTTTTTGAGAATTGGTTGGACTTTAGGAAAGATATTTATCTTAATGAAAAAAATAAGGCAAAAAATAAAATTATAAATTATGAAAAATTGCCAACAATAATAGGATGTGAAATTAATAAAAAGGTTTTTGAGCAGGCGAATGTAAATATATCATTAGCTGGACTAGAAAATTATATTGAGCTTATAAATAATGATTTTTTAGCACTCCAATTAAGTTGCACACCTGGGATAATCATATGTAATCCTCCATACGGCAAAAAATTAGGGGATGAAAATGAATTGATTTATTTGTATGAACAAATGGGAATCTTCTTAAAGAATAATTTTTCAGGTTGGGAATTTTGGCTGCTAAGTGGAAATCCAAAACTAACAAAATATTTGAAAATGAAATCTTCATTGAAAATTCCTGTAAGTAATGGGGGAATAGATTGTAGATGGATAAAATATTTAATAAGGTAATTTATTTTTTGCCTAAAACGGCTTTTGTTGTCTTGCCTAAACCCTCTAATGTTTGAGGAAGATATGGTCCTTTGGCTAATTTTCCTCCAAGTTTTAAACTTAAGCCTGCAAGAACTAAATCGATAAATATTATGAGTAATAAATTATATTCAATATCCCAGTTATTATATTTTGTTAGAAAAAGGTAGAAAATAATATGGATGCAAATTAGTACTAATAATAATAATGTGCTGCCAATTGCCAAAAATATTCCACCACTAATTAATCTTCTTTTTTCTCTATCTACTTCTTGAAGAGCTATTCTTACATGCAAATCCATAACTGAACTTGCAATCGCTGAAATTCTGGAGGCGGTATTTGCAAAGTTTTTATTTTTTGGTTTTTCCATATTATTTTCTACCACTGTTTAGGAGCGTTCCTATTAGTAAACCAATACCAGCCGCAATAGCAATAGATAATAATGGTTTTTTTCTTATAGGACTTTCTATTTTTGGTCTAAGTGTATCGTTAAGTTCTTCTAATAATTCTTCTAATTGACTTTCTATAGGCTCAATTTTTTCTGATATTTCCCAATTGTTTTCTCTTATTGAATCAATTATTTCAAATAGCTGGCTTTTTATTCTAATTGCTGAGGTTCCACTATGGCTTGCTATTACTTCAACTAAATCATCAATACTCCCTTTTGTGGCTTCAAGGGTTTGTTGTGCAATGTTAGGCCATTTTTCTTTTATTAAAGGTATTAAACTGTCAATTTTTTCGAGAAACCATTTTTCCGAGAGAACCTCTCTTTCAGGAAGATTAGAGTTATCTTCTTTATCTTCTACTTCTTTGGGAGGATGGTAAGTCTCCATTATTCAAACTTATTTATTTTAAGATTAGACCCATTTTCTTAATTTGGAACCCTTATCTAAATAATTGTGGGATTTATATAAAATAAAAACATATAAAAGTTTATTTACATTTTATTTATCTACTCTGTTCTGCAAGAAGCTTTTGTTAAGCTATTACTGGAATTATTAAATGAGTTTAAATTTCATCATGGATATTACATTTGCATCATTAATTTTTGCATCTCGCACAATCCCTACAGATTTTGGATTAGTAGCTGCAGCTATTGCTGGAGCTGGAAGTTTGCTATTCATCGCTTTAAGATTTGTTCCTGATGCAGGTAATTAAATAAAAGGGACCATCTTTAAGAAAAAATATCTTTATCTAAACTTTGTTTTGCAAAAACATTTATTTTATTTATCAACTAAATAATGGATAAATGGGTTTTGCTGGAACATAAAGTTTATAATGCTAAGTCTATAGAGATTCATTATGATTTTCTTGTTGAAAATGGAATAGATTGTTTAACTTGGAAATTTTTAAAACTGCCTTTATTAAATCATGCTTCTATAGAAATTTCTAAGCAGCCCAATCATAGACTTATATGGCTATCCAGGATAGAACATGAACTTTCTGATAATAGAGGTTTTGTAAAAAGAATTGATCATGGAATATTTAAAAACGTTTCTACAGACTTGAACTCTGAAAATTATCGATTCATTTTGGATGGTGAACTTCTTTCTGGTTTGTTTGAAATTTCGGCTAATTCTTGTAGATTGAGCAAAAATTATTAATATTCATTTATAAATAAACGTAATATTTCTATTGAGAATTTTTGCAAATTAGTTATTCTTATTTAGCTATTGAGACTTGAGATTGGTACATATCAATCAGGTCGAGTTTGAAAATTTTAAATCTTTTGGGGGAAATGTAAAAATTCCTCTTGAAGAAGGCTTCACAGTGGTTACGGGCCCTAACGGTTCTGGGAAAAGTAATATTTTAGATGGAATTTTATTCTGTTTAGGTCTAGCTAATAGTAGAGGGATGAGGGCTGAAAGATTACCAGATCTAATAAATAACTCTAAAGTTAAAGAGGGTAAGTCATCAGAAACATCTGTATCAGTAAAATTTAATATTCAAGATTGGTCTCCCAGAGAGGACCTTCCGCTTTTGGAACTAGAAGAAGAAGAAATTGCCCTTAATAAAGGTCAAAAAGAATGGGTAGTTTCTAGAAAATTAAGGCTTATGCCAGGTGGTTCTTATGCTTCTACTTATACTTCTGATGGCAAACAATGTACCTTGCAACAAATACAGAGAATATTAAGAGATATTAGTGTTGATCCTGAGGGCAGCAATGTTGTAATGCAAGGTGATGTAACAAGAATAGTATCAATGAATAATAAGGAGAGGAGAAATCTTATTGATGAATTAGCAGGAGTCGCACTTTTTGATACAAGAATAGAACAAACTAATGCAAAATTAAATGACGTTTTTGAAAGACAAGAAAGATGTGAAATTTTAGAAAATGAATTGAAATCTAGTAAAAATAAGCTTGAAAAAGAATGTGAAAAAGCAAAGAGATATAAAGAGTTAAAGGCAAAACTATTACAAATAATAGAATTAGAGAAAGTTCTTATTTTTGAAAAACAAGTTAAGCATGTTGAATCTATAGAAAAAAAAGAAAGTGAAATTGAAAAAAATAAAATCTTGTTTAATAAAGAAAGAGAATCTATTAGTAAAGAAATATCAGTTTTAGAAGATGCTTTGAAAATACTTGTTGATGAGCTTAAGGAGAAAGGAGAGGATATATTGATAAAAGTTAATTCTGATATTGGAAGTATTAATTCTAGCTTGAGAGAACTTGATAGGATATCAAGTCTGAATAAAGAAGAGGGTATTAAATTACAAAAACAGAGAGATGAAATTGCAATTTCTAAGAGGAATATCGAGTCAGAAAAGATGAGACAAGAAAATTTCGATGATAATTTTTTAAATCAATTGAACTTGCAAATTGACGATATCACCTTAAAACACAAACTATCAAGAAAAAAACTTTCTGATGCAGCTGGAGAATCTGGAGAATTCTCAAAACAAAGTATCAAATTAAATGCTGAGCTTGAAAGTATAAAAAATCAAATTAATCCTTTAGAAATAAAAAAAAGGAAAATAGAAGAAGAAACTATTCAAAATAATATTCAAAAAGATGAGATATTGGCACAGATCGAATCCTTAGACTTAGAAAAGCAGAAACTTTTCCAGGGAAATCAAAGAAAAAAAGAGACATCCGATACAAAGAATAAAAACTTGGAAAGTAATAGCGAAGAAATTAATTCTTTAAAAAATGAAATCGATTTATTAATTAAAACTAAATCAAGGCTAAATAACGAGCAATTAAGGCTTGAAAAGGATTTATCTAGATTTGAAAGCAGGAAGGAAGCTTTAAACGAATCTAGAGGTTCATATGCCCTCAGAATTCTCTTAGAGGCAGGGTTAGAGGGTATACATGGTTATGTAGCTCAACTTGGAGAGGTCAGCGAGAAAAATAGATATGCATTAGAAATTGCTGCTGGAAATAGGTTAGGACAAATTGTTGTTGATAATGATAATATTGCTGCAAAAGCAATTGAAATTCTTAAAAAGAAGAAAGCGGGAAGATTAACTTTTTTACCTTTAAATAGAATTAAAAGTCAAAAAAAGAATTATGCGATTTCAAGATTTGAAAATAACAGGGAGAATGGATTTATTGATAAAGCTATTAATCTAATTACTTTTGATGAAGTTTATTCGGATGTTTTTCGATATGTTTTTGGAGATACTTTGGTTTTTTCAGACTTATCTTCAGCAAGGTTATCTATACAAAAAAATAGGTTGGTTACCTTAAGTGGTGAATTATTAGAAGCAAGTGGTGCTATTACAGGAGGCAGTAAGTTAAATAAAGATTTGGCTTATAAGTTTGGAATTAATAATGATATTGATGATTCCACTCCTATAAAAGAAAGATTATTAGTTATCGAAGAAGCTTTAAAAGAGTCAAATAATGATTTGATACAAAAAAATAATAGACTTAGTACATTAAATTCAAACCGCAGTCAAATAATTGAGGATTGCGCCTCATTTAATAAAGAAATTGAAGTAAATCAAGATTCTCTTAAAGCTGTCTCGCAAAGAATTGAGGATTGTAAATCGAGATTAAATAAACTTGATAGTGCTAATAATTTATTAGTTAACGAGTTAGGTCATTTAAAAAATCAATTGAAGCCTTATCACGATAAGTTTGATCAACTACAAACCATTCAAAAGGCAAATTATGAAAAAAATCAAAAATCATCATTAATAGCTTTTAATGACGATTTTAATAATCTTGATAAAAAACTTGAATTACTTATTAAAGAGAGAAATATATT
Source organism: uncultured Prochlorococcus sp. (assembly GCA_902583265.1). GTDB lineage: Bacteria > Cyanobacteriota > Cyanobacteriia > PCC-6307 > Cyanobiaceae > Prochlorococcus_A. Next base: position 9,928 of record CACHVD010000014.1, read on the forward strand.
ACTAGATAAAAAGAATCAATTTGCTTTAAATAAAGAGCGTATCAATAATTCATTAAAAATTACTCTACTTCAAGAAAAAAACTTGCAGGAATCTATTAAACAACTCGCAATTGCTCATAGTGAATGGATAGAAAAAAGGGATCAATTTAAAAAAGAGCTTTCAGATCTCGATAATCAAAAAAATTCTCTAGAGAAGAATTTAGGTTTATTGAGAAGGAAAAGAGATGAATTAAACTCTTCAATTTCAAATAAAAGGCAAGAATATAATAACTATCTGTTAAAGCTTGAATACCTTGAAAGGGATATGCATTCCCTTAAAGAGGAGATGAGGAGCGAGAAAATAAAATTAGAAAATTATAAAAAAGATCTACCTAATCCTTCCCCGGAGTTTGGAGAATATGAAGGGAAGAGTCTTGAATCTTTGCAATCAGAAATTTCGATTATTAATGCAAAACTAGAAAGCTTAGAACCTGTCAATATGTTAGCTCTTGATGAACTAGAAGAATTAATTGAGAGATTAAATGGTTTGCGAGAAAAATTAGAAATTCTATCTAATGAAAGATCTGAATTATTGCTGAGAATAGAAACTGTATCTACGATGCGTCAAGAAGCTTTTATGCAAGCATTTAAAGAAGTTGATAGACATTTTAGAAAAATTTTTGCAAATTTATCTGATGGAGATGGATTTCTTCAACTTGAAAATCCTAATTCTCCTTTAGAAGGAGGATTAACTTTAGTGGCTCATCCAAAGGGAAAAAATGTCAGAAGATTAGCGTCTATGTCAGGTGGTGAAAAATCGTTAACTGCTTTAAGTTTTTTATTTGCTTTGCAAAAGTATAAGCCTTCACCTTTTTATGCATTAGATGAGGTTGATAGCTTTTTAGATGGTATTAATGTTGAAAGGTTGTCCAAATTGATATCGAATCAGTCATCAAATGCTCAATTTATAGTCGTAAGTCATAGAAGGCCTATGATAAGTGCGTCTGAACGAACAATTGGTGTTGCGCAAGCGAGAGGTGCTACTACTCAAGTTGTTGGGTTACCAAATGCTGCATAAACACACTTTTTTAAATTTATACGTCAGAATGAAAAAAAGGTATTTATGAGTTTGTCTAACACATCTACAAATAAGAATCGTCCAAATTCTGTTCCTAGCGAACGGTTATGGTTAAGGTCAGAATTAATGGGAACACAAGTTATAACTACTGATACTGGGAGGCGTTTAGGTGTAGTTGGCGAAGTTGTTGTTGATATTGATAGAAGAGAAGTAGTTGCTTTAGGTCTTAGAGATAATCCACTTACAAGATTTTTGCCAGGCTTACCAAAATGGATGCCTTTAGAAAGTATAAAGCAAGTTGGAGATGTCATATTAGTTGACTCCCTAGATTCATTGAGTGAAGGTTTTTCTCCAGAAAGATATGGGAAGGTAATTAATTGTCAGGTGATTACAGAATCTGGACAACTTTTGGGACGGGTTCTAGGGTTTTCTTTTGATATTGAGACTGGCGATTTGATTTCTCTTGTAATGGGTGCAGTTGGTGTTCCCCTTTTAGGTGAGGGAGTTTTAAGTACTTGGGAAATTCCTGTTGAGGAAATAGTAAGTAGTGGTACGGATAGGATTATTGTTTATGAAGGTGCTGAAGAGAAATTGAACCAATTAAGTAGTGGAATACTGGAGAAACTTGGAGTAGGAGGATCTTCATGGGACGAAAGGGAAGTAAATGGATACTCAGCAAATCTTGTACCAGTTGAGAATCAGTTACTGTCTGGTTTGGAATCAGAAGAACAAAATAATTTAGTTGAAGAATATGAAGAAGAAGTTTTCGAGCAAGATGATTATGAAGATGATGGAGAACTTGAATATATTGAATTAGAGGATTCTTCTGAAGAAACTAATAATAGAAAAAAGCTATATATGGAGAATGATTATCCTAGTCAGAATGAAAATTTAAATAACGTTAATTCAATAGATGAAGAAAAAAAAATTGATCCTCAACAAAATCAAAAATCAAATACTAATTTAGCATCGAAAAGACCAATTCAAAATTCAAAAGAAACTTTAGATATTGAACCAGTAGATGAAAAAAATTTAATTAAAGATAATAATAAATCAGAAAACTTTGAAATTGATGACCCATGGTAATTATAAAAGTTTTTTTATTGAATTAAAAATTATAAAAGCCAGTTTCTTGGCAGCCCCTTTCCCACCCCTTTGTTTAAGTAAATTATCATTAATACTTTTTAATTTATTCTTGTTTTCAATTAGAAATAATACTTCTTTTGCAACTTCTTTTGGAGAAATATTGCCTATCCTTTCTGGGACAATAAATTTCTTTGCTTTAATATTTGGCCAAGCAAAAAATCTCTTTTTTTTAAAATATAGAGATTTGACTATAAAAGTCAGCAATCTATTTATAAATGAAATTTTTCCAATTATTCCAAAAATACCATCCCAGGCATTCATCACATTTAAATGTTGAGTTGGTAGAACAACTAACATTGGAAGCGATATTGCTGCTAATTCTGCAGTATTTGCTCCAACAGTTGTAATCGCTAGATCACATTGTTTTAAAATTTCATAGCAAGGATTTTTTGCGATTAAATAAATTTTTGTATTATTTGATGTTTCAATGACAGAATCAAAGCGGGAGTCTTTAATGTTTTTAATTTTTTTGATTTTTGATGAGTAATATTTTGAAATAGGATTTCTTTCACTTTGGAAGAATAAATATTCACTTTTATTGGTGGTTGGGGCGACGGGGATAATAAAATTTATATTTTGATTTTTTCTAGCTATATGATCTGCTAATTCTAAAAAGAACGGAATTCCAATAGAAAGCTTGGCTTTTTTAGAGCCTGGCAATAGCGCAAGGTATTTCTCTTCTTTACTTTTTAATGATATTTCACTATTTAGTTTTATATCTGCCATTAAATCGCCTATTACATGACATTTACTTTTATGCCTTTTAGGGATTAATTTTTTTACTTTTGCATTCATAGCTGCAATTTCGTTTGTCCATTGAGGCCATCGTGCAACCCATTCAGCATAGGTGATGTTTATATAACCTAATCTTTTTGCTAATAAAATGCTCCAAAATTGATCTCCTCCAAGGAAGACGACTATACCTTTTTTTGGCCAATTAGCAAAAGAACATGGGTTTATTAATAATTTCCAAAAACAGTTTGATTTTGTAATTAATTCGAATTTATTCCATGATTTTGCAACTTTGTATTCCTTACCAGTCGCATTTGGGCAAGGAACTAGGGTTAACCTAATAATGAAATCTAGTTTATCGTTATCACAGTAGGATTTTTTAATTTTGTCAAGCTCTTTTACTACAGGTCTTACCCATGTAGCTAACTCGCCAGGTCCATTAGAAACTATAACTACTGCAAGTGATTTTTTTTTCATTGCAGATAAACCAGAAAATATTAAATGCGGACGGCGAGACTTGAACTCGCAAGGCCTAAGCCACACGCTCCTTAGACGTGCGCGTCTACCAATTCCGCCACGTCCGCAAAGGGTTTTCGGCAACCTTTGGCTGTCTAAACCTTAAAAATATCATACATTATTGACCGGAATAAGGATGTAGTTCTCAAAGAGATTTTTTGAATCATGTGAATTTTTTTTCTATTGCATTAAACAAATATTTATACATATATAACGTTCTAGGTTGTATTGTAAAAAAGTCCTCTGATTACTAAAAAAATTTTGTTGATTATTTTGGCAAAGAATTTTTATTTTAAGTCATTTTCATTTCTTCAATTTAATTTTCATAATGGTTGAAAAAGTTTTAATTGCTAACCGTGGAGAAATAGCTTTACGAATTGTCAGAAGTTGTAGAGAACTAGGGATTGCAACAGTAGCAGTTTATAGCACAGTAGATAAAAAAGCATTGCACGTCCAGCTTGCTGATGAAGCTGTGTGTGTTGGGGACTCATTAAGTAATAAGAGTTATTTAAATATTCCAAATATACTTGCTGCTGCTACGTCGAGAGGAGTTGATGCTATTCATCCTGGTTATGGATTTCTTGCTGAAAATGATAAATTTGCTGAGATGTGTAATGATCATGGCATTGTTTTTATTGGCCCATCTCCTAAAGCTATTAGATCTATGGGAGATAAATCTACAGCTAAAGAAACTATGGAAGCTGTAGGTGTCCCAACAGTACCTGGAAGCAAAGGACTGTTATCAAATGTAAATGAGGCTTATAAATTGGCAGATGAAATTGGCTATCCCATAATTATCAAAGCTACTGCTGGAGGAGGTGGTAGAGGTATGAGGTTGGTTGAAAACGCTGAGAGTCTAGAAAAAATGTTTAAAGCAGCTCAAGGTGAAGCAGAAGCAGCCTTTGGTAATGATGGTCTTTACATGGAGAAATTTATAAAGAAGCCAAGACATGTAGAAATTCAAATTTTGGCAGATAGGTCGGGTAATGTTGTTCATTTAGGAGAGCGAGATTGTTCAGTTCAAAGAAGACATCAGAAGTTATTGGAAGAGTCTCCGAGTCCCGCTATTAATACTGAACTAAGAAAAAAAATGGGAAATGCAGCCATTGCCGCTGCAAAAAGTATTAGTTACGAAGGAGCTGGTACAGTTGAATTTTTAGTTGATGATAATGATAACTTTTATTTCATGGAAATGAATACTAGGATTCAAGTTGAACATCCTGTCACAGAAATGGTTACAGGAGTTGACTTGATAGCTGAGCAGATAAAAATTGCAAGCGGTTCTCAGTTGGAATTTAATCAAGATGATATTCATTTAAATGGTCATGCCATTGAGTGTAGAATCAATGCTGAAGATCCTTCTCATAATTTCCGGCCATCACCTGGAAAAATAACTGGTTGGCTCCCTCCTGGTGGCCCTGGTGTAAGAGTTGATAGTCACGTTTATACCGGTTACGAAATACCACCATTCTATGACTCCTTAATTGGAAAATTAATAGTCTGGGGAAAAGATCGTAATACTGCAATTAAACGTATGAATAGGGCTTTAAATGAATGTGCAGTAACTGGCATTCCTACTACAATTAATTTTCATCTAGCTTTATTGAATAAAGCTAAATTTAAAGAAGGCAAAATACATACTAAATATGTTGAAGAAGAATTATTGCCAAATTACTGAGGATTAATTAATTTATAACTATGTTATGTGAGTATGCATCGCAAGCTTAATAAGCCCTTGTTGACCAACTAAAATTTCTCTTAAAAAACTTATAACTCCAATCCAAATTACGGGTCCTACATCAACCCCTCCTATAGGGGGAATTAATTTTTTAGTTAAATTAAGGATAGAGCTTGATGGTATCGAAATAAATAACCACAAACCTTTATTTAATTCAATTTTTGGATACCAAGTAAGAATTAATCTTATTAAAAAAACTACAGTTAAATAAGATAAAAAAATTCCTAAACAAAAATCTAAAATTTGGAGAGGGTTTTCAAGCAAGGAAATCACAATTATTTAATTCATCTTAATAAATAGCCCATTTAATTGTATTTAATTCGTATTATAATTTGAGAATTTAATATTTAAAAAGTGTTTCAAATCTCAAATTTATTACTAGCTGCAGATTTTTCTGCTGAAGTTGCAAATAATTCCGCAGTTGGAATGATAGGAAGTTTTATTGCGGCCGCTTTAATTATCGTTATTCCAGCTTCTGCATTTTTAATTTTTGTTAGTCAGAAAGACTCTCTTGATCGTACTTCTACAGGTAGACGCTAGTTTTTGTAGAAGTTTTAAGTACACTATATATGTAGGGTGATTTATCTCTCCCTTTAAAATATAAATTTTGGAGAAAGAATGTGGTCAATGCTAGTCTCAATTGGGCCAGTATTGTTGGTATAGTTCTCGCAGTATGTGGGGGAGGACTTTACTTTTTAAGGTCTTTCAAACCCGCACTAGCAAGAGATTATGATGTTTTCTTTGCCGCTATAGGACTTTTGTGCGGAGGAATATTATTTTTTCAAGGCTGGAGATTAGATCCTATCCTTCAGTTTGGTCAGTTTTTGTTGGCAGGAACTACAGTTTTTTTTGCATATGAGAGTGTTCGGTTGAGGGGAGTTGCTACTGATCAAGCTAGAAGGTCATCTTATTTTGATGATGATCCTGTTCCTGACGTTCCGAGAAATTCTAGGGGTCGATTTGATGAAGATTTCGAAAGGTTTGAAGCAGAAAGACCATCTAGAAGATTTAAACCTCAAGAAGATGAGTTTGAAGAAGAATATATGGATGAGAGATCTCGTAGAAGAAATGTTTCAAGAGCTATCCCCGCTTCTGCTGTTAGTAGAAGAAGGCCATCTTCAAGAGAAGGAAATCAGTTTGAGAATGACGAAGTTATAAGAAGAAGAAAGACTTCTGAAGACCGAAATAGTAAAGAATCAGTAAGAAATAATTTTGGTGAGAGACGAAACTTATCCCGCGCTGAAGTTAAAACAGGGTCAAGACCCAGAATGAATCAGAGAGTATCTAGACAAGACAAAATTTCATCATCATCTTCTGAATTCTCTCCTTTAAGAAAGAAATCTACAAGATCTCCTGTTAGGCAACAAACTTCACAAGAGCAAGTAGAGGATGCATCATTTAAAGATACTAATGAAGTAAAAAAACCTCGTGAGACTCGTAGAGTAAGCTCATCAGCGAGATCAAGCTCAAAAAATCAAAATAGTAGATATAAAGTTGGAACAAACAAAAAGAAACCGAGAGATAACAGTTCTAGATTTGACGATTAATTTATAAGATGCCTGCCCATTTTAGAAATGGTTGCTGACTAAATAATTCAATTAGTATTATTGCTAAGAACCCTATCATTGCGAATCTTCCATTAGTTATTTCAGAATAACTATTCCATCCGAATTTATATTGATCTTCAACATATATTGATTTTTCATCTTTTTTATTTTCTTCAATTTGTTCATTGATGTAATTTGGATCTTTCTGCTGTTCTATAAAACTTTCATTCTCTAAATTAGTGACTTCTGAGTTAGTTTGTTCTTCTTTAGAATTCATTTTTTTTGTTAATCCTTAAAATTATACTTATCAGAAGTCAATAATTTCCAGTCTCCTTGTCCATTTAATTCTAAAATATTCTCGTGAAAATCTTTTAAGCTAGGTCTATGTCCAACACTAATAAGAGAAAGTTCTCTTTCCTTTAGTAAACTATATAGTTTTTTTTCAGTGTTTATATCTAAAGCACTTGTTGCTTCATCAAGAACTGCAAATCTTGGAGAATTTAGTAAGAGTCTTGCAAAAGCCAATCTTTGTTGCTCGCCTAGGGAAAGAATTCGTGGCCAATCTTGTTTGATATCAAGATTAGGATACCGCTCCACTAAGGTTTTTAAATTTACTTCATGTAGTACAGAAGTAAGATGTTCATCACTAAATTTATTAACTTCTGTGGGATAACATAATTGTTCCCTTAAAGAACCAAGTAACATATATGGTTTCTGAGGTATGAATAATAATTCCCCAATTTTTGGTTTCTTAATTACTCCCTCATCAGGTTCCCATAAACCACTAATCATCCTTAGTAAAGATGTTTTTCCGCACCCGGATGGTCCTACAACCAGAAGTGATTGATTATTGTCGATACTCAAATTTAAATTTTTAATTATTGTTTTATTCGATCCTGGAGGACAAAGGTCAGCATTATTAATAAGAATTGAGGGGTAATCTGAAATAACGTTTTGATTGTTTGTTGGGTTGGTTTGACTAATGGATTCAACTTTTGATTGGAATCCTTCTAATCTGCCAATACCAGCTGTAAATTTTGCAAGTTCTTCGATTTGATTAACAATGAAAAATAACGAACCTTCAACCATTCCAAAGGCAAAGCTTGCCTGAATAAAGCGTCCATAATCAATATCACCTTTAAAGTAAGGGATTGCCATTATTAAATATGGGAAGAAATTTCCAGCATAATTAATGGATCTTCTCATGACGTCTATTATTACTCTCCATATAATCAGTAAATTAAAGTTTCTAACCACTTCTCCTAAGCGTCTTTCAGTTTCACTTCGTTCAGGATTTTCCCCAGAGTAAAAGGCTATTGATTCAGCATTATCTCTAATATGAACTAAGCCATATCGAAAATCTGCCTCATATCTGAGTTGATCAAAGTCAATCTTTACAAGATTTTTTCCAGCAATTAAAAGGATAGAAGTTGCAAATGCAGCGTAACCAAATAAAGAAAAAGTAAGAGTTGTACTAATACTCCATAAAATAAGAATATTAAGTGAAAATGTTAGTAGGGCATCAAAAATACCTAATGTAAAAGAGAGACTTTGCCCGGTAAAAGCTCGGGTATCATCTGTGATTCTTTGATCAGGATTATCTACATCGGTTTGTTCTTCATCATTGGGATTTAATTGGTAATAAGCTTTATTAGTCATATAATCTTTGACCAAACTTTTTGAAAGCCATTCTCTCCAAATTATTCCTAACTTATATGTAAAAAATATTTGGGAAACACGTATTGGTAGAGCCACAGCGAAACAACAAGCGTAAATCCCCAATATCCGATAAAACCCATCTTCTTGTTTTTCTACCAAAGCATTTGTTAAATCTCGTGCAATGAATCCAATACCTGCGTTTATTCCGTTTACAGCTAAAAGCATTAATACAATTATCGCAAGGAATAACCAATGTAACCATCTACGGTGTTTTAGTTGACGTCTTAAGCTAAAAAAGCTCCCTGATCCAATTAGAAATAAAGCAGAGAAAAGCAATCCCCAGCTGCCAGCCCAAATTGAATTGACAGTACTTACTACACCTCCGAAATAATTTTCAAGAAAAATTGGTTGAAAACTTTCAAAAAAATTGATTATCCCTGTAAGTCCAACCAGTACTACTCCACCAACACAAAACAAAAGAGAAATTAAAAGCCATATGAATTGAAATCCATTACATTGATCTAGAGGAAGGAAAAATGGCTGAGATAGCTTCCTCAATTTTTGTAATTGGTAGAGTATTTTGGATTTATTATTTATAGCTTTATTCATTACTCGACTAATTTTATAAGGTAAATTATAACTTTTAGTAGTCTATTGACCAAAGCCTATAAATGACAGTGCCCAGTCAGGTAAATTTAAGGAATTCAAGATTGTCATGTCAAATTTATGAACTTTTGGAAAAGATTTATCTAATGCCCACCATAAAAGCAAAGGCAGATTAAATAAAATTTGTAATTGCCATTTATAAGTTAAAACTCTCCAAATTTTTATTAATTTAGTTTTGAGTGAGTCGTCTAGAACTTCCCAATTTTTTGAGATTAAATTGAATAAGTTTTTGGGTTCTTTATTTAAGGACTCTGGTGTATTCATTTAGTTTTTATTTATTTATAACCCATAAACTTTTCTTTCGAGAGTTTAACCGGGCGGCCAATTCATTTTTCTTCCAGATAAAAAATGAATATGTAAATGAAAAACTGTTTGTCCTGATTCTGCTCCAGTATTAATAACTGTTCTCCAATCAGTTAGATTTTTTGATTTAGCTATTTTGCTACCAACAAAAAGTAAATGACCTAATAAATTTGAATCTTCTTCAATACAATCTAATAAACTAATAATTGGCTTTTTTGGAATCACTAAAAAATGTACTGGTGCTTGCGCTTGGATATCATTAAACGCAATACAAAACTCATCTTCATAAAGCTTATCGCAGGGTATTTCTTCATTAATTATTTTTTGAAATATTGTAGTTTCAGTCATTAGATTAATTAATAGAAATGACGTCTTTTTCGTTAAACCCTTCTTTTATAAGTTCTTTGTTCAAATCATCTTTTGATGTAACTCTATCAACAAATAATATTCCGTTTAAGTGATCCATTTCATGTTGAATACACCTCGCGAGAAGTCCATCAGCTTTCATTTTACGTGGTCTTCCCATTTCATCTCTAAATTTTAGTTTTATAGTTGATGGTCTTACTACATTCAAATATACTCCAGGTATACTTAAGCAGCCTTCTTCGTATGAGTTAAGGGTTGTTCCAAAGTCTGTAATTTCTGGATTGATTAATATTAGAGGTTCTGCTGCTGAATCTTCAAAATTTACATCTATGACAAGAAGCTCTTTGTTGATACCAATTTGAGGTGCAGCAAGTCCGATTCCTTTAGCTGCGTACATGCTTTGAAG
>CACHVD010000015.1 GCA_902583265.1 uncultured Prochlorococcus sp.
AACAGTATCATCACCCAACCAGTTTATTAAATCAGGATGGCTGGCGATATAACTCAATGCATCAAAACTAGTTTGATTGATAACATCACCTAAGGAAGAAATTTGATTATTAAAATTAAATGATTCTATTTGAGTTGCAGTATCAGTTCCATCTCTACCAGAGTTGCTATCAGTAATTTGTATTGCACCAGTAATAGAGTTAAGACTAAAACTATAATCTGCAAAACTTCCTGTAAAAACAGCAGTATCTGTACCTGCACCTCCAATTAACGTATCATTACCTAAGCCACCATTAAGGAGGTCATTGCCAGCCCCACCAGTAATGGTGTTTTTAGAAGTATTACCAATTAAATTATCGTTATATGAAGAACCAATTGCATTCTCAATAACACAACTACCAGTAGAATTATAAGCAATCGTAAAACCTTTATAACTATCTTTTACTTTCGATACGAACCCTCCTCCTCCCGATTCATTCTGCAACGTAGCATTCCTTAAGTCGATAGTAACTGAAGATGATGAACTAGAAGCATCAATTACATCCTCACCGCCAGCGTCCCAAATACATTGATAACCATTTAAATTAGAGTCAAGAACATATGTATTATTTTCTTTATTGAAATTTTTGTTTGGACCATATATGTATTGTATAGAGGCAATATCAAATGCACCTAAACTTAAAAGAAAACCACTAGAAGAATTAATACTATTCGGTGAATATTCATTACCACTTGTGTAATCATTATAAGTCATAACTGTCCAAGGAGAAGCATTCAAACCATTGTCCCCACCTTGCTCTTCCCCTCCAGGATTCACTCCTGGAAAAGTATTATATGTAAATTCTTGATTATTAATATTTACAATTTCATTATCATGAGGGTGCTTTAACCCTAATGCGTGACCAAGTTCATGTGGAAATGTTATGTATGCATAGCTACCTCTATCAATTGAATTATTAATTATTTCTCTAGTAGATCCAATATTTTGATTAGAGTATATAGAAGAATTAATTTCTATATAGCCGGCATATTCAGACCCCGTTTCTGGTAAATATGCAACACCTGCATAATCATTTAAATATTCATTATTATCAAATAATTGCCAAACTATGTGTGCTTCATTTGCCGAATTTGTTTGAGTAAAAGTGATATCTGCAACATTAGAAAAAGATTCAAATGAATAATTAATAGCATTTATTTCCTCAGGACTTATTTCTACTGTTTGATAAGAACTATTTTCATAAAAAACTGTTTCGTTATTAAATAAATAATATCTTAATTCTGTTGTTAAAGTTGCTGAGTTTGATGAACTATTATCCCATCTAGAACCTGTAAGAAGACCATCCAGGAATACATTACTTGGAAGATCATTAAATCCTTCATATGTATTTGAACTATTAAAGATAATTGATGTTGGCTCAAAGTTGCCAAATGTTCTATTTAAATCAGAAGCATTATTAATGCCTTGTACGTTATTTGAATTTTTATTTTTTATTAGTTCTTCTAAACTTTTCGGATGAAGAACTGATTTAAGTGAATTATTAGTTAATCTGCAAACAAAACACATTAAAATACAAAGCTGACTTCTACAGTCTCGAATTAGGTATTAAATAAATTATAGATTCTCTTTTTCGAGAAAACCACAAACTCTCAAAGGTGAATTTTTAAATTCAAAAAATTCTAGATTATAAAAAAACATTTCATATGTCTCATTCTCTAAGAATTAAGTGGAGCCAAGGGGATTTGAACCCCTGACCCCCTGCATGCCATGCAGGTGCTCTACCAGCTGAGCTATGGCCCCACGACAAGTTTTTTCTTGTTATACCAATCGATTTGAGTGAGACTCACCTGTCCAATTATTAAGGTTTTCATATGTTACCCGTTGCAGTTTTACCCAATTCTGCGCAAGATTCTGAGCAAGATTGATTTACAAAAGGTAGTGGCCTAAAGGGAAGATGAGCGGATCCAAATTCTGCGCAAAAACATTCGATTGTTTAATTGCAAAGGATGGAGTATTTGAGGCGTAAAGTCTGGCAAACTAAAAAAGCTTCAAATAATTCACAGGATCGATGATGTTATACAACAGGAAAAGCCCTTGGCAGCTAATCCTAACATCTATTGAATTTGTACAAGAAAATTCTCCAGACATACAAACATTAATTTAAAAAATTACCTGATTTAAATGGAGAGAAGAAAAATAATAGGGCTATATTTGTTCGATATTTAGAGTTGAGATTAAATAAATTTTTGGATTGTTTTAAGCAAAAACTAATCCAAAAAAAATAGAGAAACTTTGGCCAAAAGATTTTATGATTTAATTTAATCTTTATATGGTCTATAAAATATAGAATTAAAGGGTAATGAAGAAAATTTATGGGTAAGGATTTTAAAAATTTGCTTGTTCATCAGCAATCTTCTAGAAAAGATAAAGAAATTAAAAATCTATTCAGGAAATCTATTGAACTGCATTTGAAAGGTAATATTAAAGATGCAAAAAAGAATTATGAGATTTGTCTTAATCAAAAATTTAATGATCCTAGACTTTACTCAAATTACGCTCTAATTTTAAAAGATTTAGGCCAATTTGATGAAGCAGAAAAATTTATAAGAATTGCAATTAAATTAAGTCCTAATGAATCTTCATACATTTACAATTTTGGAATAATTTTAAAGGGTATTGGTAAACTTGCGGAAGCAGAAAAAACCTTTTTAAAATTATTAACTACTAATCCTGATCATGCTAAAAGTTATTTCACATTAACTACACTTAACTCTAAAAAACAAAAATGTTTTTGGCAAAAAAAACTATTTTCTGAAGAATTTATTAATAAACTAGATGATGAAGGTAAAATGCATTTTTATTTCGCAAGATCTAATATTTACCACAGCTGCAAGGATTACAGACAAAGTGCAATCGCTATTAATAATGCAAACAAAATCAAAAAGTCTTTAAATAAATCAAATTTAAAAGAGTTGTTGTTTAAATCAGACCTTTTAAAAAATGAATATAATCCGTATTCTTCTTTAGATTATTCTGTCAAAAAACCTTATAAATTTATTTTTATAGTTGGCATGCCACGATGTGGCTCTACACTATTGGAAGCAATAATTTCAATGAATAAAAATATTTGCAATTTAGGAGAAACTACTTTAATCGATGAATCATATTATGAATTAAGAACAAAAAAACTAATTAATCTTAATGAATTTAGAAATATATTTTTAGAAAAAATCAAAAACAAAGTGAAAGATTCAGAAATTATCTTAGATAAATCTTTATATAACTATCAATTTGCTGGTTTTATTTCAAAATTTATTCCTTATTCCTTGGTCATTCATTGTTTTAGAAATCCATTAGACAATATATTGTCTATTTACAGAACAAACTTTGCTAATGGGAATCAATATACCTCTTCATTAGAGGATATTACTAAAGTCTATCTCGATCATGATCAGAAAATGGAATTTTATAAAAAAAATGCAGCTGGAAATATAATTGAAATCAATTATGATTTATTAGTAAAGGATCCAGAAAAAGAGATAAGAAATTTGATAAGAAATCTTTATTGGGAATGGGATGATATGTATTTAAATCCACAAAACAATAAAAGAGCTTTCTCAACAGCTAGCAATGTTCAAATAAGATCTCCAATTTATGCAAGTTCAATAAATGGATGGATTAATTATAGAAAAGAATTAGATTACCCAATAAAAGTATTTAATGAAATTAAAAAGTTTAAAAAAATTTTTGAATAAAAAATTTTTTTGCTAAATAATTAATTTGAAAAAAAAGAAAAAAATTAATAAGAATCAAACAAATAAATGTGGGTTGCTAAATTCCTCATTATTTATGATATTAAAGTTATCTAGTGCTCCTTTATATCCAGTTATTTCTATAAGTAAATCATTTTTACGCTGAAAACCTATTCCCGAACCATTTATTGCTAAATAAGTTTTATTTGAAGAAGTGACCTTGAAACAAAGAGTATTAAAATCTTCAGATGATTCTTGTTTAAGTGCCTTATTTATTGATTTTTCAGATAAATAATTTAATTCTCCTAAATCGATAAACGATTGACTTTCTTTTGCTTCTGAGAAATAAATTTTATCTTCATTTGTATTGAAATCTTGAATCCAATCAATTCTCTCAAGATTTTTTTTATTAATTAATCTAGAGTCTTTGACTTTTTTATAAATAAAAGTATCAGCCCCTTTCCCTCCATTTAAAATATCTTTTCCTGAACCTCCCTCAATTAAATCTTCTCCAGAACCTCCAAATAAGTTATCATTTCCTCTACCGCCTTTTAAAAAATCATTACCATCTCCGCCAATAATATTATCTTTTCCTCTTTTTCCAGATATGAAGTCATTCCCTTGATTTCCAAGAATTGTATTATCAGAGTAGTTACCAATTAACTTATCTGAATTGTTAGAACCAGATACATTTTCAAACTTTTCAATAAAACTAGAAATTGAACCTAAACCAGGTAAGTTATTAATATCTAAAGTGCCCTTCGATAAATTGACTTCTAAATCTGCTATGAAACCACCATCACTAAAGCCATCTAACCAATCATTTTGATTATTGGTTGCAATTAACTTATCGTAAAAATCCAAGAAAGTATCTGTTCCGAGTACCCCCTTGTCTACAGTTCCACCTCTTACTAGGGAAATACTAACAGGTAGATATGAGTAATCTATAACATCAAATCCTGATCCAAATTCATAGATATTTTGACCAGCAAAGCCAAAAAGATAGTCATTAAAGTTGGAACCAAAGCCAAGCTCTTCAAAAGAAAAATCATTTTCTTTAATTAAATTATTTTCTTCTGAAAATGAATTTGAGATCAAAGGATTTATATCTTTTTTATTAATATTAAAATCTTTTTTATATCTTTTACTTCTTCTACGATTATTTTTTTTTGATTTTTTTAAATATGGCATTATATCTAATTTTAAAAAAAATTTCCTTAAATATTAACACGTAAATAACTCACGATTATAAATCTTTAAAAAATCATTCTTATTCAATTAATTCAGAAAATTAATCTACCAATTTATATATGTGAATTATTAGTTAAAGTTAGTTTGTTATTGTTTTAATTTTTCAGTTAACTCTAAAATAATGAATGATCTCGTAGAGGATATAAATTCAAGATTAAAATCTTTGCCAGATCTTTTTATTATTAGTCTTAGAGAAAATGACTCTCTTGTTCATTTTGTAAGAAAATTCATAATTAATATCTTATGTGAAAGGAAAGGAGATATAGAATTTAGTTTTAAAGAATCTAATAAACAATTCTGCAAAAATAACAATATTAAAGATGAATCTCAATTATCAAAATATCTTAAATTAAAGGGAATGCTAATGAATGATCATGAAAGAAATTTATTAAATAGTAAGAAGGTTTTAATTATTGCAGGAGATATATTTTCTGAAAAAGCAAAAAGTAACTTTATAAAAAATAAAAATCTATTGGATATGTATACATACAAATATATAGAATTTTTTGATTCTGATTTTGCTCATGAGATCTTTTTTCAATTGGATTCTAGAGAAACTTCCTTTGATAAATTATTTTCTGAAAACTTGAAAGCTATTGGAAATGTAAAATCTTATGGTACTGTTGGACCGTTAGATTTAGCTAAGATTAATCCAACCGTTAAGGAGAAAATATTAAAAACAAATTTGAATGAAGTTATTACTCCCTTTAAAGTTGGAGATTTTTGGTTATTGATAATGTTAGAAGCAAAAAAAGAAGCTAAGTTTGATGAGATAACTAAAACAAAAATGGTGCTATCTTTATTTGACGAATGGATTAACTTGCTTGCGGTCGATTCTATTCAAAAATTTCTTTTACCTAACTGAATTTCCCTTATTTTTATTTCATGAAGGAATCTTTAAAAACCTATATTAAGGAAATTTTCTTAAAGTATGGAGAAAAAGTTAAATATAAAGTTGGGCAATCATTATCAAGTGATCAATATATTTCTGGATCAGTTCTATTAATTGAAAAAGGTACAGCAAGAATTATTGTTCAAGATAATGAACAACCGAAGGCAGTAAAAAAAATTTCAGTTGGGGATATTGTTGGCGCTTTTTCAATTTTGAAACAGAAAGCCTGCGAAAATGTTAGGTCTTCATCAGAGTTAATTGTCATTTCGATTAGTGATAAAACATTTAAAAAATATTATGAAATTGATCCAAAGTTTAAAAATTATTTTGATTCAATTAATTATCTTGCTGAAATTATTGAATTTTCAGAATTTGTTATAAATGAAGTTCCAAATATTAAATTTAAAATTCATGAATTAATTCAACTACTAGAAAAAAAAGTATCTTGTTTAAATAAAAATGATGATGAAATTAAAGACTTATTGAAAGATAAAAAAATTAAGATTTTTTCAAGTACCTCATCCTTAAATCAAACTTCTCCAATTTTTAAAGAAGTCAAAACATTTTCGGAGTATTTAAATCTAAAGAACTCAAAAAACTTTCTTAGTAATAGATTCCTTAGTATAGAACGAGATTTCTTTGATAATTTATTAACAAATGAATTAAATAATAATAATGAATTATTAAATTCTAATGATAATAATGAGGGGGAAAAAGACATAAAAAATGCTCCCCGAAATGCACCAGTCAGTATTTTTAACAATTTAGAAATTCCTGAAAATATATTAGTTAAGGGAAATGGAAAACTAAGGGAAACATTAGCTTGTTTTCAAATGATTTCGAAAATACTTAATGTTCCAATTAGAAAAGACTCGATCGAAAAGATTTTGAGGGATTTTATTTCGAGAGGTGCAAAAATTGATATTCAATTAATAGCTGAAATTCTTTCCAATCTTGGATTACATGTTTCCAAAGGGCAGATACCCCCTAATATGGCATTTAGGCTACAAACACCATGTGTAATTAAATGGAAAAATAGCTTTGCTTTAATTATAAAAAGTAGCCAAGAGGGAATTTTAATTGCTTCACCAGTTGATGGCTTTATAAGTGTTTCTAGTGAAAAAATTGAGTCTTTCTTCGAAGAAGGGATATCAATCTTATTAATTGAAAAGACTACAGAGACTCCTCAAGTTGTCTTTAGTTTAAATTGGTTTTGGTCTGCAATTAAAAAATACAAGCTTGTTTTGGTTCAAGTTTTAGTTGCTAGTTTTATAGTCCAATTATTTACTTTGGGCAATCCTCTTTTAATTCAGGTTATTATCGATAAAGTAATTTCTCAAAGAAGTTTAGACACTCTCCAAGTCTTAGGAATTGCTCTACTTTTCGTTACTTTATTAGAAGGGATTTTGGGGAGTTTAAAAACATTCTTATTTGCAGAAACAACTAACAGAATAGATCAGCGTTTAGGTTCTGAGGTAATTGATCACCTTTTAAGATTGCCTCTTAATTATTTTGATAAAAGGCCAGTTGGAGAATTGGGATCAAGGATTGATGAACTAGAAAAGATAAGAGAATTTCTTACTGGACAGACTTTAACAACTATTTTAGATGCGATTTTTTCTGTAATTTACATTCTTGTAATGTTCATTTATAGCTCGTTACTGACAATTGTTGCTTTATTAGTGGTCCCAATACAGATATTTATAACTTTATTAGGAGCACCTCTTTTTAGAAGGCAATATAGACAATCTGCAGAAGAAAATGCTAAAACCAAAAGTCATTTGGTAGAAGTAATTACTTCTATACAAACTGTTAAATCTCAAAATATTGAGACAATTAGTAGGTGGAAATGGCAACAATTATATTCAAAATATATTTCAAGAACTTTTGAAAGAACTATAAGTGGAACTCTTATTGGTCAATTAAGTCAAGTACTCCAAAAAATATCTCAATTACTTGTTTTATGGATAGGGGCAACTTTGGTATTGAAAGGACAATTGACTTTGGGACAACTAATTGCATTTAGAATAATCTCTAGTTATGTGACACAGCCTTTATTGAGACTTTCTTCTATATGGCAAAATATACAAGAACTTAAGGTCAGTTTTGAGAGGCTTGGAGATGTTATTGATACTCCTCAAGAGTCAACTGATTTAGATAAGCAGAAAATAACAATGCCTCCTGTTAAGGGGAATGTTTCTTTTGAAAATGTAATTTTTACTTTTACCAAAAATAATTCTAACGTACTTAATAGTGTTAGTTTTAATATCGACAAAGGCCAATTCGTTGGAATTGTAGGGGAAAGCGGAAGTGGTAAGAGTACACTAATGAAATTACTTTCAAGATTATATTCTCCGAGTCAAGGTTGCATTAAGATTGATGGATATGATATTGATAAGGTCGAACTATATTCTCTCCGACGGCAAATTGGTATAGTACCGCAAGAACCAATTTTATTTTCAGGTACAGTTCTTGATAATATTTCCCTTACTCAATCTGAAGCTAATAATGATGATATTGTAAGAGCCGCTAAATTAGCAGAGGCTCATGATTTTATAATGAAATTACCCAATGGTTATAGTACTAATGTTGGGGAAAGAGGATCTTCTCTTAGTGGTGGCCAGAGACAAAGAATAGCTCTTGCTAGAACACTACTTAGTAAACCAAAAATTCTTATTTTAGATGAGGCAACCAGTGCATTGGACTACAATACAGAATCTAAAGTCTGTAATAACTTGATTAAAAATTTGCAAGAAAACACAGTTTTCTTCATTACTCATAGATTATCAACAATTAGAAATTCTGATTTAATTCTGGTTATGCACGAAGGTAAGTTGGATGAAATTGGATCTCATGATCAATTACTAAAAAATAAAGGAAGATATTTTGCACTTGAAAGTCAAAAAGGTAACATTTAATGAAAGACAAAATTAATTTGAATCTTAATAAAATCAAGAAATTTCTCTTTCAAGATAAGTTATACAAAATAAAAAAAGTTAAATTTAAATTCAATCAAAAATTAAAGACTCTTAAAGCCCTTAAAGAAAAGTCTTTTAAAGAGTATTTGGAGTTAAGCCAAGATCAATTTAATAAACTACAAGATAAAGTAGAAGTTAGTTTTAAGAAAATATCTTTCGATGAATCACTTTTAAAACAAAGCAGTTTTTGGTTCAAAACTGTAACTTGGGCTCTGATTGGAACATCATCTTTTGCATTTCTTTGGCTGTGTTTCGCTAAAACTGATGAAGTGGTAATGACAACTGGAAAGCTTGACCCAAAAGGAGATGTTAAAGATATACAAATTCCTTTGGGAGGTGTTATTGATGAAATCTTAGTTAAATCTGGAGAAAATGTAGAAAGTGGTCAAATCTTGGTCCAACTAGATAAAGAGGCTTCATTCGAAAAATTTAGATCTCTGGAAATTGCAATTTTTGAAAAACAATTTCAATTAGAAAAAATAGCTTCAATTCTAAAAT
The DNA here is from genome assembly GCA_902583265.1 of uncultured Prochlorococcus sp. Lineage (GTDB taxonomy): Bacteria > Cyanobacteriota > Cyanobacteriia > PCC-6307 > Cyanobiaceae > Prochlorococcus_A. The sequence goes on from CACHVD010000015.1 coordinate 9,372, forward strand.
TAAAAAAGGCTGAACTTTTGCAAGAGTCAGAAATTATTGATGAATTAATTAGCAATACATCTGAAAAAATAAAGATAAATTCTCCAATTCTTAAAGATATTAAATTTCTATATGAACAAGGTGCCATCTCAAAATTGCAATACATCGAAAAGAAAATGGAACTTAATGAATTGATAAGTGAATTATCAAGATTAAATATTGAGAAGGATAAAGCAACAAATGTAATATCACAGGATATTGAAAAGCTTGAATCTGAAGAGGCTAGGATGAGAACTGAGATTGGCTCATTAAATTCTGAATTAACGAGTGCAAAAGTGACTCTAAAATATCAATCAATTGAGTCTCCTGTTAGCGGGATTGTTTTTGATTTAAAACCCACTACAGAAGGATACGTTGCTCAATCCAGTGAGCCGATTATGAAAATTGTTCCTTTTGATGATTTGGAAGCTGATATTGAAATTCCAAGTAATAAAATAGGATTTGTCAAAGTTGGAGCTCCTGTAGAAATAAGTATTGATTCCTTCCCCTCTACAGATTTCGGAGTCTTAAATGGAACAATTAAATCAATTGGTTCTGATGCATTAGTCCCTTCTCAAATTGAACAAAGACCAGAATATAGATTCCCTGCTGTAGTACAGCTTGACGAACAAAAATTAAACTTAAGTAATGGAGAATCTCTTGCACTTCAGGTTGGAATGTCTCTTCAAGCTAATATTAAATTGAGAAAAGTTAGCTACCTAAAGTTATTATTAGGTGGACTTACACAAAAAATTGATTCTTTAAAAAGTTTTTAAATTTTTTTGATCCTTTTGAAATATCAATTTATTAATATTTTTATAAATTCTTTTAAAAAAATATTAATAAATAATTTTTGAGACGTAAGTAAAAATCTGCATTCTGTGTGAAAAATTTATTTATAAATTTTTGCAATTGGAAGTTTAGAAATACATAGTGACAGATTTTTATTTGTCATATTAGTTCTTCATTACAAGAACTAATTAATTAGTAATTCTTTATAAATTTCTAATAAAATTTTTTGTCAATGGATCAAAATATACTTGTCTGTAGACTAAAAGAGGTGTTAGGATAAAAATACTTAGTGTGTGAGTATGGTGGCCAATTCTTTTGGTAGCATTGCAATCAAACGCCCAAATTCTTCAAAAATCTCTCAATCATTGTCTTTTTCCAATGATGGAATAATTTTCTATGACCCTAATCTGACTGAATGTGAATCTCTCCTTTTAGGTCTTAAAGACAATATAAAATCTCAATCCGTTCAATCAAAAGAGGATTTTTTTAATGAATTATCTAATTTAGGATCCAGTTTTAAAAAAAATATCTACGTTTTATGTCACGGACGTGCAGGAAGATTATTTTTTGGCAGTGATTTTATTGATAACAATACTCTCTTAGAAAATTCAGAAATACTTAAAACACTTAGCGTTAGAAATATTTTTCTTTATTCTTGCGAAGTAGGTCAAGATAAAGAATTTATCAATTCTTTTAAATCTCTATCAAGAGCAAATATTTTTTATTCTGATAAGCTTGTAGGCCACGAAGATAAAGGAGGCTCTTGGAATCTTTCAAGTTTACTATCCGAAGATAATCAAATATCAGATGCCAAGGCAATTAATAACATTCTTCCATTTTCCAGATCTTCTCTTAAATCTTGGAATTATGTATTGCCTAACTTAGATTCCAGTTTGGGCGCTGGAGTAGAAGGTGGAGTACTTAAATTTCTAGATGACAACGCTGCTGTCTCTGAAAATATTATCGTAACAGGTACTATCACAGTAGCTCAGGCAAATAGTCTATCCGGTTTAACCTCAGGAACTGCTTACCTTCAAGCTCAAATTGACTCCAACGATCCTGCTGTACTTAAAGACCTCACCCCAAATAGTACTCCTGACGTAGACAACATATTGTTTATAACTGTTGGTGCTGGTGGAATCACTACAGCAACTGCTACCCAACTAGATTCTATTAACGCTGCTACTACACAGAAAATAACTATTGCTTCTAATGTCGTAACAGTAACTGGAAGTGCTGCTGGGTTAAAAACAACTTTTGATAATAATTCACAATTTACCGGTTTGACAGGTGCGGTAGCGGTTGTAAATAACACAACCGAGTCTGCTTCCGCTATTGATGCTCTTGTTAGTTCTAATCCAGACAAGATAGATATCAGCGCTGTTACGACGCTTACAGGAAGTTTGACCGAAGTTAATACCTATAAAAATGCAATTAATAACGCAAAATTTAGTGGTGCTGCTTCCAATGGTTCCAGCGGAGCTAAAGGTACTAATGTGACAACTGTGCAACTAGATACTGTTGCAACTGTTGATGCATCAGATCTTCATACAGCGAAAGACAATTTTAGAACCGATGTTAACGCTACTGCTGTATTTGATCTACAGAATGTAACCACTCTTCTCGATGGTTATAGTGCTCTAAAAGATGTTATTGATGATACTGCTCATTTTACTAATTTAGACAACAGAGCATTTACTGCCAATGATGGTGGTGGGATTTCTATCGCAAATGCTAATACTTTAAATGCTTTTACCTCTGGAAAAGTTACAGCTACCATACAAAATGCAGATGCAAATGTTGCAACTTTAAATAATGCAAATGCAGCTGTTGCTCTTAATGCAGGTGACGGTGGTACAAACGAGTACACCATTACTTTGACTGATACCTCAGTAGCTTATTCTGAATTAAATACTCTTAAAAGTAAAACTGCACTTGCAGTTAATCTCACAAACACTACATCTGTTACAGGAAGCCTTGCTAATGCACAATCCTTCGATACTGATTTAGGTGCTGGTGAATTTGCGAGCACAGCTAGTATTGCAACTGTTTCATTAACTACCGCAGAAGCCGTTTCAGCTTCTGATTTGACAACTCTTGCATCGGATTTAAGATCCACTGTTAACAATTCGGTTAATTTGGCTTTGACCAATACAACTGGAATTAGCGGATCTTTCTCTCAACTTGAAGGTGTTATTGACAGTTCTATTATTACTGGATTGAATTCTGAAGCATTAACCGAAAATAGTGGTGGGACCATAACTGTTGCTAATGCAAACAAACTAACTCAAGCAACTACCGGTAAAGTCACAGCAACTGTTGCTCCTGGAACACTTTCTGACCTTAATGCATTAGATGCAGCCGCTTCCCCTGCAAATGGAGATGCATTAGCATTGACTCTAACCTCCACATCAGTAGATGCAGGAGATTTGTCAACCTTGGATTCTAAAGTTGACCAAGCTGGTGGTGGTTCTATCAATATTAATACGGTTGTTAAATTAACCGGTACTATCACAGAAGTT
>CACHVD010000016.1 GCA_902583265.1 uncultured Prochlorococcus sp.
GGGTCGCCTGAGATTCGAACTCAGGACCAGCCGGTTAAAAGCCGGATGCTCTACCGCTGAGCTAGCGCCCCATTTTGTAATATTGGGTACATATGAAATTATCCCTTTTTAAGGTAAAAAAAACAACTTTTTATCTCAACTTGAACAATAGAAAAACAATTCTTAACTTATGAGATAAAAAATTAAATTTTCTCTCTAAATTTACAGTTGAAAGGTAAAATAACTATTAAATATTAGGATTACTAAAATGCTCAGAACAATCGTTGTTTTCGCTCCAATCATAGCTGCTTTAGCTTGGGTTATATTTAATATACAAAAACCAGCAAGAGAGCAATTCAGCAGAGACTTTTTGGGAAAGGATTAATTTAATTTGGTAGATAAAGAAGTAAGAGTAATTGGAGCAGGTCTTGCAGGCTCAGAAGCTGCTTGGCAATTAGCAAATTCTGGTGTGCGAGTTAAATTAGTTGAAATGAGACCACTCAAATCAACTCCAGCTCATCATACTTGTGAATTTGGGGAATTAGTTTGTAGCAATAGTTTTGGGGCTTTAAGTCCAGATAGAGCAGCAGGCTTATTGCAACAAGAATTAAGAGCCTTTAATTCATTGATAATTAATACGGCAGATAAATTTGCTGTTCCAGCTGGTGGTGCTTTAGCAGTTGATAGATCAAAATTCAGTTGTGCTTTAACTGAGACTTTATCTAATCATCCTTTAATCGAAATTAAGAGGTTTGAACAGCTTGATTTTCCAAGCAAAGAAAATATTACTATCATCGCTACTGGTCCATTAACTTCAGATGAATTGTCCTATAAGATAAAAGATTTTACAGGTATTAATGCATGTCATTTTTTTGATGCCGCTAGCCCAATAATTTATGGTGATACTATTAATCAAGAGATTGTCTTTAAAGCTAGTAGATACGACAAAGGAGATCCAGCATACCTTAACTGTCCAATGGGTAAAAATGATTACATTCAATTTAGAAATGAACTGATAGAAGGAGAACAAGCAAATTTGAAAGACTTCGAAAAAGAATCTGCTAATTTCTTTGAAGCTTGTTTACCAATTGAAGAAATTGCTAGAAGGGGAGTTGATACAATGAGATTTGGACCCTTGAAGTCTATTGGGTTGTGGGATCCAAAATGGGGGGATTTATACGATAAGGAAAATAGATTGAAAAAAAGACCCCACGCAATTGTCCAATTAAGGAAAGAAGATTTAGAAGGTAAACTATTAAATATGGTTGGTTTCCAAACTAACCTCAAATGGTCAGAGCAAAAAAGAATATTCAGAATGATACCTGGTTTGGAGAATGCTGAGTTTGTACGTTTTGGAGTAATGCATAGAAATACATTTTTAGAGTCTCCAAAATTACTTTTGCCAACATTACAATTTATGAAAAGAGAAAATCTTTTCGCTGCTGGTCAAATAACAGGAACTGAAGGTTATGCCGCTGCAGCTGCTGGGGGATTGCTTGCAGGAATAAATGCATCCTTACTAGCTAAAGGGAAAAAAACTGTAAGTTTTCCAAGTGAATCAATGATTGGGTCTCTTATGAATTTCATCAGTAATAGAAATAAGATAATGTCTAATCAGAAGAAAAATAAATTCCAGCCAATGCCTGCTTCATTTGGTTTGGTCCCAGAACTAAATAAAAGAATAAAAGATAAAAGATTAAGGTATAAAGCTTATCAGGAGAGATCTAAAGAAGCCTTGAATGTATTTAAAAGAAAATTAGATTCATGTTTTGAAAAAGATCACATACTTGTCGAGATTTATTAAAATGGCTACTTAGGCTTTAGAAAATGAAAACGAATACAATAAATTTCGATGCAATTGTTATTGGCTCTGGAATAGGAGGTTTAGTAACCGCATCACAATTATCGGCTAAGGGAGCTAAAGTCCTAGTTCTCGAGAAATACATTATTCCAGGAGGCAGCGGTGGCTCTTTTAAGAGAAAAGGCTATACCTTTGATGTTGGTGCTTCAATGATATTTGGATTTGGAGATAAAGGTTATACCAATTTATTAACTCGTGCTTTAAAAGATGTTAATGAAAAATGTGAAACTATTCCTGACCCTGTGCAACTTGAATACCATCTCCCAAATAAATTTAATATTTCTGTAGACAAAAATTATGAGCAATTTATAAATAAATTATCAGCTAGTTTCCCCAATGAAAAAAAAGGTATCAAGAAATTTTACGATACTTGTGCAAATGTCTTTAAATGTTTAGATTCAATGCCTCTTTTATCAATAGAGGACCCCAGTTATCTTTTCAAAGTTTTCTTTAAATCACCATTATCATGTTTAGGTTTAGCTAGATGGTTGCCAGTAAATGCAGGAGATGTTGCCAGAAAGTTTATAAAAGACCCTGAACTTTTAAAATTTATTGATATTGAATGTTTTTGCTGGTCAGTAATGCCAGCTCTCAAAACTCCTATGATTAATGCGGGAATGGTTTTTACAGATAGGCATGCTGGAGGAATAAATTATCCAAAAGGTGGAGTAGGAACGATAGCAGAGAAATTGGTCACTGGAATCGAAAAATTAGGTGGCGAAATTCGATACAAAGCCAATGTGAAAGAAATCCTCTTAAAGGATGAGAAAGCTGTAGGGGTTAGGCTTTCAAATGGGGAAGAAATTTACTCAGATATTATTGTGTCCAATTCCACCAGATGGGATACATTTGGACTTGAAGATAAAAAGAAAGGATTAATTCCGAATAAAAACGTTCCAAAGAGTGAATATAAGTGGTCAGAAACATATAAACCTTCTCCCTCTTTTGTCTCTATTCACCTAGGGGTAGAAAAGAACATAATAAGTAAAAACTTTAATTGCCATCACATAATAGTTGAGGATTGGGATGAATTAGAAACTGAAAAGGGAGTAATTTTTATTTCTATCCCTACCTTGCTGGATTCGTCTTTAGCCCCAGAAGGCAAACATATCATACATGCATTTACTCCTTCAGCCATTAGTGAATGGGAAGGTCTATCAAGAAAAGAATATCTTCAGAAGAAAGAAAAATATTTTTCATTTCTTATTGATAAGATTTCTATTATTTTGCCTAACCTTAAACAAAATATTGATCATAAAGAAATCGGAACTCCCAAAACTCATAAAAAATTTCTGGGCAGATATAAAGGAAGTTATGGGCCTATTCCTAGTAAAAAGTTGCTTGGACTTTTGCAAATGCCTTTCAATACTACAAAAATCAAAAACCTTTATTGCGTAGGGGATTCATGCTTCCCAGGTCAAGGACTAAATGCAGTAGCTTTTAGTGGATATGCTTGCGCTCATAAAATAGGTTCAAAACTAAATATAAACAGTTTCAAATTACCAAACTAAATTCCTCCTTTTTAAATGATAGAAAAGTTTAAAACTCTTTTTTTTGTAAAAAGCTCGTTAATTTCCTTATACTTAGCGCTTACAATACCAATACCGTTTATATCCATTGAAAAATTAAAAGTAATTTCTATCACTTCATTTGTCTTTGGCCTTTATTTAATTATTAATATCACTAGCGACTACGTAGAGACTTGCAATAATAAAATTTCATACAAAACTAGCTTTATTTCTAAATCCTTGGGAAGAAAAAATTGGGAGATTTTTTGGAAAGATATTAAGTCGATTGAATCATTACCAACCAGTCAGGGCAGTAAAGTTTTTTACTTTAATACTAAAAAAGGGGAAAATTTTCTTATTCCACAAAGGGTAGAAAATTTTGACAAATTTTTATTAATTGTTTCTAAAAATACTGGTATCGTAACTAACAAAATGTCATATATATCGCCACTTTGGACTTATAAATTGCTTACGTTTCTATCAGGCTTAATGATTATAGGTGAACTTTTTGCTTTTCTACATTAGATATTATCAATACTAAATCTATAACCTTGTTGCCTAACAGTTGTTATACCTCCACCTTCTCCTAATCCGGCCTGTTCTAACTTTCTTCTCAATGTTAGAACTTGAGTATCTACCGATCTTGGCCCTCCACTGAAAGGAGGCCAGGCCATCCTAAGAAGCTCTTGACGGCTTCTTACCATGCCAGGTGGCATAAGCAGTGCGCAGAGCAGTGCAAACTCTCTTGGGCTTAATTCTACAGGCTTCTCGCTTAGAGTAACTTGTCTTAAAAGAAGATGAACTTCCAAAGGTCCAACTTCAACTTTTTCTTGTAAACCTATTCTTCCTCTTTTCAAGAGGGTTCTACATCTTGCAGCAAGTTCTTCTAAACCAAATGGTTTTCTGAGAACGTCATCAGCACCTTCATCTAAAAGATTAACTAATGCTTCCACGCCTGATCTTGCAGTCAAAACAATAACAGAACATCCTAATTGTTGAGCGAGTCTCATTGCAGTATTCTGATCAAGGATTTCTGCACTTACTAATAAGTCAGGTGACTGCTCTCTGCATAAATCCACTGCTTCTGCTGCCGATCCAACTGCTGCAGCAAGATGACCATCTTGACGAAGTCTTTGTACAAGAACAGTTCTAAGTGTGGGGTGAGGTTCAACAACAAGAACTCTTGAAGGAGTTTGTGAGCTCATAGGCAATTGTGAACTACCAGGAGTTGAAGCTAAGATTTGCTCAGTTGATTGCATTCTTAAATTACTGTTAGGCCAGGCAATTTTTTATCATCCTTAATAAGGTATAACAAATGCTAAATAAAAATCAGAATCTATCGAATTATGACATCATTTGAAAATCCTAAAGCAATTCGTCATTTTCAATCAATTTGCGATAGTTGCCAAGACTTAGTCACTCGATTTCACCCACCATCTGACCTTAAATTATATAGTGATGGTTATCTTCAAGCTTTAAGGAATTGCAGTAGTTTAGAGCAGAAAGATCAAGAGAAATTAGAAAGATTAATAGAAAGATGGATTTTAGATCCATCAAGTTTTATTGATCCAGAGGGAGATGAAAATAAAGGTTTTTTTGATAAAAAAAGGATTTAAAATATTAATTTTTATTAACTAAATCAGTATTTATACTTACTAATTGTCTTAAGACGCTAATTCAATTTCTATCTTTTCTTTTAAGGCCCCTGAATTGTACATTTCGATTAGAATATCTGATCCACCTATAAATTCTCCTTTTAAGTAGACTTGAGGAATGGTTGGCCAATCAGAATATTCTTTGATACCTTCTCTGATCTCGAAATCGCTTAAAACATCAAAAGTACTAAATTCCACTCCCAAGGAATTAAGTATTTGAACTACGTTGTTTGAAAAACCACATTGAGGCATTAATTTAGTACCTTTCATAAATACCATTAATGGATTAGTGTCAATTAATTTTTGTATCTTTTCTTTTGTTAAGTTGTCCATAATTTAAATAGGTGTTTCTGTTTTTAATGCCAGAGCATGAATAGCCTCTGAAGCTAATTCTTCTTTTAATGCAGAATAAACTAGCTGATGTTGTTTAATTAATGATAATCCTTTAAATTCGGTTGCAATCACAGTAACCTGCAAATGATCATTTCCTTTAATGTTTTCAACAAAAACTTGGGAACTTGGTAGTTTTTTAGTGATTAAATTAATAACTTCTGTTTTAGTAATCATGATTAATTTTAATCATCCCTTATATTTTGTTTCAACAAATCCAAGTTGGATTAATCTTTCATAAGCTTCTTTACCTTCTTGGCTATTTGGTGACATTATTCTAATCGTTTCAACAAGTAAAGGGACTGCAACATCTGGCTTTTCGTCTTTTATGTAAAGAGACGCTAATCTTTCATTAGATTCTGCCAAAATTTGTAATGTTTTTTTACCTTTACTTTGCATTTCTTTTGGTATTCTTGCATCAACCCCTTTAAAAGATGTATTTAGATCGGAATAAAAAGATGCGAGTTGCTTTGCTAATTTTCTTGCATCTAGATAAGATTCCTTAGCTTTATCAAAATCACCATTTTTTACAAATTTATCACCTTGTTTTAAGTAATAATCTACGTTTGAGATAGATAGTTTTTTACTGTCATTTGAAAGCACTTTATAGTCTATGGGATCCTTTATTTCTGCAAGTACTAAACTTTTAAATGGAAAACTTCCAAAAAATATTAATAAAATTGGGATTAATTTTAAGAATTTCATATTCTCATTGAATTATTAGAATCAATACTAACTTATTACGGATTCATCTACTGACATTCTTTAATGCTATTTCTTCCTCAATGGTCATTTTTTCATTTAATAAGTTATTAAATTCTTCAATAGTTGTGTTTAAGTAATCATTCATTACAATCGGTTGTCCAAATGACAAACAGAATTCGCCTCTAAATTTCGGGAATACTTCGCTATATGCAATTCCGATCGGAAGTATACTAATAGATTCCCTTTTTTTGGTAGCTAATAGCGCTAATCTGTATAAACCTTCTTTAAGAATTAACTTTTTACCGTATCTGTTAATTTTCCCTTCCGGAAAAACAACTAGTTGTTCCCCTTTTTCTATAAGATTAATTGCATATCTTAATGCTGAAAGAGATGGTGATAGTTGATTTATCGAAAAACATCCAAGTCTTTTTAAAAACCAACCTTGTATCCCTCTCATTTCGGATTTGGTAACCATAAACCTGCAATCTTTGTTGGTTACTCTTCTGCCCATTGCCATAGTGAGGATTAAGCCATCCCATCTTGATCTATGAGTTGGAGCCAAAATAATAGAGGAATTTATAGGGATTGAAACCCCATTATTGATTATTTTCTTCTTACTAAAAAAAAACCTTAAAACAATGTCCTGAGTAAAAAACATTGCTAGAAATCCCATTATTGGGTTAATCCTAAAGATATCTACCGATTTTTTTTTCAAATTCAATTAACTATATATTAATAATTTAAGTGTTTGTAATTTTTTATTAGCTATTATTGGGCGGTTACTAGATTGTCTAAAAAGTAAGATTTTTAAATTATGACTACTTTAGGAGTAAACATTGATCATATTGCAAATGTAAGGCAAGCAAGGAAAACTATAGAACCTGACCCTGTACAATTTGCTTTTTTAGCTGAATTAGGAGGTGCAGATTCAATAACAGTTCATCTAAGAGAGGATAGAAGACATATTCAGGATAGGGACGTATTCCTTTTGAAAGAAACTATAAAAACAAGACTGAATTTAGAGATGGCTGCTACAAAGGAAATGTTAGAAATTGCAAAAAAACTTCTCCCAGATTACGTAACCATCGTACCTGAAAAAAGAGAGGAAGTTACTACAGAAGGCGGTTTGGATGTAAAAAGTAATGTGAATCATCTTAAGAACTTTGTTAAAAATTTAGAAGATTCAAATATTGAAGTAAGTGCATTTATTGATCCTGTTAGTGAGCAGATCAATTATTCCAAAGAAATAGGCTTTAAATTTATAGAATTACATACTGGAAAATATGCCGAACTAACCGGTCAAGATCAATATGAAGAGCTCCAAAGGATAATAGAGTCTACACATTTAGCCAGTGACCTTGGATTAGTTATTAATGCTGGTCATGGCCTTAATTACAATAATGTAAAAAAAATTGCAGCAATTAACAATATTAACGAGTTAAACATTGGTCATAGTATTGTTGCAAGGGCTTTAGCGGTAGGATTAGAAAAGTCTGTTCGTGAAATGAAGTCACTTATTACATCTAATTAAATTTCAAAATGACAACATATTTTTTCGTCGCTGCAAGTGAAAAGTTTTTAACAGTTGAAGAACCACTTGAAGAAATTTTGAAAGAGAGGAAAAGGAACTACATAGAAAATAAAAAAGAATTAGATTTCTGGCTTTTAAAAAATCCAACTTTTTTGCAAACTAATCAATTTGCTGATCTGACAGCAAAGATTCCATCCCCCCCAGCAGCAGTTTTATCGACGGATAAAAAATTTATAACTTTCTTAAAGCTTCGTTTAGAGTTTGTTGCTGTGGGGGAATTCGAATGTCCTAATGCAGAAATAACTGATCCATTTAAAGTTGAGTAATATAACCATCCAGTAAGTTGCTCAATCTTTATAAGTCAAATAAAATTGAAGTAATTAGTGAGCTCCTAGCAGAGGAATTAAAAATATGCCCTCCCTCTATAAATGAGAAATTAGAAATAGTAGTCCCCAATTATTTTTTGGGGAATTGGTTACGTGAACAAATAACTATAAAAAACAAAATAAGTGCTCTTTATGAATTAAAGACAATATCAACATATACCGAATCTTTATTGATAAATTTTTTCCCTGCAATTGATATGAGCGCATGGAATTTTGAGTCAATTAAATGGGGCATTATTGATTCCTTGGAAGAATTAAATAGCTTTAAAGAATCATTTCCACTTAGAAATTGGATTAATAAATATTTGGATAATAAAAAGACTATTGATGGAGATATATATAATCTGACAAAAAAGATCACGAATAATTTTATTGATTATCTGATATTTAGACCTGAAATGATTGCTCTATGGAATAGATATGAAATTAATTCACCTAATCTATTTAAAAATTTAAATTCAGATCAGTTTTGGCAACCCATTTTATATAAATTATTAGAGGAAAAGATATCTGAAAAGCCATCATGTTTATACATGATTGAAGTAATAAAGAATTTAAGAAAAATTAAAAGCTTTCCAACTAAAATACCAAATCAAATTTATATTTTTTCCGATAATAACTTATCTAAACTACATATTAATTTTTACGCAGAACTTTCAAAATTTACTAAGGTAAATTTATATTTATTATCTGCTGGAGAAGATTTATGGAATAGAATAAATTATCTTGAAGGTGAGTTGGAATTTGATGATAATGAAAGTAAATTGAATTTAAATAATACAAATATAGAGAAAATATTTGGTAAATTTGGAGCAAACTTTCAGAAATTAATTGATGAAAATATTTATAAAGAAGGTATAAATTGCAAAAATAATCTAATTTATATTGATCCAACAAATAATTTTTATCAGAAGAAAAATATTCCTCTTCTTAATCAAATACAAAAAAGACTAATTGATAGTAATAGCAATGATTTTATAATAAATAAAAGTGATGATTCAATATTACTTTGTGAGCATTTGAATCAGAATAGTCAATTTGAATATTTAAGAAATAAAATTATAGAAATAATAAATTCTTCCGAGAATATTAAATATAGTGATATTGCTGTTTTATCTCCACAAACTAATCTAATTAAACCTTATCTAAAGTATATCTTCAAAAATGAGTTAATTAATGGTGAAAAGATACCATATTTTTTTATTGGTGAGGATAATCATGACTCTGCAAGCGTTTATGAATTTCTAATTGGCATTACTGAAATGGCAAGTGAAAAAATTACACTTGAAAAAATAGATTATATTCTTTCAAAAAAAGTAACTCAGAACATTTTTGATTTTAATATTACTGAGAAGGATGAAATTATTTTCTTACTCACCAAAGTGGGCTTTCATTGGGGATTAGATGATAATGAAAGATTAGGTGAAGAGAAAAACACCCTAGATTGGTGTATAAATAGAATTACTTTAGGCTTAATTTATGACAAAGAAGTAAATTTAAGTACTTTTAATTTGAAACCATTTAGCTATAAAAATATAAGTTTGGATTTGAATAAATGGGTTAAAATATTACTTCATTTAAAAAAATATATTAATTTGATAAGGGGATCTTTTTCTTACTCGATTTGGGTTGAAAAGATAAAGTTTATATTAAAAAGTATTGCTGATTTTAATGCAAATTTCAATTTAGAGACAAGTGAAATAAATAGAATTTTTGATAATTACGCAATACCTTTAATAACTGATGATCTTATCTTATTAAAAGTTTTTAGAGAAATATTAATTTCTTGCATAAATAAAGCTAAATATCAAAGCAAATCACGAGTCAACAAGATTCTAGTAAGTGATATTGAGAATTCAAGGCATATCCCACATAAGGTTATCTTCCTAATAGACATGAATAGTGTTTATTATCCAAAATTACCAAAGAGTGAAAACATTAATTTATTAAAAAACAAGTATCATTTGGGTGATCCATCTGTTTTTGAAAGAGAGAAATATGCATTTCTAGAATTGTTAATTGCCTGTAGAGATAAATTTATAATTACTTGGGTAAAAAATGATAAAGACAATAAAAAATTAGATATTTCTTTCCCTATAAAAGAGTTAATTTCTTTTTTTGATAGTTTTTTAAACCATGGCCAAAGAGAACTAATAATTAAAGATTCTGATTTAAATAAAAATGAAATAATTGATCCAGATAAATCTAAGATTGTTAAAAGTAATTATTCTTTAATAAAAGATATAAGTTGGAATGAAAAAAAATCTGATATTAAAAATTACAAATTATCAGAATTGATTTATTGGTTCAAGACTCCACAAAAATATTGGCTTAATAAAAACAATATTTCTCCCAAGGAAATATTTATTCATCATCCAGACGAAGAGTATTTAAGCAATTTGCAAAAGTCGCAACTAATTACAAAAATAATCCAGCAGGTAGAGATTGATAATCATAATATTGTTGATGATTTAAATGAATTAAATATTAATGATCAATTGGCTGAAAATGGTATTATTATGGCCAAAAATAGTATTTTTACAAAAGAAAAAGAAATCAAAGAATTATTATGCAGTCTTTCTGCAAGTTTGAGTCAACATAATACGATTAATAAAATCTATGTTAAATTAAATGCGAATAAAGAAGAATATTTAATTGCTGATGATACCGTAATTGAATTAATTAATACGAAATTAAGTTTAAGTCGTTTGACTGAGGCCTGGATAAAATTACTCTTTATTTCTTCTTTAGAGAAAAATATTAAAAGGACTAAAGTAATTTTTAGAACAGAAAATAATTATAAATCGCAAATTATTCAATCACCTGGTGTAACTGAATCAAATCTAATCTTGGAGGAGTACATAAATATTTTTAAAAATTATTCTGAAAAATGTTTACCTCTCCCACCAGAAAGCACTTATAAATATATAGAAGCAAAAATAAAATCAAAAAATGAAAAAAAAGCTTTTAGAGATAAATGGATTGGTATTAAAAATTTTTCAAAAGGAGAAAGAGATAATATCGAAATGAAAATGTGTTTTGGTAATGAAAAAGAACCAGATTTCTTTTTTGGAAATAATAATTTTGATCAATTATCATACAGATTATATGGTCCTCTAATTAAAGCATTAAAGAAATAAATAATGTCTAAATTTCAGTTAAAACATTTTTTTAAAGCTTCTTATGATCTTATGCTTGTTTTTTTACAGTTTTTTATCATTGGTCTCCATTTTTTTCAATGGGAATTTATTCCTCAAAAACAAATAATTCAATCAAGTCCTTTTTCTTATTTCCTGGGTATTTTTATTATCATAATCGCTTTCACAATAATGTTACTTTCAATTAAAGACTTAGGTAAAAATTTATCCCCTTTCCCAAGACCTATAAACAATAGCAATCTAGTTACTACAGGTATTTATCGATTTACACGTCATCCTATGTACTATTCTCTCGTATTTATTTCATTTGGAGTTTTTATAATAAGATTATCTATTTATTATTTATTTTTAACAATAAGTTTAGCTTTAATAATTAAATTTAAGATTGCCTTGGAAGAGAAATATTTAATGAATAAATTCAAGAATTACTTACTTTATAAAAATGAGGTCAAAGTTTAATTTAATAAAGAAATGAATATTAATCAAATTAAATTAGATAATAAGTTTAAATTAGTAGAAGCAAGTGCAGGAACTGGTAAAAGTTTTACTTTGGCTCACATAGTTTTAAGAAGTGTCTTGGAGAAAAAAGTTAAACCAGATGAGATACTCTTGCTAAGTTTTACAAAAAATACTTGTTCTGAATTACGAGACAAAATACTCTCGAGATTTCAGAATTTAAAATTATATTTGCAAAATAATAATAAAATTAAGATAGATAATACTCTTAAGGATTGGTATCTAAATTTTAACGATAAACAGATATCTAAGGAAAAAATAATTTCTGAAATTGATAATTTTATAAATGAATTCTATAAGTTAAAAGTAACTACATTCCATGCTTTTTGTAATAATATTATTGATGAATATAGTATTGAAATAGGTGTAATTCAAGATTCATATATTGAGAATAACATTGATAATTTGTATAAAGATGTAATAGATAATTTGT
>CACHVD010000017.1 GCA_902583265.1 uncultured Prochlorococcus sp.
AACAAAATATTTTTGATACAGAAGCAAGTTCTCTACTATTTCTATTCATTGAATGTTTATTAAATCCGAGGTCTTTAAAAAATTTAAATTTGCTTGCTACTTCAAAATTTATAGAAATAAAATTAGAAGATTTACTTGATAATGGAATTAGTAATAATTTAGAAACTTTAATTAATAAATGTATTACTTGGTCCCAAGAACTAGAAGAAAAAGGTTTTTTAAATATTGTTAATGAACTCCTTATAAATTACAAGTCATCCTCGATTATTCAAGATTCAGATTTAAATTCAAATTTATTTCAACTTTCAGAAATTGTTGAAATAGAATTAATAAATAATGATTTTAATCTCAATATAGTCTTCAACTGGTATAAAAATCAGTTAGATCATATTTTAAGAATTTCTACTGGAGAAGATTTTTTGACGAAAGACTATAATCTTCAAAATGGAATAAATCTTTCTACCATTCATAGTAGTAAGGGCCTTGAATTTGAAGTAGTCCTATGTCCATATCTCTCAATTATTTCAAATAAGTCAAATAAAATTAAAGGACCTCTTTGGAAATCAAATATTGATAGAAACATATATATTAATATTTCTAATAATTACTCGAAGGTTGAAAAATTTAAATTAATAGAAGAAGAAGATTTGTTTAAAGAGAGTGAGAGATTAATTTATGTAGCACTTACAAGAAGCAAATATAAACTTATTGTTTTTAATGATTTAGAGGATACAAATAATATTTTAAATAATGATTTACTTAATAATTTGGAAAATATTAATTTTCATAAGTCTACTTTTGAAGTCAGAATAGAAAAAGAGAAAATAAAAGAAATTTTTTCTAAGTTCCAAACCAACCGATTGAATAATAATCTTTGGAAAATCGATAACATTAATAAAAAAATATCTAATAAATTTAATTCTGATCAATTTATTTCTTATTCAAGTTATTCTTCTTGGACACGTAAAGATAAAAATATTGATGCAGTTATTAATCAATATCAGGATTATGAAGATAATATTTCGATTATAGAAGAATCTAATTTTAAGGGATCGAAGCATTATCCTAATTATTTTTCTTATCCAAATCCCTTAAGTGAATTTCCAAAAGGAACTATTGCTGGGACTTGCCTGCACAAAATAATAGAAAGATTTGAATTTAGCAACGATAATAATCCAGAATTAATTGATTTAATTATTGAGGAATTGAACTTTCATCAAATCGATACTTCTTTGGCTTTTAAAGTAAAAGATGCGATTTTAAGAATCATAAATATATCTTTAGGGAGCGAATTACAAAATAAGAAACTAGTTGATATTCCAAATGAATACTTAATTAAGGAACTCAAATATGATTTAACCCTATCTTATGAAGGTAGAAATATTAATTCCCATGATATATCAAAATGCTTTTTTATAGATCAGGAATATGAATTTGGTGATGAATATGCAAACAAAATAAATGATCTTCAAATTATGAATAAAGGATTTCATTCAGGATGTATTGATTGTGTTTTCCCTGTAGGTAACAAATTAGAAGATAGTAAATGGTGGGTAATTGATTGGAAAAGTAATTTGATTTCTGGCAGTGATAATAGTGATTGTTTACCAAGAAACTATAACTATGAAAATATGAGAAATGAAATGATTAAACATCATTATCCATTGCAATCGCATCTTTATTTATTAGCATTGCATAGATTATTAAAGTGGCGACTTAAAAATTATCAACCACATAAACATCTAGGAGGATATATTTATTTGTTTTTAAAGGGATTGCCAGATTTTAAATTATTTGAAAAATCTAAGTCGAAGGATATTTCTCCAGGTATTTTTATTGGCAAAGCACCTTTAAAAAGAATTAATTATTTAGATGAACTTTTTTAGAATGACTAAAACTACTACTGATATTGAAAAGTTCCAATATGATCATATATTTAATTTAATCTTAGGTATTTTCAAATTCAATGAAAAAAAATATGGAAATTTCGTAAAAGATGCAATAAGTATTCTATTAGAGTTTGAAAAAAATGGTGAAACTGTTATTGATGTAGATAATAGTTTAATAATCTTTGAATTATTAGAAGATGGCTGGCCCAATAAACATATAGATGTCCTAAAAAATATAGGCTTGATAGGTTACCTGAATTCTCCATTCGTATTAGTAAATAGAAAATTATCTCTATCAAAATGGTCAAAAAAGATAGAAAGAGTTATGAATTTATTTTTAAGTAAAATCGATACGGATAATTTAATGAACCCGATAATTTATAAAGATGATAATAAAATTGATCAAATTAAAAATATATTTAAATATTCAAACTTAGTATTCCTTCAAGGAGGACCAGGTACGGGTAAAACCTCTTTAATAATAAACTTAATACTAGAACTCCTTCTAATTGATAACTTTTTGAATATTGGTTTATCTGCTCCAACTGGTAAAGCTACAGCTCGTCTAAAAGAAGCTCTTAATAGTAAAAAAAATATTGCCTTTAGTAAATTTCTAGACCAAATAGAATTTCAAACTTTACATAGATGGATTTTAAATTCTCAAAATAAATCACTTAATTTGAAATTTAAACTAAAAGAACTTGATATTTTCATAATAGATGAAATGTCAATGGTTAATATTGATTTAATTGAATCAGTTTTAATTTTACTAGCAAATGACTGTAAAATTATTTTAGTTGGAGATAAAAATCAATTGTCTCCAGTTAATAACTGTTCTATCTGGAATTATTTGTTTGAATATGGTGAAAATATTTCAATTAAATCTTGTGTAGTAAATTTAAAAAAAACTTATAGAAATATTGGAGATATAGCATTAATTGGTAGTTTAATATTTAATAACGATTGTTCTTTACTTAATCAAAAGATAAGAGAATTAGAAAAAGAGGACAATTCAAAAGAAGTTACTATTTCTAAAAGTAGAGAAAAAGATATTCCAAAAGATCTATTTTTTTCAATTACTAGTCATCTAAATAAGTTAAATCTTTCAACTTCAAATTTAAGTAAAAAAAAATATATATTTGATGAGGGTATTGATAATTTATTGCTTAATGAAAAAGATTTAGTAGATAAGATATTTCTGGACTTACAAAGTCACTTGATTTTATGCGCAAAAAACTCTGGAATATGGAGTGTTGAATATTTGAATGAAATTATTTTTGGTCAAAAAAAACCATATGACCTTAAAACTCTTAACGAGGGTATTCCGATAATGTGTACAAAAAATAATAATGAACTGGGATTATCAAATGGGGATATCGGAGTAATTATAGGTTCAAAAAATAAAAGAAAATATCTTTTTAGAAAATTTAATGATAATAACGAAGAAATTGTCGCATTAATTGATCCATCTAATTTAGAAAATGTTGTGCCAGCAATAGCTATTACAATTCATAAATCTCAAGGAAGTGAATCTGATAAAGTAAGCATTTTGTGGTCGCAAAAATACAGAAGAAATCAATATTTTGTAAAAGAAAAAAAAGATAGTGAAAATATCTTTTGCAGAGATAATTTTGAAAAAAGGTTACTTTATACTGCTGTTACAAGAGCGAAAAAATCTCTAGATTTATATTATTTAGATTAATTCTTATTTTTGAGAAATAATTAAGATCTTAACCACAAGGTGCTAGATTAATAACTCGGCTCTGTAAGGCTAATCAACAATTCAAGTCAATTTAGATATTTGTTGAATGCCTAATCAGAAGATTATTAGGCATTTTAAATGGCTTTAAAAAAAAGAAAGTAACTCAATTGATAGTGATCAAGAAAAATATCAGAATGAAGATACTTCCCAGCTTGAGTTAACGAACTTAGAGAACCAAAAAGAAATTGAATCTCAAACATTTGAAATATCGAAAGGAAATGATAATGAGAATGGATTTCTCGATTTTGGGTTTAATCAATCGATCTTAAATGCGTTAAGAAATAAAGGATATAAAAATCCTACTCCCATCCAAAAAGCTGCAATTCCGGAACTAATGTCAGGTAGAGATTTACTTGGCCAAGCACAAACAGGAACAGGAAAGACTGCAGCTTTCGCCTTACCATTAATAGAAAAACTTACAGATAATAAAGAATTAAATGCCAAGGTTTTAGTTATGACTCCTACAAGAGAATTAGCAACTCAAGTAGCAGAATCTTTTAAAAGTTATAGTTCTGAATCTAGTAATTTTAAAACGGTTGCAATATATGGAGGTACCGACTATCGAAATCAAATTTCTGCATTGAAAAGAAAAGTTGACGTAGTAGTTGGGACCCCTGGCCGAATAATGGATCATATTAGGCAGGGAACTTTTAAAATTAAAGACATAAATTGTCTTGTTTTGGATGAGGCAGATGAAATGTTAAATATGGGTTTTCTTGAAGATATTGAATGGATAATAGATCAACTTCCGGAAAATAAGCAGATGGTATTGTTTTCAGCAACAATGCCTAATGAGATTAGAAATATAGCAAAAAAATATTTAAATGATCCCGCCGAAATATTAATAAAAAGTGTCAAAAAAGAAACACAATTAATTTCGCAAAAATTTCTATACGTACAAAGGCATCATAAGTTAGATGCTTTAAAAAGAATATTAGAACTTAATAACGAGGGAGTAATAATTTTTGTGAGGACAAAACTACTTACTACTTCAATAGCTGAAGCTTTAGAGAACTCAGGTCATACTGTTGCAGTCCTTAATGGAGATATACCTCAAAATCAAAGAGAAAATACTGTAGATAGATTAAAAAAAGGATTTATTAATATCCTTGTTGCGACTGATGTTGCAGCTAGAGGATTAGATGTTGAGAGGATAAAACTTGTTGTTAATTACGATTTTCCTTTTGATAAGGAAACATACACTCATAGAATTGGAAGGACTGGAAGGGCAGGCAGATCAGGAGAAGCAATTTTGTTTGTTAATCAAAGAGAAAAACATTTTTTAAGAAACTTAGAAAACTCAACAAGAAATAAGATTGAAGAAATTAATATTCCAAGTAACAAAATAATAAATGAAAAAAGGATGGAGAAACTTATAGATAATGTTAATGAGAGTTCTTTAGCTAAAGATGAAAATGAAGAAAATAAAGCTTTGATTATTGATGTACTAGATAATTTAAAAGAAAAACATTCTATGGATGACTCAAATATTGCAATGGCGGCGATTAATTTAGTAATAGGTAATAAATCATTTTTTGTTAATGAAGATGATTCTTGGATTCATAAACAAAATAATAATGATCGAAATAGATCAAATAGAAATAGTAATAATCGTATGAGAAATTCAAATAGAAGAAATAATTATCAAAATGATTCTTTTGAAACCTACAAATTTAACTTTGGTAAATTTGATGGTGTTAGAGTTGCAAATATTATATCCTCAATCTGTAATTCAACTAATATAAATGGTAGATCGATAGGAAAGATACAGATTTTTAATGATTACAGTTTGGTAGATTTACCCAGAGATCTGCATAGAGAAACTAAAAATAAATTAAAAAAAATTAAAGTCAAAAACTAGGTATGCATAATGATAACTAGAAAATATAAATTCTTTATTTTTGTGAATCTGATAATCCTATTGAACTCTTTTAATAGTAACTATTTAGCTCAAACGAAAAACAATTCAATCATAAAATTATTTTGTATTCAGAGTGTCAAAGAGGAGATGTTGAAAGCAGAAATGGTATATAGTGAAGAAATTGCGAATGAAACTTGTGATTGTTATTACAAAGAATTTACACAAACTTCAAGTCATCAAGATGCAATAACAAAATGTAAATTAGAAACTAAAGAAAATTTAAATCATAATAGAAAAATTTAATAGTTTTTTTATGAGGTCTAAAAATAATCAAAATCCAATAATTAGACTTTATTTAAATCTGATTGAAGAAAGAAGGTTACTATTTTTTGCTTTTCTTAGTTCCATAATTAATAAAATATTAGATTTAGCTCCCCCTGTAATAATTGGTCTTGCAGTTGATATCGTTGTAAAGGAACAGAATTCATGGATTGCTGGTTTTGGGATAAATGATGTTCCATCTCAATTGATTTTTCTTGCATTTGCTTCAGGAATAGTTTGGTCGGGTGAATCCTCCTTTGAATATTTATATTCGATTTTATGGAGAAATTTGGCTCAGCTATCGCAACATAAATTAAGAATTAAAGCTTATGAGCATATCCAGGAATTAGATATGGATTTTTTTGAAAATGATAATACTGGAAGACTATTATCTATTTTGAATGATGATATAAATCAACTCGAGAGATTTCTAGACCAAGGGGCTAATCAGATTATTCAGTTATTTGTAACTGTCTTAATAATTGGGAGCACTATGATTTTTGTGGCTCCAAAAATAGCTTTATTTGCTTTCTTTCCTATTCCAATCATATTTTTAGGATCAATTAAATTTCAAAGGAAGCTTGCTCCAAAATATAGAGATGTTAGAAATAAAGCTGGACTGTTGGCATCAAGACTTAATAATAATTTAAGTGGAATTTTAACCATAAAAAGTTTTACTAAAGAAAAATGGGAATTAAATAGATTAAATAAAGAAAGCCTAGATTATCAAAGAAGTAATAAGGCTGCAATAAAATTATCTTCTGCTTTTATCCCTCTTATAAGATTTGCAATCTTATTTGCTTTTATAGCGATTCTATTAATTGGAGGTTTCCAAACTTGGAATAAGACACTTGATGTAGGAACTTATAGTTTTTTAGTGTTTATTACACAAAGACTATTATGGCCCTTAACTACTTTGGGGCATGTTTTAGATGATTTTCAGAGATCTATGGCTTCAATAGATAGAGTAATTGATCTAATAGATACGCCTATAAAAATAAAAGATGGAAAAATAAAAATTGAACCTAAAGATATCAAAGGAAAAATTATTTTTAATAATGTAAATTTTAATTATCCTGGACGAGATTTAACTTTAGAAAACATAAATTTCCAAATTGAAAACAACTCTACATTAGGAATTGTTGGTTTAACAGGTTCTGGAAAAAGTACAATAATTAAACTGCTACTTAGGATTTATGATAGTAATAATGGATCAATAACCTTGAATGGTATTTCTATTAAAGAAATAAATTTAAGGGATTTAAGAAAGTGTATTTCTTTAGTTAGTCAAGAAACTTATTTATTTCATGGCAGTGTACAAGAAAATATTGCTTATGGGTCAATCAATCCAAGTCTTAAAGATATCATTAAAGCTTCAAAGATTGCGGAAGCTCATAAATTTATTGAACAATTACCAGATGGTTATAAAACTATTGTGGGAGAAAGGGGTCAAAGACTTTCAGGCGGACAACGTCAAAGAATTGCTTTAGCGAGAGCTGTTTTAAAGGATGCTCCAATATTAATACTAGATGAAGCTACAGCCTCAGTTGATAATGAAACAGAGGCCTTAATTCAAAAATCATTATCTAAGATCACAAAAGAAAGAACAACTATAGTAATAGCTCATAGATTAAGCACAATAAAAAATGCGGATAATATTGTTGTTATTGATAAAGGTAAAATTGTTGAAAGTGGAAAACATGAAAAACTATTAAATCTGAACAAAATATATGCTGATTTGTGGAATGTTCAAGTAGGAATCTAGTGTAGAAATTCTAAACTATATTAAGAAGTTAAATGATTCAATTACTTTACTAAAAATACCGTCAACTTTATTCCATCTATCTTCATTTGTTCCCACAGCGAAAGTGTAAAGTGTTCCTCTATCAATTACGACAGTAGCTAATTCGTGTCTGGCCTGTTCATTTAAATTTAATTCATACTCTAAATCATAGAAAATATGATTGGATGCCTCCCTCTGATTGGCATTTATAAGTTTTACCTCTCTACCTGAACCTTCAGGAGCAATGACTTTATCAATTAATGTTTGACCTACTTCACTTGGGCTTCCTAATTGCTCTAATTGAACCTCTTTATTTACATCAGAAATAACTAAACTTAAGGTCTCATTACTATTTATTAAATCATGATAAATAATTTCAGGTCCTCCATCGACTTTTACTCTCGTCCATCCTGTTGGATACAAAAAGGCATATCTTCCGTCGGGGCTTTGATAAGCTTCTAATCCCGCATTGAGTCCGCCGCTACAAGCACTAAGTATTAAACATAAAAAAATCAAAAATAAATATTTGAAAGGGTTAAATTTAATATTTTTCATTTTTTGAAATTACTAACTTTAGACATAATAAGACATTAAAAGCAAACAATTATGGCAATTCATAATTTTGCGTCTAAATTATTTGTAGTAATAGTTTAATTTTGATTACTTATACCAAACCGCTTTCAAAATTAATTGGTCATTTTGAGAAATTCCCAGGGATTGGTCCAAGAACAGCGCAACGATTAGCCCTGTTTATTTTAAAACAACCTGAAAGTACAATTAGAGATTTTTCAAAGGCTCTGTTAGAAGCACATAATAATGTTGGTCGTTGCAAAAAATGTTTCAATTTGACTTCAGAAGATGAATGTGAAATTTGTAGAAATACTGAAAGAAATCAAAAACTAATCTGTGTAGTAGCAGAAACTAAAGATTTGCTTGCTTTGGAGCGCGCCAGAGAATTTAAAGGTGTCTACCATGTTATTGGTGGTCTAATATCTCCAATGGATTCTGTTGGCCCCGAATTGTTAGAAATAAGAAGCTTGGTAGAAAGAGTTAGTAAATCTGAAATAGATGAGATCATATTGGCATTGACCCCCAGTGTTGAGGGAGATACAACAAGTCTTTATATTGGAAAATTGTTAGCCCCTTTTACGAAAGTTACCAGGATTGCATATGGCCTACCTATGGGCAGCGAACTTGAATATGTGGATGAAGTTACACTGGCAAGGGCATTAGAAGGAAGAACAAAACTAAATTAGACAATGAGTGGCAATAATCTAATCAAGAAAGAAAAAATCTTAAGACTTCCCTCTTGGATTAAATTTCCTATTAGTAAAGCTTCAGAATTCGAAAAAATACAAACACTCATCAAAAAATCAAATATCCATACTATTTGTGAAGAAGCAAGATGTCCAAATAGAGCTGAATGTTA
>CACHVD010000018.1 GCA_902583265.1 uncultured Prochlorococcus sp.
ATTTGGACGTTCTTCACCTACTAGTTCTGGTTTTAAAGCGAGCATCAAACTTGTTTCAGCTAAAGAAGCATGAAGCCCATTCTCGATCTCCGTTTTTGTTAACAAATCGCTTAATCCATTAACGCCACTCCATAAGAAACAAGGGAAAACTGCCATCCCAGGTGCAAAACTTCTTAGCTCCCTTGCTGCTGTATTTAATAATGAGATTTGACCTCCATGTCCATTAATCAATATCAATCTTTTAAAACCCATTTCAGATAATTGACCTCCGACTTCTTTAATCATTGAGGTTATTAAATTTGAGGAAAGTGAAATAGTTCCGGTAAAACCCTTATGTTCTGGAGAAAACCCAATGTATTGAGTTGGAAGTTTTTTTAATGGAATATCAGAAGAAAATAATTTAAAAACTTCGCTAATGATTTCATCAACAAAGATACTATCTGTAGCAAGAGGCAAATGTGGCCCATGTTGCTCAACAGCACCGAATGGCCATATAACTGTTGATCTTTTATCTTTTGCAATACTTTCAATTTCTTGCCAATTTAAATATTCAAATTTATTAGGTATTGGTTTAAAGTTCATTAATTTTAATTTCGAGTACTAACATTTAGAGTATGTTAATAATTAATTATTCTTATTTTACCTACGATGGGAGTCAGTAATAAAAATGCCCGAGATAATATCCGATCAAAGGGCAATAAAAAAGATTTAAAAAAACCTCTTCAGGTACTTCACTTAAGCAAGAAAGATACTCAAAAAAAATCTCAAGAGTTAGAGGATGAGCAAACTAATTCGCAAGAAATAATTAAAAAAGAAGATATCGCAATAAAACCTCAAACTATTCAAGATGAATCAGTAAAAGAAACTAAGGACACAAATGAAACCACTAAATCATCTGATAGTTCTCAACAAAACTTAAATAGACCCCTAAATTTTTCTGAGCAAAACACAGATTTTCAAATAGAAAGAACAGTTGATGAATTCGATTTTGATGAAAGTGCTTTTTTGGAGGCTTTAAATGCAAATGAGCCAATTGGGGCTACGGGAGAAACAATTTCAGGGAAGGTTATAGCAATAGAAAGTGATGGACTATATGTCGACATTGGAGGTAAAGCACCTGGTTATATGCCAAAAAAAGAAAGTGGATTGGGAGTCATAACTAACTTTAAAGAAAAATTTTCTATAGGCCTTGAAATAGAAGTTTTAGTTATCAAAGAACAAAATGCGGATGGCATGGTAACGGTGAGCGCTCGGGCATTAATTCTCAGACAAAGTTGGGAGAAAGTATCAAGTTCTGCAAAAAATGGAGAATTAATTGACGTTTTAATTAATGGATTTAATAGAGGTGGACTTACGTGTGATGTAGATGGATTGAGAGGGTTCATCCCAAGATCACAACTTGAAAATGGTCAAGATCATCAATCTTTTGTTGGCAAAACTTTAAAAGTAGCATTTATTGAGGTGAATCCAGAGTCCCGAAAATTAGTTCTCTCTGAAAAGAAGGCATCATTAGTTGCTAAACTTACCAGTCTAGAATTGGGTCAATTAATTGAAGGAGAAGTTTTAGCAGTGAAACCATATGGTTTCTTTATTGATTTAGGAGGAGCTAGTGGACTTCTTCATCAATCATCACTAACAAAGGGATCAATTCGTTCTTTACGAGAAATTTTTAGAGAAGGGGAAATTATAAAAGCTTTAATATCTGAAATTGACCTTGAAAAAGGGCGTATTGGTCTTAATACAGCACTATTGGAGAACTCTGCAGGAGAATTAATTATTGATAAACAAAAAGTTATGCAAGAAGCCACAGAGAGAGCACTAAAAACTAAAGCACTCTTCGATAAAAAAGAACAAGATAAATGAACATTAATAATAGAACAAAACCAAGTCTTGAACTAAAAATTTCAGATTGGGAATTAGATTTTTACTCAAGACCAATTATTGAATCAAATGGAAAAAAAAGGTGGGAGTTAATTATTTGCTCTACAAGTAGTTATAAGACAGAAGATATTTTTCTTTGGAATAAAAATTGCCCTGCTAGTGAAGTTAATTCATTATGGCTTACAAAGGCACTAAATGAAGCAATTAATGATGCAAAAAAAGAAGGCTGGGCAAAACCCTCAATAGTTAGATTTTGGAGATCGTCTATGAAATCGATCATTAAGAAATCTCTTGAGGCAGCAAATATTGAGGCTCTTGTAAGTAGAAGAACTTACGGTTTATTCGATAGAATAAAATTTCTTGAAAAAGAAATTTATCCTAAGGAAAAAGGTTACGTAAGAGGGGTACTAGCTCCTACTTTTTCCTCTACAATAGAATCCTCCCCTCAACCTCTACCAGAAGCAGTGAGGGGTGATGCTTTAACTATCTCTGAAATATCAATTGGCGAATTAAAATCAGCGGAAAATTGGCCTATGGAATTTGGAGATATTTTCCCAATTCAGAAAGATTTAGATGATAATGATTTAGTTCCAGGATTAAGACTTTTTAGCAAAGATAGATCTTTAGCACTTTCTGCATGGTTCAGTTGTTTAGAACCTATTAAATTAGTCATCAATAAGAACCAACTCATACTTGAAGCTTCAGAAAATGATAAGTGGCTAGTAACAGATTTACCAGAAAAAGAGGCAAAGATCTTGAATACAAAGTTTTTAAATAATAAAAAAAATTCTTTTGGTTATCAGTTTATTTCCATACAGTCAACGCCATACATCGAAAAATTTGCAGGATTCTGGATCTTGAGAGATATTGAATTAATTTCATAAATTAAGTTTAGGAGGAGGAACTATTCCTTACAAAGAAATATATTTTTCAAAAGCTGAAATTTTTTTTCAAAGCAAAAAATTTGAGTATTATTTATCACCTATTCTTAGTCAAAATAATTTCAAACATGCATTCTTTACGAAGTCTAGCTCTGAGAAGTTTCTTCAATTATTGGGGAATAGCTTTAATAAAAATTACTCAAATTGTGTTTGTAATCAAATTCACAGTAATGTGATAGTCTTTGGATCACATTCGCAAGAAGGGAATAAGACTGATGCAGATGGTCTTTTTGGTAACAAATGCAGTCAAAATTTATGGGTTTACACAGCTGATTGCATGCCAATTTTCTTTGCCGATAAAAGGACGAGAAATGTAGCAGCTTTGCATTGTGGAAGAAAAGGTTTAGAAAAAAAAATAATAAATAATCTGGTAAAAGTTTTCGATAATTTTGGGACTTCTAGAGATGACTTACTTGTTGCGATAGGACCAGCAATTTCAAAGAAACATTATTTGGTTGATAAAATAACTCTCAAAGAATTTCAGAGAAAGGCCGAAAACAAAAAAATAAAATTCAATTTGACTAAAACTGATAAAGATCATTGTTTTAGTGATTCAAATCACTTCAAAGAGCAAAACTTAATCCAACTTGATCTTAAAAGATCTGCCTATAGACAACTTTTAAATGAGAACATTCCTTATACAAATATAGACATCTCGAATTTATGCACATACAAATTAAAAAATGAATTTAATTCCTGGAGAAAGAGCAAAACAAACTCGAGGCAATGGAATCTTATTTGCTCATAGAAATAGTTAACTTGGACAAATTTCACTAGTTAAATTTTTATCGACTAATAATTCGGTCATCTCCTTGGTACCTTTAATTTTAAAAACTTTGGCTAATAAAACATTATCTTTGAAACCAAAAGGTTTAATTTTCACTTTGCTTCCTCTTGGGAATTCACTCTTAAGTAATTTAATTGCCTCGAGTTCATCTTTTTCATTTACATTTACACAAAATAATCCAATAGTTAAGTTCCTATTTTGATCCCCAACCAAAATAATATTAGAACTTTTAATTTGAAGAATTTCAGCAGAATTAACTATTATTGGATTTATAACAATCAAGCAGACTATGATTAATAATTTTGTTAATTTTTTCAATTCAGAAATATATAAGTTTTTAAACAATCTTAAGGTTAATTTTTTAAAATGATGAATTTAAAAAAAATTATTCTTCACAATTAACATAGCCAACCATTTGCGCATTACTTTTACCAGGAGGAACCATTGGATAACAATTTTCACCTCTTCTAACAAGAATATTAATCAAGGCAGGTCCATCATAATCAAGAGCATTCTTTAATTCATTTTGTAATTGTATTCTATCAGAAATTAAGTATCCTTTAACTCCAAAAGACTCAGCAAGTTTTACAAAATCAGGTTCACCACAACTCATGTCAGATGAGGAATACCTTTCATCGTAGAAACTTTCCTGCCATTGCCTTACCATCCCTTGCCAGCGATTATTTATTATGATTAATTTCACTTTTAAACCATATTGAGATAAAGTTCCTAATTCTTGAATATTCATTAAGACACTTGCATCTCCTGCAATACAAATTACATCTGAATTTGGTATGGCTGCTTTCACTCCAATTGCCGCTGGCAATCCAAAACCCATAGTTCCAAGGCCTGCACTACTTATCCATTTTCTTGGAGAATTCCTAAGATATTGAGCGGCCCACATTTGATGTTGTCCTACATCTGTAGTCACATAAGCTTCCGGTGAAAATTCCCTCACTTTTAAAAGAACTTCCTGAGGATAAATTTCTCCTTCTTTAGGCGGGTCATATAAAGGGTGTTTATTTTTCCAAAAATCAATTTTTTCTAACCATTTCTTAGTTTGAGAATCAGATTTATGATTTATATATTTTTGATTAATTTTGCGAACAGCTTTTGATACGTCAGAGACAATTGCAACTTCTACACGTCTATTTTTATTGACTTCTGCTGGATCAATATCTATATGAATAACCTTTGCATTAGGAGCAAAAGTATCTAATTTTCCCGTCACCCTATCATCGAATCTAGCTCCTACAGCAATTAAAAGATCGCATTCTGTAACAGCAAAGTTGGCGTAAGCAGTTCCGTGCATTCCCAACATCCCAACTGATAAGTTGTCTTTCTCATCAAAAGCGCCTTTCCCCATTAAGGTTGTAGTCACTGGTATTTGATAATTTTTTGCCAAAGTTCTTATCTCTTCATGAGCTCCTGAAGATATTGCCCCACCTCCAACGTAAAGAAGAGGTCTTTCAGACTCCTCTATTAATTTAATTGCTTTTTTAATATCAAAATCATTAATATCTCCGTTTCTCTTAAATCCTTTAGGAATAATCTCACCAGGCAAAACTCTTTGATAATTAAAGTATTCTTGACCTACATCCTTTGGTATATCAATTAAAACAGGACCCGGTCTTCCAGAAGATGCAATAAAAAAAGCTTCTGAAACTATTTTCGCGATATCTGAAGAATTTCTTATCACCCATGAATGTTTAACTATTGGAAGAGTTATTCCAAAAATATCAGTTTCTTGAAAAGCATCTGTCCCAATGGCAGGTCTTGGGACTTGACCAGTAACAACAACAAGAGGTACTGAATCCATTTGAGCAGTAGCAATTCCCGTTACTAAATTTGTTGCGCCTGGACCTGAAGTTCCAAAACAAACTCCCACTTCTCCAGTTGATCTTGCATACCCATCAGCCGCATGAGAACCACCTTGTTCGTGTCTTACCATATAATGCTTTAACCAACCATCTTGTTCTGCTTTATGAACAGCATCATATATAGGTAGTATGGCTCCTCCTGGATATCCAAATATAACCTTTACTCCATGAATTCTAAGAGAATCCATTAGTGCCTCAGCACCAGTTATCCAAATCGGATTTTCATTTTTTGAACTACCCTTTGACAAGGATCTCGAAGTAAGGGTCACTAGAGAAATTCAATATATATACTTTAAATTTTAAACTTAATTAAATAATTTTGCCTCATTTAGAAATGTAATGTCAGAAACGTGTTCAAAAAAATCCTCCAATAAATTTAAATTTTTAAATAAATATCAATATTTCTCTATAAAATGCCTAACTTATGTAGAGGTCCAGAGCCTGATATAAGCTCAATAAAAAGTACAAGAAAAATTATCATTGCAACCCTTCCGTTCCAGACCTCTGAACTATTATTCCAACCCCATTGCCACTTCTCTTGAGGATAAAGTTTAACTTTTTCTGGCAACTGAGATGCCTCTTCTATATTAACTAAAGGCCCTTCTAAACAGGAAATCACGAGATCACTAAGGCCTTCAATAAAAGTAGGATGAGTATTAAGAGCCTTAACTCTACGAAAGTTTTTAATACCAGCCTTTTCAGCAATTTCTTTATATTCAATATCAATTTCTTGCAATGTTTCGATATGCTCTCCTACGAAACTTATGGGAACCACAATCAGATCATTAACATTTGACCTTCCAAGCTCAGTTAACACTTCTTCTGTATAGGGCTTCAACCATTCAACAGGACCAACTCTACTTTGATAAGAAAGTGTATGAGGGTTACTATGTCCTAAATTTTTTTCCAGTTCATTTATTATTAATAAAGAACAATCTTCAATTTGTTGTTTATAAGGGTCTCCAGCTTCCTCTACGTAACTCTTGGGAACTCCATGAGCAGTGAAAAAAATATGAGCTTTTGAAGGTAATTCACATAGTGAGATCTGTTCAGAAATAAGCTCGACCATTGATTTTAAATATCCTGATTGACTGAACCAACTCCTTACACATCTCATTGGCACCTTCTTAAATTCATCATCAGAATCTCGCAATTTTTTTAATTCCCTAAAACTCGAACCACTAGTACTTATCGAAAAATGTGGATACAAAGGTATTACAACAACTTGATCTATACCATCTGCTTTCATATCAGCAATAGCTGATTCAGTAAAAGGATGCCAATACCTCATAGCGATATAGGTAGTAGCATTAAACCCCTTTTCCCTTAATTTAGATTGCAATTCTCTTGCTTGTTGTTCAGTTATTCTTCTGATTGGTGAACCTCCACCTATAGAAAGGTATGCTTGTTGTGACGTAGTACTCCTAAGCGTACTAATCAACCAAGCTAGGGGCTTTTGAAAAAAAGGGAAAGGGGTCCTGATTATTTCTGGATCAGAAAAAAGATTGTATAAGAATGGGCCAACATCAGTAATGCGTTCAGGCCCTCCTAAATTCATTAATAAGACGCCTATTTTATCCATTTAAATTTGATGAAGATTGAAAATCAACATTAAAAACGTCATTATATGGTCAATTATATAAATAAATGAACGTAATTCAGGAAATTAATAATGTCAATGATAAATTTGCTACTCAAGGCAGCAAGCTTAAAATTGAAAAAAG
>CACHVD010000019.1 GCA_902583265.1 uncultured Prochlorococcus sp.
TTTCACAATGAAAATTTCTGCTAACTTTATTTTTACATAATTTGGTAGAAATTTGTTAGTAGCAACTTGGAATGTTAACTCAATAAGAACCAGACTTTCACAAATATTAGATTGGATGAATCAAGTCAATCCAGATATTCTGTGTTTGCAGGAAACAAAAGTGATGGATGATAGTTTCCCAGTTGAACCTTTTGAAAAATTAGGATACTCAGTGGAAGTCTACGGACAAAAATCATATAATGGTGTTGCTATTATTTCAAAAATAAAAGCAAAAAATGTTAAAAAAGGATTCTACGGTATTACCGACCCAGATCAAAATATCGAAATTTTCCTAGATCAAAAAAGATTAATTTCCGCTGAAATAAATGGTATTAAGATCATAAATGTCTATGTTCCAAATGGATCTTCTCTACAGTCTAATAAGTTCGCATACAAAATTGATTGGTTAAGTTGTTTAGCTTCATTTCTGGATGAGCAAGAAAAAAAAGGCGAAATAATTTGTCTTTTGGGTGATTTTAATGTCGCCCCATCTAACTTAGATATTCATGATCCAAAGAAATATGAAGAAGGAATAATGGCATCTGAAATAGAGAGAAATGCACTAAATAATGTTCTGAAAGGGAGATTAATAGATGCTTTCAGAATTTTTGAAAAAAATACTGGTCATTGGAGTTGGTGGGATTACCGTAATAACGCATATGAATTAAACAAAGGTTGGCGAATAGATCATATCTACATAAGCAAAGAATTGTCATCAAAACTTAAAAGTTGTGTCATAGACAGCTCACCTAGAGGGAATTTGCGCCCAAGTGATCATGCCCCAGTAATGATTGATCTTAACTTGAACGATATAAATGTCGATATTTTTGAGGATGAGGAAAATTTTTTCGAAATATAAATAAAATAAATTAAATTTCTTAATGCCTGAAAACGCTTATTAATAAAGGCTTATTTAGGTTATTATTAACTTCTATCATGATTTCCTAAAAAAAAGTAATTTACAATCCAAACTATCGCAATAAAAATATCATAATGTAGAATTTCAGTCTTGTTGACAAAATTTTTACTTATTTCTAATTTAGAACATGACAAATTTTCTCAAAGCATCATTTTAGTTAAATTGTGACTGACATATTAAATTGCACCAAATCAGAAGAAATTTTCTCTGCTGCTCAAGAATTAATGCCTGGGGGAGTAAGTTCTCCGGTAAGAGCTTTTAAGTCTGTCGGAGGGCAGCCGATTGTATTTGATAGAGTTAAAGGCCCTTTTGCTTGGGATATTGATGGAAATAGATATATTGACTATATAGGAAGTTGGGGACCTGCTATATGCGGACATGCGCACCCCGAAGTTACAACAGCAATACAGGAAGCGATTGAGAAAGGCACCAGTTTTGGAGCTCCTTGCGTATTAGAGAACAAACTTGCTGAAATGGTTATAAATGCCGTCCCATCTGTAGAAATGGTTAGATTTGTCAATAGTGGGACTGAAGCCTGCATGGCTGTTTTGAGGCTTATGAGAGCATTCACTGGAAGAGATAAAGTTATTAAATTTGACGGATGCTATCACGGTCATGCAGATATGTTTTTGGTAAAAGCTGGATCAGGTGTGGCCACTTTAGGTTTACCAGATTCTCCTGGGGTCCCACGAACAACAACTGCTAACACACTAACTGCTCCCTACAATGATCTTGAAGCAGTAAAAAAATTATTTTCCGAAAATCCTGATGCCATTTCGGGAGTGATACTTGAGCCTATTGTTGGTAATGCTGGCTTTATTACTCCTGAGCCTGGTTTCTTAGAAGGATTAAGGGAATTGACCACTGAGAATGGATCCTTATTAGTTTTTGATGAAGTTATGACTGGGTTCAGAATCAGCTATGGAGGTGCCCAAGAAAAATTTGGTGTTACTCCTGATTTAACTACACTGGGGAAAGTAATTGGAGGCGGCCTACCTGTTGGGGCTTATGGAGGCAAGAAAGAAATTATGTCAATGGTAGCCCCTTCAGGACCTGTCTACCAAGCAGGTACTTTGAGTGGAAACCCACTTGCAATGACTGCTGGGATAAAAACTCTTGAACTACTAAAGCAAGAAGGTACCTACGAGAAACTAGATGCAATAACTTCTAGATTAATTGAAGGGATAATACAGTCTGCAGATAACAATGGTATCGCTATTCACGGCGGGAGCGTAAGTGCAATGTTTGGATTTTTCTTATGTGATGGCCCAGTTAGGAACTTTGATGAAGCGAAAACAAATGATGCTGAACTTTTTGGAAAGTTGCATAAAGAGATGCTTCAAAGAGGAGTTTATCTCGCACCAAGCCCATTTGAGGCTGGTTTCACATCACTAGCTCATAGTGAAGAAGAAATTGATAAAACAATAGAAGCATTTGACCAAAGCTTCAATGTTATAAAAAATAACTATTAACTTTATTTTTGTATTGACAAATAAGTAAGTATAAATAATAGGTAATGGAAATTTAAATAAATTTATCTTCTACCACCAACAATTACTGGTGGACCTCCTCCTTCTGATCCTGGTAATCCTGGAACAACTTGAGTACTACCATCCCATTTGTCTAGAAATAATTTGAAAAGAACTTGATCATCAAGACTTCTATTTAATGTTTCATATCTAAGAGCTTCTTGTTCCGCAATTTCCACTTCTGTCTTTGCTCTAAGTAACTGTTGACCAGCTATTTGTTTTTGTTCAATAGCGGCTCGATACTCTTCAGCAATCTCTAATCCGGTCAAATCTAAACTTTTAACGTCTACGTAATCGAACGAATTTAATTCTTTAGCAACAGTTTCGCCAACTCTCTCAGAAATAACTGCGAATTCAGTAGCGATGGTCTCTAGCTCATATTGAGAAAAGACTGACTTGAGGGCTTTAAGTAAAGATGGCTGGACAATTTTTTGATAAACATCACTGTTTCTGCTGGCAATTGTGGCGAAAATCCTTCCTGCTTCATTGGGCTTTACAGAATACTTAACAGTAGCTGTAGCCCTAATAACTTGAAGATCTTTAGTTAGAGTTTCAAATTTTTCAGGTTGAACTTGAGTTTTAATATCAAATGGATATACAGACTGAACAAATGGCAGTTTAAAGTTTAAACCAGCTCTCCGTGAAGGACCACTTACTTTACCTAATGTTGTTATTACAGCTACCTGCCCAGATGGAACTACAAAAAGAGACTGGGTGAGTAAAAGAAAGCCGGTAAAAGATAGTACAATCAATAATGTTGCAGTGCCACCAGGACCAGTTGGAGTAACATTTTTAAAAGATGTTGACATTAAAATTTCCTTTTATGATTAATCTTATTTAATCAAATTAATTAATGCATTAATAGGGCATTTAATTAAAATATTTTTTTAATAATTGTAGAAAGAGATTTAAGTATTATTTTTTTAATTTTTAGATTTAAATGCTTGCAAAAGTTCTAAAAAAAGATCTTCATCAATCTCTCTAACATCATATTCGGAGGGCAAAACACCATGCTTATGCTCATGCACTGCCATCCAACAAAATTTTTCTATTTCTTCCTTTGAAAAGCGGGGATATTCTTTTACTTTTAAAATCAATGAATTGATAAGAGATTCGGGATAATATGCCATGTCTTAAATGATATTATTCAAAATTTTATCTAAAGTTATTAGCCTTTAGAGGAATGTTCAGAGACTCTTCTAATTCACTTACAAGCTTAATTGCCAACTGAAGATCATTTTTGCTCTTACTAGAGACTCTTAGCGTTTCTCCATTGATGCTGACATTAATCTTTTTTATTTGATCTCTAATATTTTTGCTGATTTTTTTTGCTATTTCTTGTTTAATACCTTGTTTCAATAAAATTGTCTGTTTCATTTTATTGCCACTAACTATTTCAATTTCACCGTAGTCGAAAATTTTTAAAGATAATTTTCTTTTTATTGCCTTTTGTCTAATTATGTCATTTACAGCATTTAGGGTTAATTCACTATTTGTGGTTATGAAAATACTTTCTTTATCTAAATCAACTATTGTATTGGTTCCTTTCAGATCATAACGTTGAGAAATTTCTCTTTTTACTTGATCTAAAGTATTAACTAATTCCTGTCTATCAAAATCAGAAACTACATCAAATGAAAAACTTTCTGCCATCGTAAATTTTTTAACACAAGATTATTAATATCATAAATTAGATTTTATTAAGGATAAATAAATGTATTTAATCAAAAAATAACAAACTCACAACTTTTCCCATTTCTTCCGCGCATCTACAACTATTTAGTAAAGTTTCACTATCGTGAAAAGCAAAACAAATTAATTGATCACACCTAGTAATAATTTCTTGATTACAAAGGCTACTTGCAAGAGGCAAGGGTAATTCATCATTTTCACTTTTTTCAACCAAATGCATAACCCTTTCAAGTTGGTTCTTAATTTCAGGAATTTGTCTGTCAAGACTTTGTGGTAACAAAACAGTCAATAATGATGGATTAATATCTAAAACAGCTCGAATAACCGCAGCATTTACCCCTTGAGATCCAGACGTAAGGATATTATGTCCTTCTTCGGCTAAAGACCTTGCTATGAGCTCAATCAGATGAATATCAACGACTGGTACATGCCTACTTCCTAGAAAAGCAATCCTCCTTTTGCCGTTGTCCTGGAGTTTTGCAAGTTCTTGAGCTAAGGCGTCAACGCCTTCTGTTGCTGGTAGATCTAAAGAGCGACTCAAAATAAAATGGTTCCTATATTTGAAATTAGCATTTATCTGAAAAATTGCAGGAAAAATCTATCTTTTCGAGAATTCTTTTTAGATTTACATTCTCCTGAACTAATTGAACTGCATAAGAAGCTTTAATTGACTCATGTATTCTGACATGGCCAAAAGCTTGTTCAATAATTTCTACTGAGGCAAGAGTATCTAATTCCACTTTTAATATTGGCACCTCCAATTCCTCTGCTCTATGAATCAATTGTGATAAAGGTTTTCCCAATCCGGTTAAAATAAGGCATTGAGTTGAAGCTTCCAAAGCTGCAAGTTGGATATCAGTTCTATCGGCTCCAGTAACTACTGCCATATTACGTCTTCTCCTGAAAAATTCCATTGCAGAATTTACACCCATTGCACCAATACTTAATGTCTCAACAAGTAATTGATCTTTTTCAGGGCAACAAATTACTTGGGCATCTAATCTTCTTACAAGCTCTCCTACAGTGACACTTCTAAGCAACGGTGATTTAGGCATCACCCCAAACACTTCAATACCCATTTCTTTAAGAGAAGGTACTATTTCACTTTTAACTTTTTCGACTTCTTGGGGCAAAACTGCATTTAAAACAACTCCGGATAAATGCTCTCCCAACTGTTTTTTTGCATCAAGTAAGGCATCTACACTCTTACAATCTTCCCATAAATTCACGAGTAAGACTTTTGCATCTAAGCTCTCAGCCAATTGTGGGAGACTTAAACCATAAATCATCCCTTCATGGAGACTTCCAGCCGCTTCTAGAATATTTAATCCTTCAAAATCATCATTAACCAATCCTTCAATTTGATCAAAACCTTTTCCACGAAGTAAGTCTTTATTAGCAATTCTTTTTTCAGCAGATATATTATCCAATAATCCTACTGAAGAGATCAAATTCTTCTCTTCGATATTTAATGTTGAACCAATAAACTTAACATCATCATCTATTAAACCCTCATAGGATATTGAAGGTAGATTAGTAAGTTCGATACATGTGGCTAGTGGTTTACCAATACGTACTTTTTTTTTCTCATGCAATAGTTTTTTTGCAATTCCAAGAACCAATGCAGACTTACCACTAAATGGCTCACATGAACCAATCAATAATATATCGCTCATAATTAATAGAATTATTTATCAATAGGTTAAAGATAATATCCTTTTGTTAACTAAACAAATATTTATTTATGAGTTTTAATCAAATAAATAAATATTTTTTTAGGTAAATTTATTTTAGTTCTTTGGTATTTCATCAAATTCAAGCAAAATGATAAATTCAATGAAAAATGAAAAAACAGTTGGCATTACCGGAGCTTCGGGGTCTCTAGGAAAAGAACTAACAAAGTTGTTTCGTCAGAAAGGCTATAAAGTAATTGGATTTACTC
>CACHVD010000020.1 GCA_902583265.1 uncultured Prochlorococcus sp.
GCTCTTATGCCATATTCCTCAGTACCTCTTTTAAGAGTTTGAATTCTTCTGATATCAAGTCTTACTGAGGCGTAAAATTTTAATGCATTACCTCCTGTGGTTGTTTCTGGATTGCCGTATGTAACGCCAATTTTTAGACGTAATTGATTCAGGAATATTACCGTACATCCAGATTTGCCAATATTTCCTGTTATTTTCCTCATTGCTTGGCTCATTAGCCTTGCTTGGCTTCCAATTACGTGATCTCCCATCTCTCCTTCTATCTCGGCTCTTGGGGTTAGTGCTGCGACCGAGTCAACAACCACAAGATCTACCGCACTAGATCTTATAAGTTGGTCAACTATTTCTAGAGCCATTTCACCAGTATCTGGCTGTGAAACTAACAAATTTTCAACATCAACACCTAAAGAGGCCGCATAAACTGGATCGAGTGCATGCTCAGCATCTACAAATGCAGCAACTCCTCCATTTTTTTGGACTTCTGCAATCGCGTGAAGCGTTAATGTAGTTTTTCCTGAACTTTCTGGTCCGTAAACTTCTACGACTCTTCCTTTTGGATAGCCTCCTCCTAATGCTAAATCTAAGGTGAGCGCTCCAGTAGATATTGTTTCTACTTTCATTCTTGAGGCGTCACCAAGTCTCATTATTGAACCTCGTCCAAAATTTCTTTCTATTTGACCTAAGACAAGACTTAATGCCTTGTCTTTTTCTTTTGATTCAGTTTTTTTCTTTTCTTCAAGGCTCATTGTTTGATTTATCGGTTAAAGTTCTTGTAATTATTCTAAATTTGGAAATTTTTATTTATACCAAACTTCATAAATAAAAACTATAGTACATCTGTACTCTAGCTGATTATCTTTGAATTGCAACTAATTCTCCAAGGTTTCCTAATTTTAATAATTTGATTTCATTACTTAACTTATTTTTATCTGATTCTTTCAAATATCCCCAATCAGCTAGGAAGCATGGAATGTGAGAAGTTGCTGAATTTTGTTTAATATCGATTAGAGTTTTTTTTCTATCTTCTATAAAGCCTAAAATTTCATAAGTTTTTGTAAGTTTTTCAGCTATTTTGATTTTTGTTCCTGATTCATAACCAAAAATAAATTCTGGAAAAATATTTAATTGTATAAGAATTTTTTCTGCAAATATTTTACCTTTAGTTGTTATGACTCCAGTTTTTATTCCTCTTTTGCTCAATTCTTTCATAAAATTTATAATTTCAAAAAAAGGTTTATGTAAATTTACCCAGGATTTAAAATCTTTATCAATTTGGTACTTGCGAGACTTATCTAACATTTTTTGTATATCTTCTGCTATCCAGGAATTTTCGTTTAATATCCTCTGGCAATTTTGATGATAATTATTAATGAAATCATCTTTATTATCAGTTTTTAATGGATTTTCTGTTTTTATAATTTCGTGAACAATTAGAATCATTTCCCAACCATATTTAACCCAAGGCCTAATTTCTTTGAAAGAATTTGGTACTCCTTGATAAAGTTTTTGATCAATAGTGATGTTGGGTGAATTTAAATATCTTTCACAGGCCAGCAAGGAGCTATGCCAATATTCTTGCATTCCATCAACTATTACTCCATCAAAATCAAATAGAAAAATTTTTTGAGAAGACACCAATTGAATATTAGAACTGGGCCGCTAGGATTCGAACCTAGGAATGTCGAGACCAAAACCCGATGCCTTACCACTTGGCGACGGCCCATTGATTTACCATTTTAATACATGAAAAGATTTTTTTCTATCCAAAAAAAACAAATTTTTTATAAATATGGCGCTAGTTTTGAAAAATAAAAATATTATTTAAATGAGCTCGATTTCCATGGCTCTAGAAATTTCTGAGCTTTTTTGATCGCCAAACCCATTATTTCAGGAGACTCATAGAGTTTTTTGTTATTTTTGTGAGCAAATTCAATAAGGGGCTGCATAATTTTTCTTGCAGCACTTCCAAATGCTATTCCATCTGGGAGATTGTTTGAATTCAACAATTCATAAGTTTTTTCATTTGTACCTCCTGCTAATTGAATTAATCCTGGTGGAAGATCTGAACCGATTTTTTCAAACAACTTAACAGCATCTCTACTTGTTGTAGGAGCAAGATCTCCAGACATTGGCCTTCCATCTAGTTGCCAAATAAGGGGAATATCTAGCTCATTCAGAATTTCATATCTTTCCCAAAGAGCTTTCAAAAGATCATCGGGCTCTTGGGCTTTTTTGAAAGATTGATTTAATCCACAACTAATAGATATCTTGTCTAATTTCATTCCAGAACTTTTAAGGATACTTACAACTTTTGTAAAAGAATCTAGGCGATTGATTTCTGTATGAATTTCTACTGCATTAGGCCTTATTTTTTGAAGTATTGATGCTAAATCATTTTTTGACAAGTTATATTCATATTCACTAATTAGATTTAGAGGACAACTATTTAAACATCTTCCACATCCATAACATTTACTCTCTTTAATTCCGAAATTATCAATTGCAAAGGTGGGGCATACTTTTTCGCATGGTCTTGGACAACTAGGGGGACATTTTAAAGGATCAAATTTTGCTTTTCGAAAGTGGATATCATTACCATCACTAATACTTATCATTAATCCAGGAGAGTTTTTAAAGACTTTTTTTGCCCAATCGATTCCTCTTTTTGCTGCATAAACTATAGATTCTTCTGCTGCAACATCTATGTAGTCGACACCAGCAGCAGTATAAATTGCACATAAATCTTCTATGGCAACAATATCTTCATTACTGGCACCACAAATTAACTTAATCCATTTATCTTTTTTATTATTGGTTTTAATCAAACAATTTAACTTTCAAATTCATCCAAAATATAATTACTTAATGGTTTCCATTCAAGTTTTCTTGAACCCCCCATTTCAACAACTATTGTTAGTTTATTATCGTTAGTGCAAATCTCTATTAAGCTCTCTAATTCAGATTGAGATAATACTTGACCTTCTAATAACCAAAGTAATTTCTTTTTATCATTTTCATTAAATAACTCAGAAGCTTGTGGGATTACTTGTTGAACTTCCCCAAGCGCTCCGTTTCTACCTACACTTTGATGACCAAGGTGAGGTGGTCTAACGCCATGCAATTTGAGCAAGAAAACTTCTGGATCTCCAAGCCCTCTTGCTGAAGTTATAAAAGTTTTAAAGCCTTTGGCCCTCATTCTCCTCAAAAGACGAGTTTCATAACCACCTTCTAGAGGAGCAAATATTGCGAGACATTTGTTAGTTTTTAAGTCGTTATGAAACTTTTTCCCTGAGAGAAGTAATGGCATAAAAATCCCCTTTATTTCTATTTTATTTTATTTTATGGTACTTGATGATGTACAATTGTAACTCAGTGGATTTTTAAGCTCGCAAGCTAGCCGAGCCTCTGAAAATTTCACATTTTTTAGCGTTTCGTTAAAAAACTCAGGTGGGTTTATCCCGAGAGAAACTATCTATTATTTCAGATAAGTCTCGACCTTACTAATTGTTTTTTTATTAACTTCACCTTAATTACTGAAAGGTTTAGATAATTGAAAAATTATTACGAGCTAGCCTTATTTAGTCTTATGTCTATCGGAATTTTAGGAAAGAAATTGGGCATGTCCCAACTTTTCGATGATAAAGGTAATTCGGTACCAGTTACTCTTATAGAGGCTGGTCCATGCCGCGTCACTCAATTGAAAACAAATGCTTTGGATGGTTATACTGCCGTTCAGATAGGTTATGGCTTGTCCAAAGAGAAGCATTTAAGCAAACCTGAAAAGGGACACTTATTGAAATCAGGTGAAGAACTTCTAAAGCATTTGAAAGAATATAGAGTTGAAGAAACTTCATCTTACGAAATCGGAAAACAAATAACAGTAAAAAACTTTGAGGTTGGTCAAAAAGTTGATATCAGTGGCAAATCTATGGGTAGAGGTTTTGCAGGTTACCAGAAAAGACATGGTTTTAGCAGAGGTCCTATGAGTCATGGTTCAAAAAATCATAGAGCTCCAGGATCTACAGGAGCTGGAACAACTCCGGGAAGAATTTATCCAGGGAAAAGAATGGCAGGAAGATATGGAGGAAAACAGATAACTACCAAAGGACTGTTAGTTCTAAAAATTGATGATCAGAAGAATTTGATTGTAGTAAAGGGTTCTGTTCCAGGTAAGCCCGGCTCAATTGTCAACA
>CACHVD010000021.1 GCA_902583265.1 uncultured Prochlorococcus sp.
GTACTGGTAAAACTGTTTTTTCTCTTCAATACTTACACCATGGGATTTGTAGTTTTGATGAGCCAGGGATATTCGTCACATTTGAAGAATCACCTCTAGACATAATAAGAAATGCCGCTAGCTTTGGATGGGATTTGCAAGAATTAATTGATCAAAATAAGTTATTCATTTTAGATGCTTCCCCCGATCCTGATGGTCAAGATGTCGCAGGTAACTTTGACTTGTCTGGACTTATTGAGAGAATTAGTTATGCAATAAGAAAATATAAAGCTAAAAGAGTTGCAATAGATTCAATAACTGCTGTTTTCCAACAATATGACGCTATTTATGTTGTCAGAAGAGAAATATTTAGACTAATAGCAAGATTGAAGGAAATAGGAGTAACAACAGTGATGACGACAGAAAGGGTTGATGATTACGGACCTATTGCTAGATATGGAGTAGAAGAGTTTGTTTCTGATAATGTTGTCCTGTTAAGAAATGTTCTAGAGTCAGAAAAGAGGAGAAGGACTTTAGAAGTTTTGAAGTTAAGAGGTACAGTTCATATGAAAGGGGAATATCCCTTTACTATGGGAACTGATGGCATAAGTGTGTTTGCCCTCGGAGCAATGAGACTTACGCAAAGATCCTCAAATATTAGGATTAGTTCAGGAGTTAAAGATCTTGACGAAATGTGTGGAGGAGGTTATTTTCAAGATTCCATTATCCTAGCCACAGGTGCTACTGGTACAGGGAAGACAATGCTTGTATCAAAATTTGTA
This sequence comes from uncultured Prochlorococcus sp., assembly GCA_902583265.1. Classification (GTDB taxonomy): domain Bacteria; phylum Cyanobacteriota; class Cyanobacteriia; order PCC-6307; family Cyanobiaceae; genus Prochlorococcus_A. The sequence goes on from CACHVD010000021.1 coordinate 762, forward strand.
GAAGATGCTTATAACAACAGTGAAAGGGCAATACTTTTCGCGTATGAGGAATCTAGGGCTCAATTGCTTAGGAATGCTACTAGCTGGGGAATTGATTTTGAAAAGATGGAAAGTGATGGGTTACTAAAAATTATTTGTGCATATCCTGAATCAACTGGTTTGGAAGATCACTTACAAATCATAAAAACTCAAATTAATCAATTTAAACCAAAGAGAATGGCAATAGATTCTCTCTCAGCATTAGCTCGAGGTGTAAGTTTGAATGCATTCAGACAGTTTGTTATTGCAGTCACTGGTTATACAAAACAAGAAGAAATAGCAGGCTTTTTTACTAACACTGCAGAAGAATTCATGGGTAGCCATTCTATTACTGATTCTCATATTTCAACTATTACGGATACAATTTTATTACTCCAGTATGTAGAAATAAAAGGAGAGATGGCTAGAGCTTTAAATGTTTTTAAAATGAGAGGATCATGGCATGATAAAAGAATAAGAGAATTTATTATTACTAATAATGGTCCTGAAATAAAAGATTCCTTTTCTAACTTTGAGCAGATATTTAGTGGTGCCCCTCATAGGGTAGTTCCTGATCAGAATGTTCAAAATATTTTTAAAGGGGTAGATAATAATTAGATAATTCCTTTAATTTCAGAGCTAGAAAAAGTATCTGTATTATTAATAGTTTTAGTCAATAATTCATCTTTGTCAGATTGTGCTAATGCTAAATCAAACCAAAAGGTGGTTCCAACTCCTAATTCACTAGCCATACGAATTTCTCCACCATGCTTTTCAATTATACCTCTCACAATAGATAAACCTAAACCTGTTCCTTGCTCAGTATGAACGGAATTCTCTACTCTATAAAAACGGTCGAATATCTTTTCTTGATCCGCTTGAGATATTCCAGATCCAGTATCAGCAATCTCAATTCTTACTTTTGGTAGTGGTGAAACTAATTCACATTGGGGAGCTGCATCTTTGGAGTTACTTGGTGGATAAGCAGGACAGGAATCTGGCCAAGTATAAGCTCTAATAATTAGGTTGCTGTTTTTAGGACTAAATTTTAATCCATTACCAAGCAAATTATCAAAAACTTGCAAAAGTAAATCAAAATTACCAAGAATTGGGGGAATTGTCTCTTCTATATCATGTGCCAATGAAACATTTTTTTCTGTAGCGTTAAGTCTGTAATTTCTGAGGGTCTGCTCTATCGCAGGTTTTATATCCATTTCCTCTAGCTGAATTATTTTCCCTGACTCCAATCTTGATAAATCTAATACATCATTCACAAGTCTTGTTAGCCTATCAGTTTCAGAATTCGCAATACCCAGAAATTCGAGTTGTTCTTCATTAGAAAGCTGATCTTTTAAATCATGTAAAGTCTCTACGTAACTTTTAATGTTAAAAAGTGGAGTCCTTAATTCATGTGAAACATTACTAATAAATCTGTTTTGTGCTGCGTTTAGTTCTACCTCTCTTGTTAGATCTTGAATTGTTACTGCAATGCCTTTTAATTCTACTTTGTTTGTATCTAATACTGATTGTAGGACAATCCTTAAAGTTCTAGCAGGCTCCCCTAAGCTAAACCTTAAATCATCTTTCTCCTTTTCTCTGTTTAATATAGATTCAATATTTGTGTGTAAGTCATTAGATAAAATTTCAGGGATCTCATTTAGGAAAAATTTTCCTTCTAGGAATCTTCCTTCCCAACGAAATAATCTTTTTGCTGTTGGGTTTGCAAGAACGATCTTTCCCTGGGAATCCAATAATATTGCACCATCAGCCATAGTAGCTATAAGTGATTGCTGCTTTATTTGAGCTGCCTTAAGTTCTTCAATATTTGCTTCGTCATAATTTTCTAATTGAGTAGCCATTCGGTTAAATCCATTTAAAAGTTCTCCTAAGTCTCCCGTCATAGGTAAAGAAATTCTTGATTTGAAGTTCCCTTTTGAAATTTCTCTAACACCTCTTACTAACTCTCTTACAGGCCTTGTAATTGTTAGTGCGTTGAATACAGCTCCAAGTATTACTAAAACCCAAATAGAGATAAAAACAGCAATCGTTACCTCTCTAGTAAGTGCTGCACTAGCTAATGCTTTTTTATTGGGTGTAACTCCCAAGGCTAACGTTCCAAGATATTTCCCTTTCCAAAGCATTGGGACAAAAACATCTGTAACTTGACCTTGAGGAGTAACGTGCTGCCTAACTAATGGGAATTGTGGCCTTTTCTTTAATTCAGATGGTAGTTTTAATCTCCTAGTTAGCTGGAATTGACTGTCTGAACTTGTAGGTGTGGCACTAATCGGTATGCCAAGTTGAACTATGTCTTCAGCATCTGTAAAAAATATGTAACGAAGATTTCGACTTGATCTCCAAAACTTTTCAGCAACATTTGAGATTTCTTTTTTTTGGTTATTAGCAACTAATTCAGTAACATTTCCCGATAATAATAATCCAAGATCTCGAGCATATCTAGTATCATTCATTCCTGCATCCCTTTGGATACTGTTTAGTGCAAAAAATGTTATTCCTGTCATGAGTAGACTTACAACTAAAGTTGCTATTGCTAATAATTTTGTCCTTAAACTAAACCCACTCCACCAGGTAAGAAGTCTATTCATCCAATAATTATTATCAATATCTTCTTTGTCAGCGATGTTATATTCTCTACTTTCTTGATTATTGGTGTTAACCATAAGCCTAATTCTCCTTAAAAAAGTTTTTTCTCACTTGATGACCGATATCATTTCTAAAATAAATTCCATCAAAATTTATTTCCTTTAAATTTTTGTATGCTTTTTCAAAAACCAAATCGAAATCTACATCTTGACAGACGATGCTCAAAACTCTCCCACCATCAGTTAATAATTCTCCATCTTCGCTTAAAGAGGTACCCGAGTCGAAAATTTGACAATCATTTGTATCTATCTTCCCAATTTTAATTGGTAAACCAGTTTTATATTCATGTGGGTAGCCTTTTGAAGTAGCTATTACGCAACCACTAACCTTATCAGAATTATCAATTTTTTCATTACCAGTCAAATTTCCCATTGAGCATTTTTCTAAAAGAAATACAAAACTTTGATCCATTAAAGGCATTATTGTTTGACATTCTGGATCTCCAAACCTGCAATTATATTCT
>CACHVD010000022.1 GCA_902583265.1 uncultured Prochlorococcus sp.
GTTTTAGCTAAAATTTATGATATCAATGATGAAGATATTCAGAAGGAATATATGAGCGCTTTCAATGAAGTTGTTTACTTATATGATCAATTAAAAGAAAATTATCAAGAAAAAGGATTTGATGAAAATTCAGAAGATCATCTAGTAAATTATAAAAATGCATTTAATCTTTTCGAATCAGAATTTGAAATTTAAATTCTTCTTACTTTTGTAATGAAATACAGGTATTTCGATTAGGTGTCCTTTTTGAAGATTAGATCTTTTCTCTTCCAGAAGTTTTATACATGTAGATTTTCTTTTCTTATTTTCACAAATTTTTTTTATCTGGTAATTAGTAAGAGAGAATGCTTTATGTTCGAATATAAATAAAACTAATATACTTAAGCATAAATTTAATGCTAATTTCATTGATTTTTTACTTAAAATTTTTGCTCTCCTTCATTTAACTACTTATTACTATAAATATCTATAATCTGTTTTAATTCATCTTTGCTTAAGTCTGTTGAAATAAAGACTTCTTGTGCAGTTTTTCCTTTTCTCGCAATTGCTTTATATCCGTTTATAGTTTTTACTGATAATCTTATTATCAATTTAGAAGATTTCCCCCTTGCCCTTGATATTACAGCAGGCGTAATTGTTTTGATATTTGTGTTCAGAGCTAACTTTTGAAGTATTGGAATTAGACCCTCTATATTCGTACTATGATTTATTACTAACCTGCCCAATTTTTTTTAATTATTCTATTTACAAAATTTAGTTTTCGGGAAATTAAATTTAGCTCAGATAATGAAAAAATTTTTTGAAGTTCTGTTATATTGATGTAAGTGATTTAAAATCTAATGATTTTTCAGATTGGATGGGCTGCATTAGCTGCAATTTTTACTTTTTCTATTGCAATGGTTGTTTGGGGGCGAAATGGTGATGGATCAATCGACATATGATTAGATTTTCAACTTATGAGGTATATTTAAGCAATTTTCTTATTATTACATCATTCGTTTTACTAATATTTATAACCTTCGCTGTAATTTATATTTCTTATATTTCTTGGAAAGATAAAAAAAGATTAAAAAAATAAATATTATTGTTTTTCTTCTTTTTTCTTTTCTTTTATTTTGAGTTCTTCAATTAATTCTTTTGCTTGTTCCATTTTAGAAATAGTACTTTTGTAAATTCCTATGTCTTTTTCTGCTTTATTAGTGGATAAGTTTAATTTCTCAAAGATGTCAGAGATTTTTTTATTTGTCTCTGATTCATTTCCTCCTATAAAATCTGTTGAGTTTGAAATTATTTTATAAATTCCTAAGTTTAACATTCTTGAAGGATAAAGTTTAGAAGTGCTTTTTTCTTTTAATGTTTTTAATATATCATTAGATGATTTTTCCTCGAATTCCTTTTGATATTTTTGAGAGATTACCTTGATTTCCTTCGCTTCAAAATTTGTAGAACTGCATAAAGATTCAAAAAGGAGATCCAAATGTTCTTCAGGTTTGTATCCTTTCGTTAATTCTTCGAATGTTTCTGTGAGACCAACACAAAAGAGATTATCTTGAGCAAATTCTTTTTGATGATTTAAAAGATTAAGTTCGACAAGCATTTCATCAACTATTCTTTTATATAAACCTGGAATAACGTATGGGAATTGTTCATGAAATAACTTTTTGCTATCAGAAACAGTCAATTTTTCTTTCAATTTTTTATATGTAAACCTTAATAAGGTTAGCGTATGTTGACTCAATATCGTTAATATCTAATAAGACAGATAAATATTATTATGATCCCTTTAGTTTTAGAAGAATCTGGCGGTAGCGAAAGAGTCTTTGATATTTATTCGAGATTATTAAGAGAGAGAATAATCTTTTTAGGAGAACAAGTTACTAGTGAAACTGCTAATAGAATTGTTGCTCAATTATTATTCCTTGAAGCAGAGGACCCTGATAAAGATATTTACATGTACATAAATTCACCCGGAGGTTCTGTCTATGATGGATTAGGAATTTTTGACACAATGCAGCATGTTAAGCCTGATATTCATACGGTCTGTGTTGGTTTAGCAGCTAGTATGGGTGCTTTTTTATTGGCAGCAGGCACTAAAGGTAAGAGAAGCAGCCTTAGACATTCAAGAATAATGATTCATCAACCACTAGGAGGTGCTAGAGGACAAGCCAGTGACATAAGAATTCAAGCTGATGAAATTTTGTTTTTAAAAGAAAGATTAAATATAGAATTATCAGAAAGAACTGGTAAGGAATATGACACCATTAAAGAAGATACTGATAGGGATTTTTATATGTCTCCAAAAGAGGCTGTTGAGTATGGTTTGATAGATTTAGTTTTAGATAAAAAACCTGTCAGGGTTTAGCTTAATAATTGAGGTGTTCTTTCTTTCTCAGGAATTTTAGTGAATTTGGAAAGAATTTTTGTGAATTCATCACCATTTAATGTTTCTTTTTCTATTAACAAGTCAACAATTTTATCCATAGCTTCTCTATTTTTGCTAACTATCGAATAAGTTTCTTTATAACATTCCTTAACCATAACTCTTACACTTTCATCGATTTGTTTTGAAATTGAATCAGAAACTTCGCTTCTTGTCATCAAATCTCTACCAACAAAAACTTCTTGATTTCCACCTTCTAAAGCGATTGGACCTAAATTACTCATTCCAAATCTAGTAACCATTTGACGAGCCATAGAAGCGACTTGTTGAAAATCCCCTCCTGCACCAGTTGTAATTTCACCTTTGCCAAAAACTACATCTTCGGCTGCTCTTCCACCCAATGCACCCATTATTCTTGCTTTCAATTGTGCTCTGCTGACGAGAGTTTGTTCATCATCTGGAGTAAACCAGGTAAGTCCCTTGGCTTGACCTCTAGGGATTACGGTAACTTTTTGAACAGGATCATGAGCTTTTACTAATGATCCTATAAGAGCATGACCAACTTCATGATAAGCAATTAATCTCTTACTTCTCCCGTCTGTTAAAGGAGAGCCTTCCATACCTGCAACAATTCTGTCTACAGAGTCATCTATTTCAGAAATACTAATTGAATCTTTCCTCCTTCTAGCAGTTAAGATAGCAGCTTCATTTAATAGGTTCGCTAAATCTGCTCCAGTAAAACCTGGAGTTCTTCTTGCAATGCTTTCAAGGGTTAAATCCTCTTGGAGTTTCTTATTCCTAGCGTGCACTTCAAGTATTGATAATCTGCCCTTAATGTCTGGCGCGTCAACAGTAACTTGTCTATCAAACCTACCTGGTCTCATAAGAGCTGAATCTAAAACATCAGGCCTGTTTGTTGCTGCAATAATTATTATTCCGCTATTACCTTCAAACCCGTCCATCTCAGTAAGTAATTGGTTGAGAGTTTGTTCTCTCTCATCATTCCCTCCACCAATACCTGCGCCTCTTTGCCTTCCGACAGCGTCGATTTCATCAATAAAAATCAAACAGGGACTGTTCTCTTTAGCTCTTTTGAAAAGGTCTCTAACTCTACTAGC
>CACHVD010000023.1 GCA_902583265.1 uncultured Prochlorococcus sp.
TCATCCACCATAGCCAACTAATCTTAGATTTATTTTTTGGACATTTATTTAAAGCTACTGTATCTGTTTGAATTGCAAAATCAGCTACAAAATGTCCAAGAACTAAGGGTATTAATTTATCAAAAAAATTAATCATAATGTCTTTCAAATTTTTGTTAGAAAGTAAATTTCAGATTAGAAAATATTCCATCTCCTAACATCCAATTATTCCAAGTTCCTGTATTATCTTCTGTATTAATAAAATTTGCCAACCCAATTTCAAATACATTATTAGAATTTATATATCTTAGAAGTAATCCATAAGACCCTGCAGAATCCTTAGTAATAGTATTTTGAACATCAGTAATAACCTCTCCAAATCCAAAGAATGGCAAAATTTGAATCGCTTTTTTTTCTTTAGCCCAAGACGTAAAAACCAATTCCACATCACTTAACCATCCACTATCTCCACTGGCAACACTTTTAGGTAATCCCTTTAATCCTGAACTGCCGCCTACACCAAAGCTCATTCCACTTATTAAGGGATTTAAAGCTATTTGAGCAGACGAATTTAAATTTAATCCTAAATTATTACTTAATGTCCAAACAAGAGAATTACTTACACCTAGAGCTCTTGATTCTCCAGGGTAAATACCATTTGCACCAAAATCTGTTAATTGAAAGCTTTCACTTATTCCTGCAACCCCTTGCTGAAATGAAATATTTCCAGAATTTAAAATAGATTCACCGATTAGTGCATAATTTAAACTGGCTTTTAAATGACCTGTACTAACGTAACCTTCTGGATTAGATCCTGCAGATAAAGGAGTTCTAATTCCTGTTAAAAAACTTTCTGAATTACTAATATTCAATCCAAAAGATGAGCTTAGATTTTTATTTGGTTTTTCAACTAAAGATTTATCTAGTTGAAAAAGAAAAGTTAAAGAATCAAATCTCATCGTTTTTAAATCATCTTCAAATTCGACAAAATCAGACCTGCTATAAGAAATTGAGTTTGTTGAGCTAAAACCATTTTTAAGAGGGAAAGTATATGTCCCTGAATAGCTTTGAGAGCCAATTTCAATATCTTGATCATTATTAATCTCTACCATTCCAATAAATCTGTCACCTTTTTTTAGGATGTCAGTCTTAACAAAAGTTCCCATATTTCTCCACTGCCCAGTACCTGAACTTCCGTCATTTCTAAGGCTAAATTCTCTTTGCCATTTTGATGGGATATAATCAACTGTTAAATTTAAAACTGCCTTTGTTGGATCACTACCTAATCTGCCAAGATTCCCAGAAATTTGGCCAACATTTTTGATATTTCTTACCTCTGCAAACTTTGTCTCAAGCTCTGGTGTATGTAAGGTCTTACCAATTAAATCCTTAAGTTTTAAAAAAGCACGCTCTCTTATTATTGGATTATCACTTTTAACAGTTAATTCAACAACTTTTCCCATTATTACTTCTAGAGTCCCTTTCTCCTCATCATTAATGGTATAGACCCTACTATTTACATATCCATCTTTGATTAAAACTGACGTTAATCTAGAAGCACAAGAATTTAAAGTTGTGGATATTTCATCCTCTTTACAGTCTTTTAAAATTTCTTTTAATTCATTTTTGCTATAAGGAATATCTTCACCAACTATCTTTGGGAGCCATTTTAAATCTTTAACTTCAATAGTCTCTTCAGTGTCAATTTTAATTTTTTCTTCTTCGTTTTTTTCTATTCCATCTATTCTTAAATCTTTGGACTCATTGTTATTTTTCCTTTTATCTTCAAAGGGGGATTTCAAAGGGAGATCTACAGGTCTAGGCTGCACAGCAATAAATATTTCAGGAAGAAATAAAAACAATCTCTTTAATAAAAAATGGTCTTTCCTATTAATTTAACGGCAAATTATTTCGATATGATTAAAATATCCAATATGTTTATAAGTAAATATACTTTCTCAAATGTTTTACTGGCAGAAGCAAAAATGTATCCCCTATCATATATTTTTACTGTGGTTATTAATTAACTATGTCCCAAAAAGTTATGCAGAAATAAATTTAGATAAAAATATTCAATCTGCAACAATAATTAATGGGGTAGAAGGGGGTAAATGCATAACTGGAAATTGCATAGTTTCTGGAGGAGATAAGAGTGGTGCCAATATCTTTCATCGATTTAATTCATTCGATACTAGAGGTTCAATAAATAGTGTTCTTTTTAAAAATGAGAACTATAAAAATGTAATTGTTGGAGTATCTTCGTCAAGAGGAAGCTTTATAAATAAACCAATATCTTTATCTGAAAAAGGAAATTTATTTTGGATTTCACCTGGAGGCATAAGTTTTGATAGTGGAGCAGATTTTATAAACACTTCTCAACTTCATTTGAGCACTTCTAATACACTAGATTTTTCAAATGGGGTTTTTGATGTTTTTAGTAACAAAAAATATCATTTAAACCAATTAAATAAAAAACCTTCTATTGTCGCAGATACGACTGCTCCTTCCGTCAAAGAGATTAAAACAAAAAATAAAAATGGCTCATATAAAAAAGGAGATCAAATTGAAATAAACATAAAATTTTCAGAGCCTATTTACGTAATTGGGAATACTGATTTAACATTAAATACGGGAAATAAGGCTATTTATTCCTCTGGGAATGGGACGGACAATCTAACATTTATATACAAAATTAAAGATGGGGATAGCACCTCAAAACTTGATTATGCATCCGAAAATGCATTATCTGGGAACCTTAGAGATAGGGCTTTTAATAATGCGATCCTTACTCTTTCGAGACCTGGTAAAGGATTTGGAAAATCTATTTCAATTAATGTTATACCAACTAACTTTGAAACACCAAGCAAAAAAGTTACTACTCCAAAACGAACTTCACTAACTATTAGGGGTGGTGATACTAACTCAGCAAATCCCTCTCCTTTTGTAAGTGGAGGTAGAGGTCCTTCACAAATAAGAGTTTCTGAAGGCGGTCCTGTTTCCCCACCAAAAAGAATTGGTGGCAATGGAGTAAGAGTAAGTTTAACGCTCGATAGAACTCAAGGAATGGCTGATAAAGCCCCGCCAGCACCCTCTTCTGATCGAGGAGGAAGAGATCCTTCCTCTATAAAAGAAGAAAGGAAAAGCAAATCTTCTAGCACTAAAAATAAGAGCTCATCCTCTGACTCCCGAGGTAATAAATCAGTTGATAAAAATTATTCTGATTCAGAAAAAGTAAATAAAAAAACTTCAAAGCCCTCAAAAACTCCAGGAGATAGGAACAAAAAAGGGGGAGATTTAACAAAAGAGAATATTAATGAAGCAAGAAGAATTACCTTTGCAAAAGTTCCAAATAAGGAAGTCCTCGCAAACTTAAATAAATTTATGAATAGAAACATAACAAATACTATTGATGTTC
>CACHVD010000024.1 GCA_902583265.1 uncultured Prochlorococcus sp.
TCAAACTTTCGCAACAGCAGGATCAGGAAATGGTAGACATTCTAGTTTTTCCAATAAGGGCAATATTGCTACATTTTCTCTGAATAGCGCTGAGGCAATAGGAGATGCTGGAGCATTAAATACGCTTCACGATGACTTGAGGGGAATCAATTCTAATGCAGTAATTGATCTTACAAATATTACTGCCATTTCTGGTAGTTATTCTGAACTCAGTTCAATTCTCTCTAAAGAAACTGCAACTACCCTCACTGGCCTTGTTACAGAAAACTTAACAGTTGATACAGGACAGATAACAGTCGATAATGCAAACACATTAAATGCTACTACTACTGGAATTGTTACGGCTAGTATTAGTACATCTTCTGTGGGCGGTTTAACAGGCCTAGATGCAAACTCAGGTGCTTCTAGTAATCAGTACACAATCGTGGTAACAGATACTTCAGCTGATGCTGGTGATTTAAATACTATTAATGGATTAAATGGTGCTGCATCAATAGACCTTACAGCCGTTGATACCATAACAGGTTCATTTACCGAATTAACTACTTTTGAAGCAGCGATCGCTGATTTCTCTAATGTTGCCAATGACACTATTCTTCAAGTTGATAATGGAAGCGGAGCAAATACAACTATTAATTTAGCTACTCAAGACTTAGAAACACTAATTGATGCTTACAGAGCTCATGCAACATCAGGAAAACTCAATCTTTCAAAAGTTACTTCGATTACAGGTGCCGTAAACAAATTTACAAAAGCTGGTGGAATTGATGCTTTAAATACTGCAGGAACTATTACAGGGTTATCAAGCCAGGCAATTACTCTAAGCGATGGTACTGTCTCAGTTGCTGATGCAAATACCGTAAATGCATTAACTACTGGAGTTACTACAGCGACAATAGAATCAACAGCTCTTGCTACATTAGTAGCCAATCTAGATGATGCAATTGTTGGCCAAACTTCTGATAATGCATACACAATTGTAATTGCTGGTGGTGATGCAACATCTACTGCTGCAAATTTAAGTGCTTTAAATGCTTTAACTTCTGTCGCTATTGATGCCAGTGCTGTTACTACAGTCCAAGGTACTGCAACCCAAATCAATACACTTTATGGAACCACATCAGATTTTACAGTATCTGGAACTGCAACTTTAAATGCAAATGAAGCCTTTACTTTGATAACTGATGCTACCGTTGCTGCTGGAGATATACATACTCTAAAAAATACCTTAGATTCAGTTTCAAGTGCAAATTCAACCACAACTGGTGTTATCAACGCTAATATCGTCACTACGCTTACAGGAACTGCTCAAGATATATCAGCAGTATACGAAGCTGGGCTAACTTCAAAAATTTCTAACCTTGGAGATGAAGCTCTAACAGTTCAAGACACAGATGGCCTTCTTGTAGCAGATGCAATATTATTGGACAATTACACAACAGGAGCTATAACAGCAACTATCCGTGAAACATCAATGAGCACTTTAAATAGTCTCACTGATGCTAATAGCAATAATGTTTATACAATTTCTGTTACCGGTACTGCAGATGCTGGAGAGGTTAATACCTTAGAAGGTAAAACCACTGTAAAACTTAACTTAACCGGTTTAAGCACACTTACAGGTACATCAGCCGAAATTGAAGGTCTTTATACACTCCATGATGAAGAGAAAGTTAATATTGCTACTGATGTTGCAGTCACTATAGATAATACCGATGTAACAGTTGCTCAAGTAAATACTATCGCAACTCAAACTACTGGAGCTGTAACTGCAACCATAAACGAAGGTGCTGTATCTACACTCACCGGTCTCAGTGAAAGTGGTCATGCATACACAATTACAATTACTGATACCGCTTTATCTGCTACAGATCTCCTTACTCTAGATGGCATTACAACTGCGACCATCACAATCCCTACTAATGCTGTCATTACTGGTACTATCGATCAAACTACTACTATCAGAAATTCTACTGAAACAGCTAGTGGAAGCTCAAATAAAACTTTTAAGACAAGTGCTGCTAATGATTTATCTGGTACAGCGTTTACCGTAAGTGATACAGGTGTTGGTGATTCTGACTTCCTGGCAAATCTTAAAGCCCTGGATGATTATACAACTGGTACTATTACTGCTACTTCTGCAACTACTTTCGCTGGTACAGCTTCAGATGCTAGTGCAGTATATTCTTCTGGAGGGATCACTGGCCTTGGAGGAGCTAACGAGACCATTACAATATCAAGTGCTACTTCTAGTGCTGCTGATCTAAATACTATTAATACTAATTTAGCTAATGGTGGAACTATTAACGTCAGCAGCGTAACAGCTCTAACTGGAAGCTACTCTGACTTATCAACTTTCTATACCAATAGAGACGACTTTACTACAACTGATAATATTGCTTCAGCTACTCTTAGCACCGGGACGATAGGCGATGCCGCAGCATTACAGACATTAAGTGACAATCTTCAGACTAATGTTAAATCAAATTTTGCTATTGATTTAACTAATATTACGCAAATTTCAGGAAGCTATAGTGAAGTCTATTCAATTGTCACAGGATTATCTACATCACCAGCTGATTTTTCTAACCTTTCTGGTACTGCTTTAGTAGTTGATACAGGCACTCTTACAACAACTGAGGCTAATAATTTAAGCGCCGCAACTACTGCTGCGGTAACAGCGACCTTAACAACAGATTCTTTAGCTGACTTTAATTCCGGTCTAAGCTCCGACTCTAACCCTTCTGGTGGTAATGCCTATACTCTTACATTGAGTGATACGTCAGTTGATGCAGGAGACTTAGCTTCTCTAGATGCAAAAATATCTTCTAGTGGTTCAATCAACATAACAAATGTGAGAACTCTTACTGGAACTTTTGCAGAAGTTCAGCAGTTTTATACCGATCGAGCAAACTTTACAAATGCTAGTACTATAACTTCTGTTTCTTTAAATACTGCAGAGGCAATTTCTAGTGCTTCCACCCTCAAAACATTCCATGATAATATCCGAACAGTCGCTTCTAGTGCTACGGTCGCTTTAACTAGCATTACTGGAGTTACAGGAAATCTTTCTGATATCGAAGCTTTAGTTGTCTTAAAAGATAATAGTACTCTTACCTTATTCACTACCCAAGCCATCACTAT
>CACHVD010000025.1 GCA_902583265.1 uncultured Prochlorococcus sp.
TTCTCAAGGAAAATTAAGAATTTTCTTCACAAATCTGGCAGGCTGTGTGCAATTACTCCCTCAAAATGGATGTCTGAATTAGCTTATTCCAGTGGAATGTTTAAATCCAAGCCGAGAGTAATTCCAAATGCCATTGATATAAAAAAATATAACCCCGTGAATAAAAAAGAAATAAGATATAAGCTAAATTTGCCTTTAAATAAAAATTTAATATTATTATCTGCTGGAAACTTTTTGGATGAAAGAAAAGGTTCTAAATATGCATTAGAGGGCATTAAGAAGGTAAAGCATGTAAATCCACATTTGGTAATTTTGGGTGTATTGGATGAAATGGGAAAAAAAATACTCTCTGAATTTGATTACACAAGTGTGGGTTATGTAAGTGATAAAGATCTTTTATCACTTTATTATGGATGTGCAGATATTTTTATGCATTGTTCTTTAGCAGACAATCAACCTCTGTCAATAATAGAGTCTATGGCCATGAGTACACCTATTATCGGATTTAAAACTGGCGGAATTGTTGAAATGATTGATCAAAATAAAAATGGTTTCTTAGTTTTACAAAAGGATATAAATGCGTTAGCTGATGCGATAGAATTAGCTTTTGAAAACAATAACCATATTTCATGGGGAATTTCTTCTAGGGAAAAAGCCTTGAGAGAATACTCACCAGAAATTTTCCTCAAAAACCATTTAGAGCTATACGAAGAAATGATTGAAAAAAACCTTCTTCAGAATTAATTTTTTATGTCCAAGAAATATAAAACCTTTTTAAATGTTTCAAAATTAAGAAGCTATTTACTAAAAGAATTAAATCATAAAAAAGTTAAAGTAATTTCTTTTGATGTATTTGATACGTTAATTCATAGGCGAGCTCATACAGAAGCAATCGTTGAAGCTACTTGTTTCTGGCTTGATGAATATCTAATAAAAAAAGGAATAAGTCAAGTAGTCAATGCCAAAAAAGCTAGAGAAGAGGCCTACAAGAAATTAATTTATGAAAAAGCTGCACAAGGATTAGATTTAGATATCAATTTAGATCAACTGGTTTTACCCTGGATACGTGAATCTGTTGGAGGACCATTTGAGGGTGATCAATCTTTATCTATTGAGCTTGCAAATAAAGAATGTGAGTTTGAAATAAATTCATCTTTCCATTGCCCGAAGTTCTTATCGCTTATAAATGAATTAAAAGAATTCCCAGTAAGAATCATATACATTTCAGATATGTATTTAGGTTCAAAATATGTTCAAAAAATTCTTGATGCAAATAACTTTTTAAATTCTTTCGACGCAGGTTACGTTTCAGGAGATTTTTCTTTATTAAAAAGGACTGGTACTCTTTTCCCAGAAGTTTTAAAAAAAGAAAATATTGATCCACAAGAAATTATCCATATTGGGGACAATAAGGTTAGTGATGGAGAAAAGGCTTTTGAAAGAGGAATATTCTCACTCATTATTCAGGATCAACACATGATCAGAAGAAATAATAAGATGAAATTTGACTTATTGCATTCAAAAAAAGAAAGAAAATGGCTAGGTTTAATTGCAGCACAATACTGTCAATCTAGCTTGTCTGATATTGACACTTTAGAAGTTGCTTATGGACAGAGACTTCTTGGACCAATTTATGTTTCGTTTATACATAGAATTTTAGAGCGATGCAGAGATGAAAATATTGATAAAGTTTTCTTTTTCTCAAGAGAAGGTTTTATATTGAAAAATGTTTTTGATAATTTAAACCCAAGATTTTTTAATAATGAAATAAGTAAGCCAGAAAGTAAATATTTAGGAATTTCCAGATTAACTACTTTTCTAGCAGCAATGAATGGCTATTCTTTGAAAGAAATAGTTGCCTCATTTAATAATACGCCCCATTATTCTTTAAAAAATCTATTTGCACCATTAAAGTGTTCTAACGAATTAATAAGTAAAATTGCTGGGAAATATGGTTTTAATGATATCAACGCCGCATTACCTCCTTTTTATATGGAATGGGCACCTTTCTTAAAACTATTGGAAGACGAAGAACTAAAAGGTATAATTGAAGAAAAAAAGAATGGAGTTCGGAATAACTTAATTTCTTATTTAGAAGAATTAGGATTTTTTGAATCTAATAAGGTGGCTATAGTAGATGTTGGATGGAGTGGCCAAATACAAGACAATTTATTTTCATCTATTCAACATCGAGCTGATTGTCCACAAATTTTTGGTATTTATCTTGGTACCACTTTAGCCGCTCATTGGAGAAAAACTCCAAAAAATTGGATGGAATACACACATGCAGATGAATGTCATTTAGGGTGGTCAGGTATGGCAGCATTTGAATTTAAACAGGGACTTGAAGCAGTAATTAGAGCACCTCATGGAACTGTAATTGGCTATGGAAAAAACGATAATTTAAAATCCATCGAACCAATTCTTAAAAATGATACAGAAAAAAGCCGAATAGCAGAATTAGATGACCAACCAACTTATGCAATGTTTCAAGAAGGGATTATAAAATTTACCAAAAATTATAATAATGCAATAAATATTTTTGATATTACCGCTTCTGATTTTATTCCTTATTCAAGAATGATCTTAAATAGGGTTGTTAGATTTCCTTATCTAAGAGAAGTAATCTGGCTTGGTTCAGGCAAAAATGTATCCGATCTAGGTTCGGCAGAAATATTTAACTTAACTAATAATTCAAAACTAAGTCTGTTTAAACCTAAAGAATTTCTGAACACCTTAAAAACATCAATATGGAAATATGGAATTATCTCTTTAGCAAAGAATAATCTATTAAAAATAATTTTTGCAGCTATCTGGACATTCAAAAATTTAAAAAATAAAAATGAATCTCTTGATGGTGGTATACATTTTCATAATTATGAAAATATTAATAACGATAATTTTGCCTCAAAAAATAAAAATTTAAATAACCCTATTAAAGATCCTTTATATGAAAATACTTTTATAAATCATTCTAAATTTTTACAAATTGGAAGATCTAAAGGGTGTTTAAAAAATTTATTCAAAAA
>CACHVD010000026.1 GCA_902583265.1 uncultured Prochlorococcus sp.
GAATAAAATCGAAATCAGAAATAATAAATAAAAATAAGTAATTTAAATTTAATTTATTACATTTTGAATAATTAAATATCATTGCAAAAAAAAATTTGATTCTAACTGTTTAAAAAAATTCAATATAATGAAAAATTAGTATTTAGTTTAAAATGTTTGCTATTGCACTTGGAATGTCCCCTGTCGAAAAAATCACTGTTGCAATATCTGCTTCAATTTTTATAATCGCTTTTACATGGGTATCAATTAAGGGAGATTTAAGAAAACTTGCTAATGAACTAATTGAAGATAATGATCAGGATAATTAAAAAAATCTTTTATCCTTCTTTGCATGCAAACTAGGATAATCAATAATATGCCTAATTTCTTTTAGAGAAGAACCATATATTTTTTCACCATTTAAGTGAACACCAATCCATTTCTCCTTTTGATTAAAAAAATTTCTTTTGGTAATATCCCGCTCGAGATTATTATTATCCCAATTTAAAGTTATATCCCAGCCTTTATAATTTTCTATCATTGTTAAATATAAAACATACTAAAATAATACCCAAAGAGGCAGAGAACAAAAACAAAGGAAATAAGTATTTTTTTCGTTATTTTTATTTAATATTTATTTGGTGCTGACTTTTATTTTACGAGCGGCTTCATCTGCATTTTTTCTAGCCAAATTAATGTCAGAATTTGATGAGAGAACAACACCCATTCTTCTGCCTTTTCTGGAAACTGGTTTACCAAATATTAGAACTTTAGTCTTGTCAAATTCTAATGCTTCATTAAGACCCTCATAAATAGGATTTAGATACTCTTGGTTTGAAAGTATAACTCTGGTTGCAGAGGGTTCTATTAGATCTATATGCGGTATTGGTAAATTTAAAAAAGCCCTTAAATGTAATTCAAATTCATTAATATTTTGACTAACTAATGTAACCATACCAGTGTCGTGTGGCCTTGGAGATAGTTCTGAAAATATAACCTCACTTCCTTTTATAAAAAACTCTACTCCGTATAATCCAGCTCCATTAAGGTTATTTAATATTCTACTTGTCATTTTCTTAGCTTCAATAATTAAGGAATCCTTGATATCTATAGGTTGCCAACTACATTGATAATCTCCATTGGATTGGAGATGTCCAATTGGTAAACAAAAAATATTTTCACCATTTTCCTTTCTTACAGTTAGAAGAGTAAACTCAAAATCAAAATTAATAAATTCTTCAATAATTACACCTTTAACCTTTCCTCTTGAATTTGTTTGTGCCTGTTCCCAAGCATTTTGTAAATCATTTTTTGTTTCAACCAAACTCTGTCCCTTTCCTGAAGAGCTCATTAAAGGCTTAAGTAAAAGTGGGAATCCAATTTCATCTGCTTTTTTTTCTAAATCATCAAATTCAAAAATATAATCAAACTTTGCAGTTTTTATTTTTAAATCTCTAGAAGCTAAGTCTCTAATTTTATCTCTATTCATTGTAATTTCTACAGTTCTGGCGTTGGGAACAATATTGAATCCTTCATCCTCTAGTTCTTTAAGGGCTTCAATTGAAAGTGCCTCTATTTCTGGGACAACATAGTCAGGCTTAAATTCTTTTATAACATTTTTTAAAATATTTTTATCTCCCATATCAATTACTCTTGAATAATCAGCAACTTGCATTGCAGGTGCTTTTTCATATCGATCAATAGCAATAACTTCTAAACCTAATCTTTTGGATTCTATTACTAATTCTTTTCCAAGCTCGCCACTACCAAGCAATAAAATTCTCTTTTTAGAAAAAATTGATTCTTTCATAAATATAAAACTTATTCGTCATTACCAGAAGGTTGTGAAGATTTATCATCTGTAATTTTTTTATCTTTAGAATAACTAAATAAAAAATTTCTACCAAACCAATTTTGACTTCGCATGTTATTAGTTATTGATCTTGAAATTGCTCCTAAAAAAAAGATTCCAATAATTGCCCAAATAATTCTTTCTAAAGCAATTGCAGGTGAAAAACCTTGACCGGAATTAATAATTTCAGTAAGTGGGTCTAAAGGGTCCAAATTTAAACTGACTAATAATATTAATTATAAATGGTTTAATAGATGAAAAATTAAAACTTATAAAAGAAATAACCAAAACTACCATATAAATTAAACACAATAAGGTCTATACAATGCTATCTTCAAAGGGTGATTTTTTTTAAACATGCAAGTAGACGTACAAAATACTACTGTTCTTTCCGCAGACGGATCATCCATAAAACTAGGTGAATATTCAGGGGAGGTAATCTTAGTTGTTAATGTAGCTAGTTATTGCGGAAATACTGCTCAGTATGAGGATCTTCAAAAGCTACATGATTTATATTCAAGCAAAGGCCTAAGAATACTTGCATTCCCTTGTAATGATTTTGGAAAACAAGAACCCGACTCTCTTTCAGAAATAAAAGATTTTTGCACAACAAAATATGGAGTTAAGTTTGAAATCTATGAAAAAGTTCATGCCAAAGGCAACACCACAGAACCATACACAACCCTTAACAAAGTTGAACCTGAAGGTGATGTTGAATGGAATTTCGAGAAGTTTCTGATAG
>CACHVD010000027.1 GCA_902583265.1 uncultured Prochlorococcus sp.
TAACCATTGCCTTGCCAAAATTAATTGAGTGGATAGGTTATCAGATTCTTCCGACCATTTTTCTGAAAATTTAATATTATTTTCTGCGTGCGATAAAACAGATTTTGTAATCTCAACTCTTTGAGCATTATCAATAGATTGATCTGCGGAAAGCACTATAGCGAAACGATCTAAAACATGATCTCTTAAAGCACCTTCTTCGGGATTATAAGTTGCTATTAAAAGGGACTTACAAGGATGAGAGAGGCTCAAACCATCTCTTTCAATATTATTTTGCTCTCTTCCTATAGCTTCAAGAATTAAATTTACAATTCCATCATCCAATAAATTTATATCGTCTACATACAGAACACCTCTATGAGCTTCTGCTAAAATTCCAGGCTGAAATACTTGTTCTCCCGTACTTAATGAGGCGGCGACATCAATTGATCCAACAAGTCTATCTTCAGTTATACCAATGGGAACTTGAATAAATGGTGCCTCTTTTACTTTTTTTGGAATTTCATCAATTTGATGCAAATAATCACTTCCAATTGCCTCCTCTAACAATTTATTAGTACTAATATCCCATTCCTCTGGTTTATCTGGATCTAGGTTCCTACCAATAGGTCTTAATGAAGTATTACTATTTCTCGTAAATAGTGTTTCCAGTATTGATTCATTATCCACTACTTCTACAGGAGGGAGTAAAGTATGCAAACCCCTTGCTAATACTGACTTACCAGTACCTCTTCCACCTGCGATAATCACTCCTCCTAAACTCGGATCAACTGCGGCCAAAAGCAAAGATAATTTCAATAAG
This sequence comes from uncultured Prochlorococcus sp., assembly GCA_902583265.1. Taxonomy (GTDB): domain Bacteria; phylum Cyanobacteriota; class Cyanobacteriia; order PCC-6307; family Cyanobiaceae; genus Prochlorococcus_A. The sequence continues at coordinate 803 of CACHVD010000027.1, forward strand.
CTATGACCCGTAATTGCCGCCAAAGGAAAAGCTCTAAAAGAATCCTTTGAGTTCATTAAATCTTTTATTTCTTCTTTTTCTTTTAACTCGGGGTTCAAAATCACTTTAAAAATGCCTGGTATAGAATTTATCCAATAACTTTGTTTTTTGTAGTGGAATTATCAAATCTTAATATCAAAAATGGACTATGTATATCCCTCGGAGCAAATATTGATAGTAAATTCGGAAGCCCTCTTGAGTCACTATTAATTTGTAAACCAAAAATAGAGAAATTAATAAATGCGTGGGGAGATAGTTTAAACAAACAAAAAGAAGAGAAAAGCAAATTTCATGCAAACTTTTTTTGGTCTTCAATTTATGAGACATTACCCCATGGCGTTGAAAATGAGCAGCCAAATTATGTAAATACTCTCTTACTCATAAAAAGTAATTCTTTTCCAAAACCATCAAATAAAAACGCGAAATTACTTTTAAAAGAGCTAAAAAAGTTAGAGAGACTTTTCGGACGAGAAGAGACGCCAAAAGGTAAGAAATGGCTATCAAGATGTCTCGATTTAGATATTCTTTGGTGGGAAAATTTTCATACGGTTGACGAGGAATTAACATTACCTCACCCTAGATTCATGAATCGGAATTTCGTTATTACACCACTATCTGAAATCTTAAGTAGAAGCCAAAAAATCACAAAGTTTGATGTCCCAAAATGGTCTATATAAATGATTTACAAAACCAAAAAATAACTGTTAGGCTATTTTTATTTAAAAATTATGGGCAACAAAAACCTTATAAAAAGATCCATTTTTAAAGAAAAAATATCTGAGTTAAAGTCAAAAAAATTTAGTTTCGAAATAAATAGAATTGAGCTTCCAAATGGACATGAAGGTGAATATGGATACATTAAGCATCCTGGGGCAGCATTAGCCGTACCTATTACAAAAGACAATAAAGTTATCATTCTTCGGCAATATAGATTTGCTGTTTCAAGGTATTTATTAGAATTTCCAGCAGGTACATTAGAAATAGGTGAAACACCTATTAATTCCATTCAAAGAGAAATACAAGAAGAGACTGGATTCAGTGCAAACAAATGGGATCAACTAGGAACTCTTGTCCCTGCCCCAGGTTATGCAGATGAAGAAATTTATTTATTTTTAGCTCGTGAACTAAACAAACTCAAATCCGAGGTTAAAGGAGATTTAGATGAAGATATAGAAGTATTAATTTTAGATCCCGACGAACTAGATAATCTTATTTCTAGTGGGGATGAAATTCTTGACGCAAAAACCGTGACTGCTTGGTTTAGAGCTAAACAATTTTTAGATAAATTATGAATAAACCTAGAATACTTTTTTGGCATAGAAAGGATTTAAGAATATTTGATAATCAAGCTTTAATCAAAGCATTTTTATTATCAAATGCTATTACTTCCACCTATATATTTGATAAAAATTACCCACACGATTTCAATGCAAGTTCAAGAGCTTGG
>CACHVD010000028.1 GCA_902583265.1 uncultured Prochlorococcus sp.
AATCGTCTACAAATATCAAAGTTTGTAATGTCAAATCCTGTAATACCTTGCAATTATTTAGTCATAGCTTGTAGAAGTAGTGCCCTACTGGGGTTGTAAAGTGCTTTGGGAGCACTATGTGGCAGGTTCGAATCCCCCCTACTTTTCAAAACCTATTTCTACTTAAGAATTGCCCAGACTCTATTTTATTGTGTAAATTCTCACAGCCAAAAGGGTATCTGCAGGAGGAGCTACAATCTTCGAAGATCCCCAATAGGTGTTTTATCCATTTAGGTTCAGTAACTTGCCATCCTGATTTAATAAATTGTTTCTACTCTTTCCTTGCTTCTTCTGATTTCATCTCTTTTCTTGTTTTCATAAGTGGTGGAGCTTCTCCACTTGATCTAACAACTATTCCACTATCTATAAACATATATTTAAAAAACTTAGTCCTTATTTTCTTTCTTCGTAAATCTTCTTAAATCAATTATCAATAAACAGAACATAGCACCAATACAAAAAATTAAGCTGTTTCAATAATTGTCGCTGCGACATTTAAACCTGATAATAATGCTCCATGAGTAGTTGCTGAGTAATCAAAAACTGTGTGTTCTCCACAAAAAAATAATTTATTATCAACAGGTCTTGATAAGTTTTCATAGTCTTTTGGCTTTGCTCCTGGCTTGGTGTAGGAATATGCGCCTAAAAAATTTTGATCATTAGACCAATTTGTGGAAATTGATTTATTTGGCGTTGAAATATCTTTTCCCCAAACATTTTTTAAAACGCTTAACGAATCGGCTTTTTTGTCTCTCTCGGATAAATTATCAGCAATTAAAGCATAATCACCAACAGAGAGGCCTAATAAAATATTTTGCTTAGAAAATGTTCTGTAGTTTAACCAATAATTCCATCTACCCTTTTCTTTTGTATTAATGCCAAAATATTGTAAATTAACATCCCAAAAAGGTTCATCAAATCTGTGTGCAATCTTAGTAACTGAACCGAATCCAATTTTCGCCATACTTTCTTTGAATTTGCTGGGTAGTTCTGGTATGAACTTAATCCTTTTAGCTTTTAAAACTCCTAATGGAACACTACAAATAGCAAAGTCGCAATTATAAGTTTCTTTATCTGTTTGAATTTCTATAACTTTCCCTAAATTAGTATTTATGCTCGTAACTTTGGTTTTTAAGACTATATCTAAATTTTTGGCAATATCATTAATTAGTGTTGAATAGCCATTTTTAATAATGACATCTGACCCAGGAAATGCTTTGTCATCGTCATGATAAACAGCTGAAACTTTCTCTATAGAAGTTCCTTTATCAAATTCAGTATATGCGGAAAGTGCCCATAAAACTCCAGGATATTTCAATGCTTTTGGATTTATATCTTCAATAGCTTTTCTAAGATTCCTCTTATCATTAAAGTCCAATTTTTTATCAATATTTAATAGTGTTTTTTCCCAAATATTTAAAACTTGTTCCCATCTCTCATCATCCCATTCACTCCCATCTTCATCAAAAGTAGTCACATTGTCATCGTCTGTGACGAAATATTTGCAACCTAATTTATCGGCTAATTTTTTGGTCGGATTATTGGAAGAAGGGCCATGAATCCATCCTGCTCCAACTTCAAAAGGTGCATCATTTCCAAAAGACCAATCTGTTTTAATCCTCCCCCCTATATAGTTATTTGCTTCAAGAACCTTAACCTTTGCTCCATACTGGGTAAGTTTTTTTGCTGCAGATAAACCAGAAATTCCCGCTCCAACCACAACTATTGTCTTGCCTTTCAGGATAGCTTTATTTTTTGCATTTAGTGTTGAGGAAAACAAGCTAGATGTAGTGGCATATAATGCAAATTTCAGAAGATCTCTTCGAGAATAAAAAGAATTGAATCTCATTTAGTTTATCTAGGAATTAAGTAATGCTTTTTATTTATAGATTAATGCAATATATATTTTTAGCTTTTTTTGGACAAATCATGTAACTTCCAACAACCTCCTTTACCTAAGGCTCTCTATAGTATCGGAGATTTGTAGGGAAATCAGTGATCTAATATAACCTTAGATGATATAAGAAAGAAATTTTATATTGAGTCTCAAACTGATTACTGTATCTAGCTCTAATCTTTTCTGTAACATGAATCTCAAAAAATTCTTATTTGAACAACCGAGTCTTTTTTTTAAACAAATAAGTCGCAAGTACGAACACCTCTTTCCCCTGTTCATTTAAAAAATAAGCAACAATTGAGATTCCCAAACTCTCTTTTTTATTTTAGCGATAAGAAAGATGAG
>CACHVD010000029.1 GCA_902583265.1 uncultured Prochlorococcus sp.
TATAAAAACAGCAGTATCTGTACCTTCACCTCCAATTAAGGTGTCATTCCCAACTCCCCCTGAGAGAGTATCATTTCCACTGCCTCCATTAAGTGTATCCCTGCCATTCCCACCATATAAGATATCTTTTAATTCATAACCATAGATTTCATCATTTCCACTATTACCTCTAATTATATCCTCTTTTGTAGAGCCTAAAACATAATCATCACCATCTGTTCCAGAATAGTCCATTTCTTGAGTGATTTTAAAAACACCAAATGCTCCGCCCGAAAAAGTACCTTCATAATTTGATGTCCGATCCCAGTACCCTGTAGAACCTCCATCATGGTCCCAACCATATGCATAACCTATTACATAATCAACCTCGGAATCATAAAGTAAATTTTCATCAGCATCGATAACAACAATGGCTTGACCATCATAAAGTGTTCCTTCATAAGTTAAATCAGTATGATCTGCCCACCACCAACCTGAATATCCTTCATTTGTATCAAACCAATGTCCATGACTATCATTATAAATATTACTATTTCCATTTATATCTATTGAAGGAGCTTTATTAAAGAAATCTCCTGATCTAGTTGCTCCATAACTCAGCCACCATTCTCCCCAAAGGCCATTCCTTAATTTAGAAGGATCTAGAGGGGGCTTGATAGTCGACATCTATTAAAAATTTCTATTTAGTTGAAAATTTTAATCCAGTTTTTGCACTTCTAGAAGTTTTTTTTACAAAATCAAAAAAACTTTCAAATTGTAATGATTGAAAAATTATTAACAATCAAAAACTTATATTTTATGGGAAATTTGAAATTTAACTCAAAAAAATTTTTGGCTATTTGTTGGCCGCTATGAGCCAACAAGTAAAAGCACTAAAAAGCGAGTCTGGGAAACTCGATAGTATGAATTAGATTTGATTCAGTCAGGGCGACAGGATTAGAACCTACGACCTATTGCTCCTAAAGCCCCTGTTCTAACTTTTTAAGTTTGCTTCCAAACCAAATAATTTCATAAAAACTTTTGCATCAATCGCAACTGCAAAATATTGTTTCTCTCTCTTTACTCTATGACATAGAAGGTTATAAAGTTCAAACTGATTTTGCTATTAAAAAAAATAATTTTGAAATAGTTATCTTATTTTATTTTGTCAATGCTTAATGAAGAAAGAAATTCCCCAACTTTTTTTGCTTCATTTTCCCATGTAATATCCTCTACCTCTTTTAAGCCACTATTAACTAATTTTTCTGCTTTGGAAGGATTATTTAATAATTCAATTATTGATTTAGCTAAAGAATCTTGAGTAGGTTCACCCAAAACTGAATTATCTGAGTTTAAAAACCAACTCACAGTTTCTGAATCATTACTTACTACTGGTACTCCACATGCCATTAATTCAGTGGGTAGTAAAGAAAGATTTGTTAAAGATATTATTAAAGCAAGATCACATGATCTGTAGATTTCTGGTAATTGTTTATGTGAAATCCTTCCGCAATTTTCATATTCAAAAGGTACTTCGTAATTAATATTTTCTTCACCAATAAAAACAATTTCTGCATCTTTAATTTCTGATTTAATTTTAGCTAGTACCAATAACCCTAGTTCGAAACCTCGCCTGCTAGTTGAAGGCCTTGCGTAAAACAATATCCTAGGTTTTTTAAATTTTTGATTCTGTTTAATCTTTTTTATTGGATAATGAAGTTCTTTGTCATAAGAGAAATTAAAAGAAGTGCTAATCATTCCATATTCTTTCTCTAATTTTTCTTTAAGCCAATCACCAGCGGTTATTCCTTTAAAATTAAACCGATAGGTCTCCTCTGCAAATATATACTTTGATCCCATGGGATGGAACCAAGGTTCAAAATCTTGAACAAAATAGCATTTGTGGGTTGTTTTAGAGAAATTCTGAACCCAATATGCCGTTGCCCATTCTGTAGCAATAGTGTAATGAGCTGGTGGGATTGATTCATTTGGTAGGTAAATATCTGCTTTTATAGGGAAAAATTCTCTAACCAACTTATTTTTTATATATTTTTTATTCCTAAGAGGAAGCTCCTCAATAAAAATTAATCTACATTCAAAACCTAACTTTTCAAGATTGCTTACAAATCGCATAATTGTTCTATGCCCACCAGAACTTTTTTCGAAGAATTTAATTACCCAATTTATTGTTTTTTCTGAATCCTTTATTAATTCCTTATCCTTCACAAACAAACTTTTATTATTTTTTTTAGTGGCTATATCTACGGAATGCTTTT
>CACHVD010000030.1 GCA_902583265.1 uncultured Prochlorococcus sp.
AAATTTGGTGCATTTACTTGCTAAGGTCTTAAAAGTACAATTATTGAATGACTTACAAAAGAGTTCTCTTAAAACTTAGTGGTGAAGCACTAATGGGTGAAAAACCTTATGGTATTGATCCTGCTATAGTTCAGTCAATTGCAGAGGATGTTTCAAAAGTAGTCGAAAATAATGTGCAACTTGCAATAGTTGTTGGTGGTGGAAACATTTTTAGAGGGCTTAAAGGATCTGCAGATGGAATGGATCGCGCGACCGCTGATTATGTGGGGATGCTAGCAACAGTAATGAACGCAATTTCACTTCAAGATGGTCTCGAGAGAGTAGGAGTTGCAACCAGGGTGCAAACAGCCATCGAAATGCAGGAAATTGCCGAACCCTACATCAGAAGAAGAGCCATGAGGCACTTAGAAAAAGGTAGAGTTGTAGTTTTCGGAGGTGGATGCGGAAATCCATTTTTTACAACTGATACGACAGCAGCCTTAAGGGCAGCGGAGATAAACGCTGAAGTTGTTATGAAGGCTACTAAAGTTGATGGAGTATACGATCGTGATCCTAATCAATTTAAAGATGCAAAAAAATATTCCTCTCTCAGTTATCAACAAGTTCTTAGTGATGAAATTGCCGTAATGGACAGTACTGCGATCGCACTTTGCAAAGATAATAATATCCCAATTATGGTTTTTGATATATTCAAAAAAGGGAACATTTCCAAAGCTGTTGCTGGTGAGCCAATAGGCTCTTTAATTAGTTAAAGATCATTTAATTTTTTTAATTATGAAAGAAAAAGAAATTCAAGACAATATGAATAAAAGTATTGAAGCCACACAAAGAAACTTTAATACAATAAGAACAGGCAGAGCTAATGCTTCCTTGTTAGACAGAGTAAGTGTTGAGTACTACGGAGCAGAAACACCAATTAAATCCCTTGCCACTATAAGCACTGTTGATTCTCAAACAATTTCAATACAACCTTTCGATATTTCATGTTTACAAGCTATAGAGAAATCTATTTCCATGAGTGATTTAGGTATTACTCCAAATAATGATGGGAAAGTAATAAGAATAAATGTTCCTCCTTTAACAGAAGAAAGAAGAAAAGAATTTTGTAAATTAGCTTCAAAATTTCTTGAGGAACTGCAAAAAGAAAAAGGAGATTTAGTTAGAAAATTAGATGTAATTTCTCAAAGAAATAATTCTATTGACTACCAATTTGAAGAAAAAGATTTCAGATTAAGTATGTTAGAAGATCAAATGGCAAGTGAAAAGCTTAGTGAAGGTATCACTGGATTCAGTAAGGCTATAGAAGAATTGGAAGAGCTGCTACTTAAGAGATATACAGAAATTAAAAATCATAAATTGATTTCTGCTAACTAAATTTAAGTTTTAATTGAAAAAGAATTAAGTTCCGCTTTTTGTTAAAAGTCTTCTTATGACTCTTTTTGCAATATCTTCATAACTCATTTCCCCTGATAATATTTGAGCAATACGTTTAGGTGCTGTTTTTCTTTTGACACCTAATTGGTATCCAGTTCTTGGAAATCTATAAAATACTTGGGCTATTCTCTTCCCCCAAGCCATTGATTTCCCCCAAATGTTGTTAATCTTTTTCGTATAAAGATTTAAATCATCAACTTTTCCTGATAGGCACTGATCTATGTATTCTGCAGCATAAAAACTGCTAATTAAGGATGGTCTAATTCCTTCAGCTAAAAATGGATCACATAGAGATGCTGCATCTCCAACCGCTAAAACTTTGTCACCATTAATTGAGTGTAAGCCATTCCATATTCTCAGTTTCTTACTAATTGTTCTATGAGGTAAATCATCAAAACCAAAGCTTCTGATTACTTGTTTATTTATAGCCTGATTTTCTAGGAGACCATTATTTATAAAAGTACCTAAACCAACATTTAAGCTCTCCCTAAGGGGGAATGCCCATGCAAAACCATATTTTATAAATCCAAACTCAAATCTAACTGCATCTCTAGGTATTTCACCTAACCCTTTCAATTTTAATGAGATTGTGTTCGCAAATTTCGGTTTTCTTGGCCCTAAATTGAAATAACCCGCCCATTTGGATTGGGAACCATCTGCAATCACAAGAAATTCTGTAATATATTTTATTTTGTTATTGCATGCAATTTCCCATTTATCATTTTTTTTTATGATTTTTTCTATCAATAATGGTCTCATTATCTGAGCTCCATTAATCAAAGACTCAT